>JBCDIK010000123.1:0-11792 GCA_038749065.1 Pseudomonadota bacterium | reverse complement strand
CGCCGCCGGAGAGCCGCTCGGTCATGGTTGTACTCCGTGAATAACCTGGGGTCGGCGGCAGCCCCCGGGGGGCGAGGGCCGACCGTCAAAAAAAGAGCCGGGTATTGTTTAGACCGCGGCGAATGATGTCAACGAATGAGACGCAGCTCTCACCTGCAGCGGGGTCGGTCACATGGGAACAACTCCCGCGCTCACGTACCATGTCGCGAACAGGACAGCGCAGCCACGACAGCATGAACTCGATCATCACGGCCCTTCGCACCCTCGCCCGCCCCCTCAGCCGCAGGGCGGCGACTGCGTTGCTGCTGGGCGCGCTCGCCGGCATTGCGCCCGCGCTCCAGGCCGCTGACGTCTACCGGTGGGTGGATGCGAACGGCGTGGTGAACTACACCCAGCAGAAGCCGCCGGGCGTTGAGGCCGTGCAGGTCGCCGGCAGCTCACCGCGCGCCCGCCGTGCCAGCCGGGCACCGGCACCATCGACCCCTGCAGCGGCCACCGCCAGCGCAGCGGCAGATACCGACAGCGCGGCCCTCACGGCGCAACAGCAGAAGATGCTTGACGAGCTCAAGGCCAAGGAAGCGGAGCGCGAAGCCGCCTACGCCGCGGCCCGCCGGGACAACTGTGAACGCTCCCGCTCGCTGCTGAGCAAGCTATCCGCCCGCGGCCGCATCCGCCTGACTCAGGAAGACGGCTCGCAGATCGTGATGCGAGAAGAAGATCGCCAGGCCCGGATTCAGGCGGCCCAGCAGGGCGTGATCGACAACTGCTGAGGCCCAGGACCCGCGCTAGCCTTCGGGCGCGCGCCAGACCAGGCTCGCCTGGCGCCCGCAGGGCTGCGGCCCAACGCGATTGGCCTGCCGATAGGAGTAATAGTGTGGCTGGCTTGCCGTGCACTCCGTCCCACCCCAGACCGCAGCGCAGCCAAGCACGCCCAGTTCCGCGCGCGCCAGCGCGACCAGATCAAGCTGCCAGCGATCGGGCGCTCTGCCTGGCAGCAGGACAGCTTTCATCGACGCCCGCGGCAGATGCCGCTGCAGCCGCTGTTGGACCGCGTCGTGCACCGGGGCATCCACCTCATAGCATGGGGCACTGATCGCCGGGCCGAGCCAGGCCTGCCAGGGGCTGTGAACGTTGCTCCCCGCCTCCGCCAGCGAGCGCAGCGTCGCGGTGATCACGCCACCCACCAGCCCGCGCCAGCCCCCGTGAATCGCCGCCACCCAGCGATCCTCGAGGCTCCACGCCAGGATCGGCAGGCAATCCGCGGTCATGATGGCGAGCGCAACCGAGGGCGTCCGCGTCCACTGCGCATCCGCTGTCGCCACTGTCGGCGGTAGCGGCTCGCGAACCTCCTGCACTGCCGTGCCGTGCACCTGTTCCAGCCAGCCGATGGCGGAGACGCCCAGTCGCGCTCGCAGCCCTTCGCGGCGGACCGCCACCCCTTCTGGCACATCGCCCACGTGATCGCCCAGGTTGCAGGCGCCATAGCCGCCAGATGCGATGGCGGTGCCCGGCGCTGCACCGGTGGTCTGCGCCAGATGCACGACGCCCCCCCGAACCGGTTGCGCCCGAGCGCGGAGCACACAGGGATCATCGGCCAGCGCCGAAAAACTCGGCACGGCGCTCAAGAACGCGATTCCAGCTGTGTCAGCAGCCCGGCAAAGTCCGCCGGCAGCGGCGCGCTGAAGCGCAGCGCCCGGCCGCTGACCGGGTGCGCCAGCCCCAGTTCCGCCGCGTGCAGGGCCTGCCGCGGAAAGGCAGCCAGGGCCGCGCGGCGCGCCTCACTCAGCTCGCCCGCGAGCGCCAGGTCGCTTCGCGCCGGCAAGCCTCGGACCGGCCAGCGACCGCCGTAGCGCTGATCACCGAGCAGCGGGTGCCCAAGGTGGGCCAGATGCACGCGAATCTGGTGCGTGCGACCCGTTTCCAGCCGCGCCTCGACCAACGTGGCGTAGCCCAGGCGGGTCTGCGGCAGCACCTGCGTCCGCGCCGGGCGGCCATCCGCACGCACCGCCTGTCGGGTGCGCTGGCGCGGATCGCGCCCTAAGGGCGCATCGATCCACTGCGCTGTGGCGAGGTCTCCCAGGGCGAGCGCCCGGTAGTGCCGGGCGACCTGGCGGGCGCTGATCGCCTCGCTCAGGCCCGACAGCGCCCGCAGGCTGCCGGCCACCACCATGAGGCCGCTGGTGTCCTTATCGAGCCGGTGCACAATCCCTGCCCGGGGCAGGTCCTTGAGGCCAGGCCGGTAGGCCAGGAGGCCGTTAACCAGGGTGCCGTCGACATTGCCGGCGCCCGGATGCACCACCAGCCCGGCTGGCTTGTCGAGGACCAGCAGGTCTTCATCTTCGTAGCAGACCGCCAGGGGCATGGCCTGGGGCTCGCTCCAGTTCTCGTAGGGGACCTCGGTCACGCTCAGCCGCAGTCGCTCGCCCCCGCGCAGACGCGCCTTGGGCTTGGCCACGGCGCCATCCACGGTGAGCGCGCCCAGGCGGATCCAGCGGCTGAGCAGCGAGCGGGAGTAACCCTGAAACAGGGCCGCGGCCGCCTGGTCCAGCCGGGACCCGCCGAGCTCCGCCGGGACCGCCTGTTCCAGGGGCGCATCCGCCGCTTCAGCCACGGCGTCTCTCCCTGGCGCCAGAATGAGGCCCACCTGGCAACCCCGGTGCGGAACTTGCGCGAGACAGGGAAATCATTACATTAGCGCCAACTTACGGAACCTGATGTATGTCCGACACACCGTCTAGCCGGCCCAGCCGATCGTTCGCCCGCCAGTGTAGCAGCGCCCTCCTCCTGCTGGCGGTCCTTGGCGCGCCCGGCTGCATGCTCTGGCCCTTCGGCGGGGACAAGGACGACAAGGCCGAGGAGCTGGACCCGGATACCACCGAAGCGCTGCTGTACCGGAACACGCAGCGCAGCCTGCGCAGCGGCAACTACGATCTCGCCGTGCAGGGACTGGAACAGCTCGAAGCGCGCTTTCCCTTCGGGCGCTACGCCGAGCAGGCGCAGCTGGAGCTGATCTATGCGCGCTATATGGGATTCAATCACGACGCCGCGCGGATCGCGGCAGACCGGTTTATCCGTTTGCACCCGCAGCACCCGGACGTGGACTACGCCTACTATCTGAAGGGCCTGTCGGCCTTCAACAAGAACACGGGGCTCATGGACCGGTTCTTCAAGACCGACGCCGCCAAGCGGGACATCACCAGCGCCCGGGAATCCTACGCGGACTTCGGGCAGCTGCTTGCTCGCTACCCCACCTCGCGCTACGCGCCTGATGCGAAGCAGCGAATGATTTTCCTGCGCAACATGCTGGCGCGCGCCGAGCTGCACGTGGCGGATTACTACCTGCGGCGCGGCGCGTACGTCGCGGCCAACAATCGGGCCCGCTACGTGATCGAGAACTACGGCCGGTCCACGGCGGTTCCCGATGCGCTGGCGCTGGCGGTCGAAGCCAACTTCAAGCTCGGCCTGACCGACGCCGCAAACAGCAATCTGCGCGTCCTGGCACTCAACTTTCCGAACTACCCCGCCTTCGATGACAGCGGTGACCTGGTGCTGGCCGAGGCCATCAAGAATCGGGACCGGTCCTGGGTCAACCTCATGACCCTGGGCCTGCTCGATCGCCCGGATGTTCCGCCGCCGCTGAAGCTCGTGACCCCGAGCACCAAAGCGGCTCTGAATGCCTCGGGCTGAACTGACCGAAGAGCTGCGGCGCCGCCGCTCAGAGCTCACCGTTGGCCTGCTCCGGGTCTACGGCTACTACCGGGTCTTCGCCGGCCTGATCCTGCTGCTCCTGGCGACCCAGAGCCAGGTCATCACCCGGCTGGGCAGTCTCCATCCTGACGCCTTTACCCTCGGCCTGCTGATCTACACCGGCGTGAACCTGTTCGCCGTACTGGTGCTGCAGGCCATTCCCCGGCGCATCACTGAGCAACCGCTGCTCGCCTTCTCCCTCGTCGTTCTGGACATCATCGCGCTGGTGTTGCTGATGTACTTCTGCGGCGGGGTGCCCAGTGGCCTGGGTGGGCTCATCCTGATCGCTGTGGCCGTGGGCGCGATCATTGTGACGGGCCGCCGCAGCACGCTGATCGCGGCCATCGCCGCCATCGCCGTGCTCTACGAAGAGTTTTACCTGGGCCTCAGCCACGGCAGCAACGACTACTTTCAGGCCGGCATCCTTGGGATTCTGTACTTCCTGACGTCGCTGACCATCGCGTTCTTCTCGCGGCGGCTACGCGAGAACGATCTGCGCGCGTTGACCCAGGCGGCGGAGCTGGCCGACCTCGAGCGCATCAACCGCCAGATCGTGCAGCGCATGCGCACGGGCATCATTCTCGTGGACCCGGACGACGCGGTCCGCATGGCCAACAGCTCGGCGCTGAAGCTACTGGCCATGTCCGATCAGTCGGGCATGGCTCGGTTGCCGCAAGCGCTCCTCGAGCGGCTGCAGCAGTGGCGCAGCAACACGCAGTACCGGCCACCGCCCTTTCAGTCCGCCTTCGATACGCCGGAAATCCGCATCAACTTCTTTCCGGTGCGCAGCGACGATCCCGGTGGCGATGTGACGATCTTCATCGAGGACACCGGCGAGATTCAGCAGCAGGCCCAGCAGCTCAAGCTGCAGTCCCTGGCCCGGCTGTCGGGATCCATCGCCCACGAGATCCGCAATCCGCTGTCCGCCATGGACCACGCCGCCCAGCTTCTGCAGGAGTCGGAAGCGCTGAACAAGGGTGATCGCCGTCTGACCGAGATCATCCATCGCCACGCCCAGCGTATGAACGGCGTCGTGCAGAATGTGCTGGAGCTCTCCCGGCGCAAGCCGCCCATGCCCCTGCGGGTGCGCATGGAGCAGATGCTCGAAGATTTTGTGACCACCTTCAAAGAGTCTGGGCACCCAGACGCGATCATAGAGGTTCGGGTAAATCCATCTGATGCGGAGGTACGGGTCGACATCAGCCAACTGCAGCAGGTTCTGACAAACCTGGTCGGCAATGGCGTGCGCTACAGCGAACAGGAGACTGGACGCCAGTGGATCGCGCTCCACGGCGGGCTCGACGAACGCACGGATCGCCCCTTTCTGAACATCATCGATGAAGGGCCGGGCGTCAGCGAAGAGCAAGCCGACAATCTGTTCGAGCCGTTCTTCACAACTGAAAACAAGGGAACCGGACTGGGGCTGTATATTTCGAAGGAGCTCTGCGAGGCCAACCAGGCGCGCTTGAGCTACGAGCGGACCGAGCAGGGCAGTAGCTGCTTCCGCATAAACTTCGCGCATCCGGACCGGATCACACACTAGCTGCCTGGCTGCCACTGGTACCGGGTACGTTGAAGGGACATCAACATGCAGGCCAAACGCGCCCTGATCGTTGACGACGAGCCGGACATCCGCGAGCTGCTGGAGATCACGCTCGGCCGAATGAACTTGGACACGAACGCCGCGCCCGATCTCGCCACCGCCCGCTCCCTGCTGGCGGCCAACGACTACGATCTCTGCCTGACCGATCTGCAGCTGCCGGACGGCGATGGCATGGACCTGGTCGCCCACCTGGCCGAGGAGCAGCCGGGCTTGCCGGTCGCCGTCATTACCGCCTTCGGGAGCATGGACGCGGCCATCAGCGCGCTCAAGCATGGGGCTTTCGACTTCGTACAGAAGCCCGTCGATCTGGAGCAGCTGCGCCAGATCGTCGACACGGCGCTGAAGATCACCCCGCAGACCACCGCTGCGAACAGTGCCACCGCGCTCATCGGCGAGTCGGCACCGATGGAGCGCTTGCGTAAGCAGATCGCCAAGCTCGCACGCAGCCAGGCGCCCATCTACATCAGCGGCGAGAGCGGCTCCGGGAAGGAAGTCGCGGCGCGCCTGATGCACGAGCAGGGCCCGCGTGGCGATGCGCCATTCGTGCCGGTCAACTGCGGCGCGATTCCCGGCGAGCTGATGGAGAGCGAGTTCTTCGGGCACGTCAAAGGCTCTTTCACCGGCGCAAATTCAGACAAGGAGGGCCTGTTCCGGGCCGCCACCGGCGGCACGCTGTTCCTGGATGAAGTGGCCGACCTGCCGCTGTCCATGCAGGTGAAGCTGTTGCGCGCCATTCAGGAGAAAGCCATCCGCAGCGTCGGGGCGCACAGCGAAGATCCGATCGACGTGCGCATCCTGTCAGCGACCCACAAGGACCTGGCGCAGGAGGTGGCCGCCGGTCGCTTCCGTCAGGACCTGTTCTACCGATTAAACGTGATCGAACTGCCGATCCCCAGCCTGCGTGAGCGGGCAGAAGACATTCTGGCGCACACGCAGCATATCCTCGCGCGCCTTGCGCAGGACTACGATGCGCCGGCGCCGAAGCTCAGCGACGCCGCCGTGGCCGCACTGCGCAGCTACAGCTTTCCAGGCAACGTGCGCGAGCTCGAGAACATTCTGGAACGCGCCTTCACTCTCTGTGATGGCGACCGCATCGATGCCGGCGACCTGCAGCTCAGTGACGGTGATGGCGCTGCAGCCGCAGCGTCCGCTGCAACGGGCATCGCCACTGCGGCGCCCGACGTCGCTCCGGCGGCGATACCGGCGCCAACGTCCACCGCCGAGGCACCTGCGGACCCGGCCGAAGGGATTACGCTGGCCGATGGGGTGTCGCTGGAAACCCAGCTCGAGCAAATCGAGCGCAAGCTGATCACGGATGCGCTGGAAGCCACCCGCTGGAACAAGACAGCCGCAGCCAAGCAGCTCGGGATCACCTTCCGGGCCCTGCGCTATCGCCTCAAGAAACTCGAGCTGGAGTAGCACCCCCTTCTGCGCCCTTTACCGCTGCCGGCGCGAGCAGCGGCGCCCCATGCTGGGTCCATGGCAAGCCCCCCTACCACCCCCTGGCGGCAACCGACCACCCGGGGCCGGGGGCATTCTGCGAACGCGCCACCTGCGAGCGCGCGCACCTCAGGCGCCACGTTGATCGAGCTGCTCGGGGTTCTGGCCACCGCGGCCGTACTGCTCACACTCGCCCTGCCTGCCTTCACCGCTTTGGCCGACCAGCACCGAGCCGCGGCCGGGCTGAACCGCATGATCGCCCTGGTGAATCAGGCCCGGGCGACCGCGGTGCTGCGCAACCGCTCGGTCGTCCTGTGCGCGAGCGACAGCACGCTCCCGGAAGCCCGCTGCGCGGGACGCGATGACTGGCACCTGGGCACCCTGCTGTTCGGTGATCGCAACGGCAACGGCCGCCTGGACCGCCTTGATCCAATCTACCGGCGTGATGCCGGTTGGCACAGCGGGGCCCGGGTGCGCTGGCGGGCCTTTCGGAATCGCAGCTACCTGCGCTTTCGCAGCAACGGCATGACGGACTGGCAGAACGGCAGCTTCACCTGGTGCCCGCCGAGCGGCGATGTCCGGCTGGCCCGGCAGGTGGTGCTGAACGCCGGCGGTCGAGCCCGCCTGAGCCAAGACTCAGATGGCGACGGCGTGGTCGAGGACGCACTGGGGCGCCCCCTGAGCTGCTGAGTCCGCCAGCGGTCGCCGGCGACCCTAGGTGTCGTGGTGCCGGGCGCGGTCCGTCTCTTCTTCGAGGCGATACAGCTCGCGCTGCCCGCCGGGCTTCATGCGGTAGAACATCCGCACATACATGCCTGGCCGCAGCATGGTGAGCGCCCCGTAGGAGTCATTGATCTCTACGGTGATGTCGTGGGCTGCCCAGTAGCGCAGCCCATCGATGATCAACGTGCCGTTGGCAAAGTTGACCTGCTCAATGCGACCCGCATCGTGGGCGTTGCCGCCGCTGCGCTCGAAGACGGAGTCCTGGGCCCAGGTACCGGCGCCGCCAAACAGGCTGCCCAGCAGGAGCAGCGCCGTCACTACGGCTCGAAAGGTTCGCTTGTACATCGCTGTTGCCTCCGCCTCAGTCTTCATTCACCAGTTCGCTCCAGGACAGCCGACCGGTTCTCGGGTCATTCACGTCTTCGATGCGAACGGAGACCGTGTCATTACCGCCGGAGATGAACAGAAAGTCCGTATCGCCCTGGCCGCCGAGCGTGGACAGATCCACCAGCGATCCGTCCAGATCATTCTGGTTGAGCAGCACGCCGCCGGCGTAGAGGCCGGTGCCTGTGTCGACCAAGTCCCCTTCATCGATCACCCCGTCGCGGTTGAAATCGATGGTCGGGCTGCTGGCAACACCACCGCTGGCGGCACTGAACAGCAGGATGGCGCCCGGCCGGGTGCCGAAGCACGAGGCCTGGCCATTACTGGGCAGCACCGTCGAGGTGATGATATTGCCGTTGCGCACTAGGAAGCGGCGCACCGCCCGCTCACCGGGGAACTGGGCATCCGGCGGCGCCTGGCCCGACGTATCGGTATTGATCGCGCCCTGGGTCGTGGTTGTCGCCCGCGGCATGTCGAGATCGATATACCAGCCGAACACACCGACCAGCCCGGAGGTTTCCGTGCGGTAGTTGACCGGCAGATCCGAGGGCACCCGTCGGGTGAGCGCCGGGGTGACCGTATCGTCGACGATGTTGGTAATGGTCTGCTCGACCAGCCGCAGCTCCTTGGTGTTGGACGATGCGGTGACCGGACTGGCGCCGGTGCCGATGTCCCAGATGCCGTAGATGCTCTGAATCGTGTCATCGCTGGCGTCATCGTCGGTCACATAGCTGCCGGTACCGAAGGTGATCAGGAAGCCATCCTGGGTCGGGTGCGGCAGCACCAGCGGCCGCTCCAGGATCGGCTGCCGCTCAACGGTGCCGTTGTTGTCGTAGCTGGCCGTGAAGATCAGCACCGCCTCCCAGTTATCCGGGTTCGGATCACGCAGGTCGAAGCGGTACAGGTTACCCAGGCGATCGCCGGCGTAGACCAGATCGACGGTGCCGTTCAGGTCTTCATCCACCGCCGTCGGGCTACCGAGGCCATTCGGGTAACCAATGAGCTCCGGCGGATCGCTGATGGGTACACCACGATCCGTACTGATCTTGACAAAATCGCCAGCGTCACTCCAGCCATTGAGCCCTTCTTCGATGAACAGGACGAACAGCTTGGCAATACCCGCGGTGCTGTTCGGGCCGTTGCCGAACAGCGCCACCCAGGCCTTCTCGCCACCGTCTTCTGCGTTGCTCATCGCCAGCGTCGGCAGGGACAGCGCGTAGCCGAGGTCCTTCACAGGCCGACCATCGGGATCCGTGATCGCGCCAACCGCGCCGCCCAGCGGCGTGCCGTCGCTTTCCACCGGATAGGTGTCGTCTTCTTCCGTGAACTCCCACAGCACCACGTCTTCCGCGTTCGACAGCGAGCTGAAAGCGGTGGTCGGGTTAGTGATGTTGAGCGCGTAGTAGCCCTTGCCGCCGGCGCCCAGGCCACCCACCAGCACGCTGTTCCAGCTCCTGGCGCTGGAAGTTGCGCTCTGCTTGATGAAGACATCGTTGATGCGCGGCGTCAGGTCCACGTAGTAGTTGTGTGAGTAGAACGGATCGGTCAGCTCACCGGCCTCGCTCGCAAAGCGCGCGGTGTCGTCGATGATTATGTTGGGCAGGTAGCCGAACAGCTCTTCGCCCGTTGCCGCCGAGAACCCGTGCAGCATGCCGTCGTTCGCGCCCACGTAGACCATGGGGGTACGCTCAGCCCGCAGCTCGCGGAAGTCCGAGTACAGGTTGCCGGTCCCCGTCGGGTACGGCGCCTGATCGCGGTTGAAGCCGCGCGGCTCGCCAACGAACACCGGGCTCGAGTGCACGATGTCTCCGAGCAGCTTGCTCGAGGTGCGATCCCGGAAGGTCCCGCCATTTTGGCTCTCTTGACCCTGCCCGCCGCGCAGGAAGTCCACCTGAGCGGGCGTCAGCGCCGCAAGCTGATCGCCGTTCAGCTCTGCGGTATCGAAGGCGATCCCGTCCCGGGCGAGGGCGTCATAGGTCACGAGCAGTCGCTGCGCCGCGGGCTTGTTTTCCGGAGCCAGCTGCTCCGTCGCACGCCAGGTGGGGACTGCGGACACGACACCGGCATCGTCAACGGCACTGGCGGTCAGTTCACCGGTGCTGTCCTCGAGGTCGTAGAAGCCCCGATACAGGAGCGTGCCTTCCCGCAGCGAGGTGCTGTTGAAGGACGCTGCCGAAGTCGAAGACTGCGCGTCGCTGAACTCATCAAAGGCATCCTGTACCGCGTTGCGCAGGTCCACCACGTTGGCGGCGCTGAGGAACTCGCCCCGACCGTTGACCGCTGCGTGGAGCATGTCGTCGACCTTCGCGGAGTCGGAACTCAAGGGGTCCGGCCAGGTAAACGCCGTCGTCGGGTCTGACGGGATCGAGGTCGGATCGAGCGATCCCTCGACGCCAAAGGCGATGGTGAAGGTCTTCATATGCTGGTGCATACGATCGCCGTCATCGAACTCGCCGGTGACCCGGGCCGCTCGGTCGCGGGAGGTCGGGACCACCCGGTCCTCCAGGTTCGTGTGCAGGTCCGTCTTGTAATAGAACATCGCCGTATCGGCCAGCGTGTCGCTGCGACCGTCGGCATAGAGTCCGCCGTCCCAGGGGTTCCCCAGGAGGTCTGCGTCCTGGTCGCCGGAGACCCCGGCGGCCCCGTTCCAGAAGCCGTCGGAGAACAGCAGCGTGAAGTTCTGCTGACAGGTCCCGTCGGGGGCCGGCAGTACCGGACAGGTCCGGTTCGTGTCCGTACACCGATAGATCTCACCGGCCCGCTCCAGCGCGTCGCGCAGCGGTGTGCCGCTGATCGAGTTGACGCCGAAGGCGCTGTCGTAGAGCAGCTTCTTGTGGCCTTCTGAGGTCAGATCGTTCATCTCCTCAACGTTCACTGAGGCTCGCTGGTTCAGCGTTTCGTAGCCGACACGCAGGTCGTTCACGTCCTCAAGCACGCTGGCGACGGCCGCCTTGGCCACGAACTCCCGCTTGCGGTAGTACTGGAACCAGTTGGCGAAGTTCTGAATCTCCTCGTCGTAGGTGCATTGCAGCGGGTTCGCGCAGTCGGTCCGCGCTTCGCTGCCCACGTAGACCCCGTCGCCAGGGCCCGCGCAGTTGGTCGCGGCAGGCGCACAGATCTCTACCAATCCCGGAATGCCTGCATCACCGCCCACGGGCTCCGTCAGGTTGTCATCCCAATCCGGCACGCCGGTCGCACTGCTCGTGTAGTAGTGCGGAATATAGGTCGTGTTGAAGATGCTGAAGACGTTGCCACCGGTGGTCGCCCAGATCGGAATCAGGTAGGAGATGTAGGTAATCTCCTGGGTCAGATCGATCGTCGTCGACGGATCGATTGGATTCAGCCGCGCCGCCGTGGGCACCGCGTCCGCGAAGACCACGTTGAGGTTGTCGAAGCCGACCCAGGGCGTGTATCGCAGTTCCGGGTTGTAATACGTCGCATTGAACGCGCTATTCGCAGACCGCCAGGCGCCGTACTGGTTACCGTCGAAATTCGTCGGGTCAGAGCGCAGGGTTTCTTCAGTGACCGCCGAGAGGCCGCTGAAGTAGAAGTCCAGATAGCTGTTGTCCGCCAGGGGCCACAGATAGGGGTAGCTGATCGCCGCTTGATTCTCCGTCGCAATCGACTCATTCGAAAGGCGAATCACCCCGTCATTGGCTTCGCCCTGGGTCGTGATGTTCCAGTCCATAGAACCGGAGTCATCCATCATGATCAGCACGTTCGGCGTGACGCCGTTGGCCTGCTCGAGGGGCGTTGTCGCCAGATCGAAGGTCACGGCCACTTCGCCCGGGGTCGGCGGCGTCGCCGGGGCTGGCGGTTCGCGCACGTCGATCCGCACCGTGTTCACGGCAGCGGCGGAGTCCACATCGTCCTGTACCAGGTAGGTGAACTCGGT
>JBCDIK010000122.1:0-12020 GCA_038749065.1 Pseudomonadota bacterium | reverse complement strand
CTCGTCCTCGAGCTCGAGCATGGGGTTGGCCTCGAGCACCTCCTGAATCTCCTGCTGCAGGTCCAGCGCCGAGAGCTGCAGCAGGCGAATCGCCTGCTGCAGTTGCGGCGTCATGGTCAGACTCTGACCGAGCTTAAGTTGCAGTCCCTGCTTCAGTGCCACGAGCTTGTCCGGGCTGCGTGCCGCGCAGGGCTACAGCCTGAAGTTTTCCCCTAGATAGACTTTGCGTACCGTTTCATTAGCCAGTATGGCCTGCGAATCGCCATCTGCAATGATCAGGCCATCATGGACGATGTAGGCCCGATCACAAATATCCAAGGTTTCCTGAACGCTGTGATCTGTGATGAGAATCCCGATATCGCGCTTTGCCAGATCGCGAATTTCAGCCTGGATATCACCCACGGAAATCGGGTCAACGCCGGCGAAGGGCTCGTCGAGCAGGATGAAGGATGGCTCGCTCGCCAGGGCCCGGGCGATCTCCAGTCGGCGCCGCTCGCCGCCGGACAGCCGCTCGCCGAGGGTCTTGGCCACTGCGGTCAGGTGAAACTCCTCAAGCAGCGCGGTCAACCTGGCCGCGCGCTCACTGCGGCGCAGATCACGACGCAGTTCCAGGATCGCCCGGATGTTGTCTTTGGTGCTGAGCTTGCGGAAGACACTGGCTTCCTGCGGTAGATAACCGATCCCGGCGCGGGCGCGCCGGTGCATCGGCGCGTCGCTTAGGTCCTGCTCATCGAGGAGGATGTTGCCGGAGTCCGCGCGGATCAGCCCCACGATCATGTAGAAGCAGGTGGTCTTGCCGGCGCCGTTCGGCCCCAGCAGGCCGACGATCTCGCCGCTGCGGATGGACAGGCTGACGTCCTGCACGGCCACCTTGTTGCCGTACTGCTTGCGCAGATTCTGGGCTTTGAGTTCCGGCACGGCTAGGGCGCCCGGTCGGGCTCCACGACCATGCGGATCGGCCCGCTGTCGTTGGATTCCGCGTCGACCCGTCCGGCGACGATGTCATAGTCGATTCGGTCGCCCTGCATTCGATTGCCCTGTTGTGTCAGGGTCGCCTGGCCGCGCAGCTCCAGCCGCTCGCTCTGCGTGTGGTAGACGATGGTTCGGGCATTGGCGAATACCATCGCCTCGTCGGCGTCGAGCTGCTGCTGGTAAGTGGCCGGGCTGCCGTTGAAGGTAATGCGAGTCACCTTCCGGTCCTTGTAGATGACCGTCATCTTGTCGGCGCGGATGCGTAGGGTGCCCTGGTCGACCTGCACGTCGCCGCGATAGACACCGGTGCGATTCACCTGGTCGAGCTCGCCCTCGTTGGCCTGGATGTTGATCGGCTGATCGGCGTCTTCCGGTAGCGCGCGGGCATCGCCCGCGAGCGTGAGCAGGCCCAGCAGCGGCGCGACGGTGAGCAGCGCGAACCGCGCTGGTGCGCGCATTCGCGCGACACTATTTGAACTGATCCCTCTCGACAACGGTGGTTACTCGTTCCTGAGCGCTCGAAGACAGCCGGATGCGGCCCCGGGCCAGATCCGCAGCCATGCCGACGGCGCTGGTCTGGCCAACATCGGTATCGATGGTAACACTCTGGTCTGTCTGGGCGTATTGGCGGTCGGGATAGACATACAGGTGCGGTGTCTTGAGGGTCATGAAGCGACCATCGTCCTGGCGCTGTCGCAGCACCACCCGCGAGCGCAGGAACACCATGTCTTCGGGCACATTGTCGGGACCGATTTCCTTGCGGATGAAGCCCTGGCCGGCGGTGGTTCGCCAAGGCAGGGTGTTCTCGCCGTACATCGTCAGGTCCGGGGTCACCAGCCGGGTGATTGCGTCGTACTCGAAGTGGCGGATGCTGCTCGCGAGCAGCTCATAGCTCAATCGTCCGCTGTCGCGGAACTGGCGGATGCGGGCCTCATTCAGGGCCAGGTCCGGTTCCCCGAGTAGCTGCTCGCGGAACTCACTCGCGGCCGGCTCCCGAGGTGCTTCCCGCAGCGCCCACCACAGCGCGAGTGCGCCGAGAACGAGGACCAGTGCCAGGCGCAGGGTCAGGGGTAGTTCCAGCGATCGTGCGCGCGCAGCAGCAGCTCGGCGACTTCCCGTGCAACCCCCTGGCCGCCGGCAGTCTCGGTCACGCAGTGGGCACGCCGGCGGGCCGCGGGATGTCCGTTGGGGACGCTGATCGCGAGGCCAACGCGTTCGAACAGGGCGATATCCGGCAGGTCATCGCCAATGGCGCAACAGTGCTCGAGGGGCAGCTGCGCAAGCGCCGGGCGTGTGGCGAGCAGCTCGGTCAGCGCCTGCGCCTTGTCGCCGGCGTTCTGGATCAGCAGCTCGATCCCCAGTTCCCGCGCCCGGCGGGCCACCATCGGCGAGCTCCGCCCGGTGATGATCGCGACCTCGATCCCGCTCGCGCGCAGCATCTTAAGGGCGCTGCCGTCCTGCACATGAAAGGCTTTGGTCTCGACGCCGTCGGCGCTGTAGTACAGCTTGCCGTCGGTCAGGACGCCGTCCACGTCGAACACCGCAAGTCGGACCCTCGCGGCGCGTTCCAGAACATCCTGCGGCACGGCGGGTGGCGCCATGGTCTACACCCCGATTGGTCGGGCCTGATTGATCAGCAGCAGATTGTAGCCAACCCAGGCGAGCAGCAGCACAGTGCCTTCGAAACGGGTGATGACCGGCTGCGAGTTGATGGCATAAGCGAACAGCGCCAGCATCGCGGTAACCGCGAGCATCATTCCGCAGTCGCGCCACAGCGCGATGGCTTCCACCTGGGTCGGCGCGACCAGGGCGGGCACAGCGAGGACCGCGAGAATGTTCAGGATGTTCGATCCGACCACGTTGCCGATGGCGATGTCCGGGTCACCCTTGAGCGCGGAGCCGACCGTTGCCGCGAGCTCTGGCAGGCTGGTGCCGATGGCGACGATGGTCAGACCGATCACCATCTCGCTGACGCCCATGTACGAGGCAATGCTGGTCGCTGCCCAGACCAGCAGCTCGGCGCTGGCGATCAGGATGAGTAGCCCCAGAACGAGCCAGAACCAGCCCTGCCCCGGCGTCATCTCCGGCAGCTCGTCGAGCTCGTCTTCCAGGCTGGCGACGACGTCGCCGTCAGCGCTCGTGGCGCGCGGATTGAGTTGGGAACGCACCAGGCGGTACATGATGAGGACCAGTGCGCCCAGCAGCAGGACCCCGTCGAGCGCTGTGAGATGCAGATCGAACAGCAGAAACAGTGCTAACGCCGTGGCGCCGAGCAGCCAGGGGAGCTCGCTGCGCAGCACGGCCTGGGAGAACGGCAAGGGTGCAACCAGAGCGGTGATGCCGAGCACCAGGCCGATGTTGGCGATATTGGAGCCGATGGCATTGCCCACAGCGAGCAGTGGATTGCCGTCCAGCGCTGCGGCCAGGGAGACCAGTATCTCCGGCGCCGAGGTGCCGAGGGAGACGACGGTCAGACCGATCAGCATTTTCGACACGCCCAGATTGGTGGCGGTCGCGGCGGCGCCGGACAGGAAGCGATCTGCGCTCCAGACCAGGGTGATGAAACCCAAAATCAGGCTGAGAACGGGCAGCCACATGTCAGCGTTGGGGATTCAAAAGGCAGGGCTCGGGGCGTTTGGTAACGTGGTTGCGCACTTTAGAGTGATCATTCCTCAGAAGCTACCGGGGCAATTGCGCTAAAGTGCGCGGGTCATTTCTGCCTGTGATGACTGCTGGAGAGCATAGGCGAGTTGTCGAGCCTCATTGAAATACACGAGCTGTTTTTTTCCCGTGGAGACCGCGTGATCTTCAACGGTATCAATATGGCTGTGCCCGAAGGAAAAATCTCGGCACTCATGGGGCCAAGCGGCACTGGCAAGACCACCTTGCTGCGCATTATCGGTGGCGAGGTGCAGCCCGATTCCGGCGCGGTCTACGTGGCCGGGCAGAACATCTGCGAACTCTCCCGCGCCGAGCTGTTCGAGCTACGCAAGGGCATTGGCCTGTTGTTCCAGTCCTCCGCGCTGTTTACCGATCTCAGCGTCTTCGAGAACGTGGCGTTCCCGCTGCGCGAACACACGGCGCTGCCCGAAGACAGCATTCGCGATCTGGTCCTCATGAAGCTCAACGCCGTGGGCTTACGCGGTGCGCGTGATCTCATGCCGGCGCAGCTGTCCGGCGGCATGGCGCGGCGCGTGGCGCTCGCCCGGGCGATCGCGCTCGATCCGCAGCTGGTCATGTATGACGAGCCCTTCACCGGGCAGGATCCCATCGCGATGGGCATTCTGGTGCGACTCATCGCTCGGTCGAATGCGGCGCTGCGGACCACGTCGCTGCTCGTGTCGCACGACATCCACGAGACGCGCAGCATCGCTGATCATCTGTTCATCATCGCCGATGGCAAGATCATCGGTGACGGCACGCCGGACGAACTGCGCGCCCACGCGTCCGACCAGGTCCGCCAGTTTATGAATGGCGAGCCCGACGGCCCGGTCCCCTTCCATTACCCGGCCGACGACTACCGCTACGATCTGCTCGGCGGGAACGGCCACTAGGGCGCTGCGCATGTTGACGCTGCTGCGACGCATCGGGATCAGCACCCTGGGGTGGTTCGAGGACTTGGGCCGTGCCAGCGTGCTGTTCGTGACCGCGCTGTGGGGGCTGCCCCGAGTCGCGGACCTTGGGTTGCTGGTCAAACAGATCTATCAGGTCGGCGTTCTGTCATTGCCGATCATCGCGCTGTCGGCGTTCTCTATCGGCGCGGTCATCGCGCTGCAGTTCTACACCCAGCTCGCGCGCTTCGGCGCCGAAGATGCGGTCGGCGTGGGGCTGGCGATGGTGCTCCTGCGCGAGCTTGGGCCGGTGGTGACGGCGCTGCTCTTCGCCGGTCGCGCCGGCAGCGCCATCACCGCCGAGATCGGCCTCATGAAAACCACCGAGCAGCTCAGCAGCATGGCGATGATGGGCGTTGATCCGCTGCACCGGATTGTCGCGCCGCGGCTGTGGGCGGGCTTTATCAGCCTGCCGCTGCTCACGGCCATCTTCAACGTGGTCGCGATCTACGGTGGCGTGATCGTGGGTGTGCGGTGGCTGGGTGTCGATGAGGCCGCGTTCTGGACCGGTATGCAGGACGTGGTCAACCTGTGGCAGGACGTCGGTAAAGGTATGCTCAAAACGCTGGTGTTCGCGCTGGTGGTGACCTGGATCGCCGTGTTCCAGGGCTACGATACGGAGCCGACGGCGGAAGGCATTTCCGAGGCCACCACGCGCACGGTGGTGACCTCGTCCATCATGATCCTGGGTCTGGACTTTCTGCTAACCCTCAGCATGTACGGAGACTTTTCCTGATGCGTATGCGAACGGTAGAGATCAGCGTGGGCGCCTTTGTGCTTGCCGGGCTGTTGGCGCTGACCTTTCTGGCACTGCGGGTCAGCGGCGTTGCCAGTGCCCCGGACACCGGCAGCTACCTGCTGAAAGCGCGCTTCGACGATGTGGCCGGGTTGCGGGAGCGCGCCAAGGTCACCGTCGCGGGCGTGAAAATCGGCGAGGTCGCAATGATCGATGTGGACCTCGAGTATGGCGATGCGCTGGTGACCTTCGAGATTCAGGGCCAGCCAGGCCTGCTGAGCATGGACACCGGCGCACAGATCGTGACCGAGGGGATACTCGGCGCCCGCTACGTCAGCCTCATCCCGGGCGCGGACGAGGAGATGCTCGGCGATGGCGACACGATCGATGACACTCAGGGCGCGCTGGTGCTCGAGAAGCTGATTGGCGATTTCGTAAGTCGAATGGGATCATGATCAGCCCGGCGCGCAGCGTCCGGGCACGATTGGCTGCAGTAAAAGCCACGCGCACAGGAGGATTTAAAATGGGTATGACCAACAGAAAGGCCGACAGAAAGGCCGACAGTAGGGCCCACAAAAAAGCCGACAGAAAACTGACGCTGCAGCGGTTTTTGACCCTGCTGTTGCTCCTGCCCGTGGCGGTCAGCGCGAGCGCTGAGGACGCTGTGAGCGAAGCGACGGTCGACGAGCCCAATCCTGTCGAACAGATTGTGGCGCAAACCAGCTCGCCGCACGAAGTCGTAGAGCGTTCGACCCAGGCCCTGACCGACTTCGTGGAGTCCGCCCGCCCCTGGGCCAAGGAGGATACGGAGCGCTATTACCAGGAGATTGAATCGCTGCTGTCGCCCGTTGTTGACTTCAAGGTCTTCGCCCGCGGCGTGATGGGGACCCACTACAAGCGCGCGACGCCGGAGCAGCGCGATCGCTTTCGCGACAGCTTCAAGTGGGGCCTGGTCAAGACCTACTCGCTGGCGCTGACCGAATTTAATGAGGGCGAGGTCGCCGTGCTGCCGCGCGAGCGCGAGCCCGATAATCCCAAGCGTGAGCGCGTCAAAATGGAGATCCGCACGGCGGGCGGCGACGTGTTCCCGGTGGTCTACCAGCTGCGGCAGAGCAAGAGCGGCAAGTGGCGTATTTATAACCTCGTCGTAAATGGCGTGAACATGGGCTTCACCTTCCGCAGCCAGTTCGCCAGCGCTATGAAAGATCGCCGTTACGGGGGCGATCTGGACAAGGTGATCGATGCCTGGGCGACGGTGGTAGAGGCGAGCCAGGACAGCGCAGGTTAGGGCGCTCAGGTCGGTAGTAGCGGCCCGGTGAACACCCACATCGTCAGCGGCCCGGTCTCGCTGGAAACCTTCGCCACCGCCCGGCAGGCGGGCGAAGCTGCCATCGCCGCAGCGGGCGGCGAGCCGTTGACTTTCGACATGTCCCGGCTCGAGTCCACCAACAGCCTGGCCGTTGCGCTGCTCACCGCCTGGTTCCGGGCGGCGGACAGTGCGGGCTGCGAGGTTCGCTTTGCAGACCTCTCCGCCGAGCTGCGCCAGGTGGTGGAGTTTTCCGGATTGGCCGATGTGCTGCCCATCGCGGCCGCGCCTGAGCGATAATCAGCAGCCTGATCAACCACCAGGCTTTTTCCAGCGATGACGGATGGCATTGAAGCGCAGCTTCGCAACGCGCTGCAGGCAACCTTCCCGGACGGCTCCTTCGAGATTGCGCTAGACGGCAACCGGGCATTGCTGCAGGTCACTTCCAGCGCCTTTGCCGGCCTGTCCCGGGTCAAGCAGCAACAGGCTGTGTACGGCGCGATCGGGGCGTTCGTCACGGACGGGAGCCTGCACGCGGTCACGATCAAAACCCAGACTCCGGGCAGCTAGAGCGCCGTGGACAAGCTGCTGATCACCGGCGGGAAACCGCTCGCGGGCACGCTGCGCGTGTCGGGCTCTAAGAACTCGACGCTGCCGATTCTGGCGGCAACCCTGCTGACCACCGAGCCCGTGCGGATTCGCAATGTGCCGCACCTCAACGACGTGACCACCATGCTCGAGCTGCTGGGGACCCTCGGGGTCGAGGTCGTGGTGGACGAGAAGATGGCGGTCGAGATCAGCGCGGCGCAGCAGCGCGGCATCTACGCGCCCTACGAGCTCGTCAAGACCATGCGAGCCTCCTTTCAGGTGCTCGGGCCGCTGCTGGCGCGGCTGCGGGAGGCCAAAGTCTCCCTGCCCGGGGGCTGTGCCATCGGTTCGCGACCGGTCGATCAGCACCTCAAGGGGCTCACCGCCATGGGCGCGCAGATCGAGCTGCAGGATGGCTACGTGATTGCGAGCGCACCGGATGGGCTGCACGGGGCCGATATCCGCATGGATATCGTGACCGTCGGCGCAACCGAACACCTGCTCATGGCCGCGGTTCTGGCCAGCGGGGAAACCCTGCTGCGCAACGCGGCGCGGGAGCCGGAGGTGGTCGACCTGGCCGATTTCCTCATCGCCATGGGCGCGGACATCGAGGGGCATGGCACGTCGGAGATCCGCGTGCGTGGCAGTGAGTCGCTGCATGGCTGCGAATTCACGATCCCTGCGGACCGGGTCGAGGCCGGGACCTACCTGATTGCCGCGGCGGCGACTCGCGGTCAGATCAAGCTGACCGGGACCGATGCGGGGCGGCTGACGGCGGTGCTCGATAAGCTGCGCATGACCGGCGCCGAAATCATGGTCGGCGATGACAGCCTGGCGCTCGACATGGATGGTGCGCGGCCTCGGGCCGTGGATATCGAGACCGCCGTCTATCCCGGCTTTCCGACGGACATGCAGGCGCAGTTCCTGGCGCTGAACGCGGTTGCGGAGGGATCCAGCCGCGTGACGGAGACGATCTTTGAGAATCGCTTCATGCACGTGCAGGAGTTGAACCGGCTCGGAGCCCGAATCACCCTGGAGGGACACAGCCGGGCCTATGTTGAGGGGGTGGAGCACCTGAAGGCGGCTCCGGTCATGGCGACGGATCTGCGGGCCTCCTTTTCCCTGGTGGTCGCTGCCCTGGTCGCGCAGGGCACCACGCTGATCGATCGCATTTATCATATCGACCGCGGCTACGAGACCATCGAGGAGAAGCTCGGTCAGGTCGGGGCTGTGGCGCAACGGGTTTCGAAAGCGCCCTGACGCGCGCTGTGGACTGGCCGCAGTCTCGCAGGACTGCCGGACCGATGGGCTCAATGGAGAGTTAGGACACATCATGGGACTGACCATCGCCCTCAATCGCGGTCGCATCCTCTCGGAGTGCCTGCCGCTGCTGCAGCGCATGGGCATTGAGCCGGCCGAAGATATCGAGCGCTCGCGCAAGCTCGTATTCGACACGCGCAGCGGCGGACACCGGCTGCTGATTGTTCGCGGCTCCGATGTGCCGACCTACGTGGAGTACGGCGCGGCGGATCTGGGCGTGGTCGGCAAGGACACATTGCTCGAGCATCCCTCGACCGGGGGCTACTACGAGCGCCTCGACCTGAAGATCGGTCTCTGCAAGCTTATGACCGCGGCGCCCCTGGGGGCGGAACTGCCGGGCGCGGACGAGAAGCTGCGGATCGCCACCAAGTTCGTGCGCAGTACCGCCGCCCACTTTGATCGCGAGCATCGCGAAGTGTCGATCATCAAGCTCTCCGGCGCGATGGAGATCGCGCCGGCCATGGGGCTGGCGGACTGCATCGTCGATATCGTGGACACGGGCAATACGCTGCGCGCGAACGGGCTCGAGCCGCGCGACGAGATCGCTGCGATCTCATCGCGGCTGATCGTCAATCGGGCCGCGACCAAGACCCGCTTTGACGCCGTAGAACGCTTTGTGTGCGACCTGCGCGCGGTGCTCTCGTCGTGAGTGCCGCAGCGCCCTGGCTCCGCCGGCTGGATGCGCGGCGGGAGGGTTTCGCCGCGGCCCTCGAAACGCTGCTGCACTGGGACATCACCGAGTCCAGTGCCGTCAACGACGCTGCAGCGAAGATCATCGCGCGCGTTCGGCAGGAGGGCCCGGCGGCGCTGCTCGCGCTCACCGCCGAGTTTGATCGCGTCGAAGCGGCCTCGCTGGCGGAACTCGCTCTGACCCCCGCCGACTTCGAGGCCGCCTTTCGCGCGCTGTCACCGGAGCAGCGCGACAGCTTGCAGCAGGCGCACGACCGCATCGAGCGCTACCACCTCGCGCAGCGGCAGGAAGATTTCGAAATCGAGGACGAGTACGGCAATCGACTCGGCCAGCGAATCACGCCCATGGACCGGGTCGGCGTTTACGTGCCCGGGGGGCAGGCGGCGTACCCGTCCACGGTGCTCATGACCGCAGTGCCCGCGCGGGTCGCCGGCGTGCGCGAGATCATCATGACCGTGCCCACGCCGGGCGGCGTGCGCAATCCGCTGGTGCTCGGCGCGGCCCACCTCGCCGGGGTGACCCAGGGTTTTACCCTGGGTGGCGCCCAGGCGATTGCAGCCCTGGCCTACGGCTGTGAACCGGTGCCCCGGGTGGACAAGATCGTCGGCCCAGGCGGCGCATTTGTCGCCGCTGCCAAGCGCCTGGTGTACGGCCAGGTCGGGATCGATGCGATCGCCGGCCCCAGCGAGATCCTGATCCTTGCCGATGCCAGCGCCGATCCACGTTGGCTGGCGCTGGACCTGTTCTCCCAGGCGGAGCACGACGCAGCAGCCCAGGCGCTGTTGGTCTCGCCGGACCCGCAGGTCGTAGAGGCGGTGGCGGCCGCGATCGACGAGTTGCTGCCGGCGCAGCCGCGGGCGGAGCTGATCCGCCAGTCGCTGGGTGCGCGTGGCGCGCTCATGGTTTGCGCCGATCTCGCGCAGGCGGTCGCGATCGCCAATCGTATTGCGCCGGAGCACCTGCAGCTGGCGGTGGCGGCGCCGCGGGCGCTCCTGCCGGAGCTGCGCCATGCCGGTGCCGTGTTCCTGGGCGTGTACTCGGCGGAGGTGATGGGCGATTACGTCGCTGGACCGAGCCATGTGCTGCCGACCTTCGGCACGGCTCGCTTTTCGTCGCCGCTGGGGGTGTACGACTTCGTCAAGCGCAGCTCGCTGATCGAGCTCAGCGCCGCCGGCGCTGATGCGCTCGGGCGTCTTTCCGGTGTGCTCGCCGACGGTGAAGGGCTGCACGCGCACGCGGCAGCCGCGCGGGCGCGGATTCCCGGCTACGACCGCAATCGCGAGCGCTAGCGTCAGCAACTGCGCTCGCGCGTCGGGCGCTTTCGAGGCAGACGTGGGTGCGTATAACTTCTCTGTGAAGTTACGGGCGCAGCGCGGGGCGCTCGATGGCGACCGCCTCTAAGATCCGGGTCTCGCCGCCGCGCTCGATCGCCAGCTTGAGTCGCTGCCCGGGTTCCGCATCCGCGATCTGCCGGCTGACCGGCACCGCAGCGCTGGCGGGAACACCGTCCACAGCCTGCACCAGATCGCCAACACGCAGGCCGGCGCGATAGGCCGGCCCGTCGTAGAGCACCGCGTTGACCCGCAAGCCGGTACGCGCCCCGGGCGCAGGCGCAGCGCCTAGCTCAAGGCCGAGCCAGCCCCGGATGACTTCGCCGGTCTCGACGAGGTGCTTCAACACCTTCATGGCCAGCCGCTCCGGGATCGCGAACCCGATGCCCTCGCTGCCCCCGGAGCGCGTGAAGATCAGCGTATTGATGCCAATGAGCTCTCCCGTCGCATTGATGAGTGCGCCACCGGAATTCCCGAGGTTGATCGCCGCATCGGTCTGCAGAAAATCGCTGTAGGGCGATTCGGTGATTCCCATACGTCCCTTGGCGCTGATGATGCCTGCCGACACGGTCTGGCCAAGCCCGAAGGGGTTGCCGATCGCGAGCGCAACGTCGCCGACGGCGACCGCATCGCTGTTGCCCATGGGAATCGCCGTCAAGCCGCTGGCCTGGACCTTGATCACTGCCAGGTCCGTCTCCAGGTCGGTGCCGATGATGGTGGCCGTTGTCGCCTGGCCATTGTGGAAGGCCACCAGCACCTCGTCGGCGTTCGCGACCACGTGATTGTTGGTCAGAATGAACCCGTCGCTGTGGACGATGACCCCACTGCCCAGGGAGCTCTGCACCTGATTACCGGTGCGTCGCGACATGCGATCACACCAGTCGCTGTACTCCGGCCGCTCACAGAACGCCGGTCGTACCCGCGCCGAGGTGTAGATGTTCACCACCGCCGGTGCTGCTCGGGCGACCGCTTCGGCGAACCCGGTTCGCGGCTGCTGCAGATGGCTCAGCGCGAGCAGCGACAGGCCGATAAGTGCGCCCACGCCCGCGGGCAACAGAATGTAGCGAAACAGATCGCGCATGAAAGGCCTCAGTGGCAGACCGGAGCGAAGTTTGAAGGTTTTGGGCGGGTGCCGCGGGCCGGGCCCGACCTGAGCTCGCGCGAAGGATGGCAGCTTGCCCGGTACCCCTCAACTGCCCCATGCTTGCGCCCGCCGTGTCCTTGCCCAAGCCCTCAGAACGCTACGCCCAGTTGCTCGAGCAGCCAGGGTTCTTCGCCGATCCGGCGCAGCAGGCGGTCGTCGACGCCTTCGATGAAGTCAGCAGTGCGCTGCTGGCCCAACAGGGCGAGCGTGGTCTCATCGATCGTCTGCGCCGCCGCTTTCGATCGCCCGAGCCGGTTCGCGGTCTGTACGTCTGGGGCAGCGTCGGGCGCGGTAAGACCATGCTCATGGATCTGTTCGCCG
>JBCDIK010000121.1:0-12055 GCA_038749065.1 Pseudomonadota bacterium | reverse complement strand
TGCCGAAGCCATCGCCGGGGCCGACGAAGGTGGTCATGGCGAGCCGCAGCGCCTCATCGCCGCCGTGGGTCAGCACGATCTCCTCGGGCGCAACGCCGTGATGCGCGGCGATCGCGCGGCGCAGCTCGGCTCCGGTGGCGCAGGGGTAGCGGCGCAGGTCGCTGGCGCTAAAGCCGCTGATCGCGGCCTGCACGGCGGGGCTGGGCGGGTGCGGGTTTTCGTTGGTGTTCAGCTTGATGACGTCGTCATCGGCCGGCTGCTCGCCGTAGCTGTAGCCGCGCATCGCCGCGATGTTGGGGCGTTCATAGGTCATGCACGGACCTTAGCGCCTTTCAGGAGAAGGGTCGACGATGGTCCTGGACGGGCATTTGCGCGCGCACTTTCGAGACCTGCGCCAGGTCGAGGGTGGCGCTGATGACCGCATCTCCCTCCGCCGGCCCTTCCGCCAGGATCTCTCCCCAGGGGTCGATGATCAGGGAGTGTCCGAAGGAGCGGCGCCGATTGTTGTGCCGGCCATGCTGGGCGGGGGCCAGCACGAAACACTGGGTCTCGATCGCGCGGGCGCGCAGCAGCGCGTGCCAGTGCGCGGTGCCAGTGCTGTGGGTGAACGCAGAGGGCACGGTGATGACCGCGGCGCCCTGATTCACCAGCGCCTGGTACAGCGCTGGGAAGCGCAGGTCGTAACAGATAGTCAGCGCCAGCGTGCCCCAGTCCCGCTCGACAATCACCGCGCGCTCACCGGGGGCGGTGCCACGGGACTCCATCAGGCGCGTGCCGTCGGCCAGATCCACGTCGAACAGATGGATCTTGCGGTAGCAGCTGATGATCGCCCCTGAGGCGTCGAGGAGCACGCTGGTGTTGCCGGCGCGGTGATCGTCAGGCAACTGCTCATGAAAGCCGCCCAGCAACAGCTCGATGCCGTGTTCGCGAGCGAGTGCCTGGCAGCAGGCGAGGATCGGCCCCGGGGCGGTGGCCTCCAGAGGCTCCAGGATCCGCTGCTTGTCGCGCTCCGGCCCGATGAAGGCGAAGGCTTCCGGCAACGCGACCAGCGTTGCCCCGGTCGCCGCGGCTTCGGCCACCAGGGACTGAAGTCGCTTCAGGTTCGCGGCGACGTCGGCCGTTGCGCAGCACTGCACCAGGGCGACCTTGAGCGCCGTGCTGGCCATCAGGAGGCCTGGTGCTGAACGCGGCGCAGGGCGTCGCGCAACGACGCGATGTTGCGCTCGCCGTCCGGCTGCGGCGTCCGCAGCCGCTCGATGACCGACAGCAGGGCGTCGAGCTCGCTGCTGCGATCGAGCACGGCCGTGCGCTCGACCTGTTGCAGTTCGCCGTCCACGGCCAGCGCGTGCGCGACCGTCGCATCACCGGCCGCAAAGAGGATGGGCAGCGTTGGATTGGCTTCCCGCAGCGCGCTCGCCAGAGCGATCCAGGGACCGTTTGCCGCAGCGACCTCGAGCACGACCAGAGCGAATGCGTGCGGGTTCTCTAAAAACAGCGTCAGTGCATCGGTCGCAGGCGAGCTGACCGTCGGGTAGTAGCGCTGCAGCTTGCGCAATACCTCGCTCGGCTGCGCATCCGCCGGCACGTGCAGCAGCGGCGCCGCCGGCGTCTGCCCCGGAGCGCTGGTCCCGCTTAAGGGCAGACAGATGAGGACTTCCGTGCCGCCTTCAGCGCGATTGCGCATGAGCAGGTGCCCGCCGTGTTCGTGCACGATGCCGTCGACGACGGACAGCCCGAGCCCGCTGCCCTCGCCGATGTCCTTGCTCGTATGGAACGGGGTGAACAGTTCCCGGGGCGGTTCTGCCAGACCGTGCCCCTGATCGCGAATCGCGAGCACCAGGCGCTCGCCGGAGAACGCTTGGTCACAGCTCGCGCAGACCTCTGCGGGCAGGTCGGAGCGCGCAAGCGCTACCTCGATGGCACCGCCACCGGGCATGGATTCGCTCGCGTTCGCGAGCAGGTTAACGATGATCTGTTCGATCTGATGGGCATCGACCAGCGCGTACAGCGATTCGCTGGACAGCGCGACGCTCACGTACTGGTCGGGGGCGAGCGTCCGCTCCGCGAGCGCGACCCCGGTGCGCACGACCTCGCCCAGATCCCGGTGCTTAAGCTCCGGCTTGGTGCTGCGGCTGTAGATCAGAAGCTGCTGTACCAGGTCGCTGCCGCGATGGCCGGCGGCGTTGATCTGCTCGATGAAGCTGCGCCGCTGTGAGGGGTTGTCGGCCACGGCGTCGAGTCTGAGGAGCTCCGAGAAACCCATCACGGAGGTGAAGATGTTGTTGAAATCGTGTGCGACGCCGCTTGCCATCTGATTCACCGTGCGCAGTCGCTGCGCGTCCTGGATTTCGCGTTGCACCTGGCGCAGGGCGGCGGCCTCGGTGGTGATGGCCTGCAGGCGCTGGACCTGAGCATTGAGCTCGGCGCTGCGCGCCAGCGCCTGCTGGCTGGCTTTTTGGGCACGGCCGTAGCGTAGCGCCAGGGCAATCGAAAGGATCAGGATCTCGAATGCGGTCAGCGCGAACAGCGTGTCGATGGCCAGGGGCGACGCCTTCCAGCCGGCGGTGCTGGCCGCAAGGACCGCGAAGGCCGCGAAGCCTGGCAGCCGTGCCAGCGCGAAGAGCATGCCGAAGGGCGCGCGGCGCTGTACCGCACTGATTGTGAGTGCCACGACCAGCGCCGTGGCAAGCCCGCTCAGGATGATGATGGCGATCTGCAGCGCCCGTCCGGGCGCGACGGCGAGGACGAGACCGGTCGTCAGGGCCAGCACGGCAACGACGCGGCAGGCGAGCAGCAGCGGTCCCGGGTGTCGCTGCGCCGCCAGGAACCGCACGGAGAACATGAGGCTGCTGGCGATGGTCAGCCCCACGAACACAGGCGTCAGCTGGGTCGTGAGTTCCGGCTGTCCCGGCAGCAGGTACGTGGGCAGGAAACCATCGAGTGTCGATAACGTTGCGGTGGCTCCGAGGATGTAGGCGGTCATGTAAGCCTGGCGCGCCCGGCGCATGACCAGCGCCGCGATCCCGACGAAGGCGAGCGCCAGCAGCATGAGCCCGTAGAAGGCGCCGTGGCGGAGGTGAAGGCGCATCGCGTCGGCGCCGTACTCGGCGATGTTGAAGAACTGGATCGGGTACAGCACCGGGCTCATGGTGGAGTCGTGGCGCAGTAACAGGGTGCGGGGGCCGTCGTGCAGATCGGCCTGCAGCACCAGCCGCGGATCCTTGAAACGTCGCGCTGCCGCTGCACTGCGACTCCCGCCCACCGCGCCGCCAACGACCGCCCCGCTGTGGGTGACGTAGACCTCGAAACGCTCGACCCAGCTCGCCGGTACCACGACCCGACGGGTTCCCGGTGGCAGCGGCACTTCAATCCAGACCGGCGCCTCGAACATGCCTTCATTGAGATACAGCGGCTCGCGCCGCTCCGTGCTGCGGGCCGGAGCGAGCGCCGCCAGCCCTGCAAGCGCAGCCTCGGGGCTTTCGAACCGGCTGGATGGATCGACCAGCAGTCGGAAGCGCTGTGGTTCCTGCGCGCTACCGGCGACGGACACCAGCAGCAGCGTCAGCGCACTGAGGACGCGCAGCAGAGCGTGGCCGCGCACGGTGCGCCGGTCCTAGAGCTCCGGCTGCACGCACTCGATGCGTGTGCCCAGATACTCTTCCAGCGGGGGCAGGTTGAACGCATCGTCCTCGGAGATGAAGCTGATGCTGGTGCCCTCGGCACCGGCGCGCCCGGTGCGCCCGATCCGGTGCACGTAGTCCTCCGGATCTTCCGGTAGGTCGAAGTTGAAGACGTGGGTGACGCCGTCGACGTGAATACCTCGACCGGCCACGTCGGTGGCGACCAGATAGGGCAGAGCACCCTCTTTGAATCGGTTCAGGGTCGCCAGGCGCTTGCGCTGCGGCACGTCGCCGGCGAGGGGCTCACAGGGGATCCCCGCCTTGCTCAGGTAGGCCTGCAGCCGGTGGGTGGCGTCGCGTCGGTTGGCGAAGATCAGCGCCCGCTTGGGTGCCTGCTTCTTGATGACCTCTGCCATGAGCGCCGCTTTCTGCTGGCTGCCCACCACCCAGAATTTCTGATCGACGGTCTCTGTGGCGACCGTTTCCGGCTGGATCACGACATGTTCCGGCGCCAGGGTCCAGGACTTCGCCAGGCGCATCACATCGTCGTTGAAGGTCGCGCTGAAGAACAGCGTCTGCCGATTGCGCTTGTGCGGTGTCTGGTAAACGATCCGCCGCACGTCGGGAATGAAGCCCATGTCGAGCATACGGTCCGCTTCATCGATCACCAGGACCTCGACGGCGCGCAGGTCGATCTCGCGCCGGTTGACGAAGTCGATGAGACGGCCAGGGGTCGCGACCAGGACATCCACCAGCGAGCCGCGCAGCTTGTCGAGCTGCTTCTGGAAGTCGATGCCGCCGACAACGCAGTGCACGTACTGGTCCATGTGCCCGACGAGCTGATTCGCGTCGTCCTCGATCTGCATCGCCAGCTCGCGGGTCGGCGCCAGAATGAGCGAGCGCGGCTGGCCAATCTTCTGGTTCTGCTTGGGGTTTTCCCACAGCCGGGTTAACAGTGCGATCAGGAACGCGGCGGTTTTGCCGGTCCCGGTCTGGGCCTGGCCGGTGACGTCGTAGTCCGCGAGGCTGTAGGGCAGCACGGCACTCTGGATGGGCGTGCAGTACTCGAAGCCGGCATCCGCGATCGCCTGCATGAGCGGCAGCGGCAGGGCGAAGTCGTGGAAGCGGTCCTTCTCGGGGTCTTCCTCCACCACGAAGTCGGTCAGTTGCCAGTCGGACATAGGGGTCATTCTCCAGGGGGCGCGAGGCCGTCAGTCTCACTGCGGCCGAGCATCAGGTTCAGATTCTGGACAGCCGCGCCGGCGGCGCCCTTGCCCAGGTTGTCGTAGCGGGCGCAGAGCAGGTATTGCTGCTCGTTGCCGAACACCATCAGGTCGATATCGTTACTGTTGTTCCGGTGTGTCGGGTCAAGGAAACCCGCCTCGCGCGGGTCTTCTGCGTTCACCGCAATCACGTGGACGAACGGCTCGTCACGGTAGTGTGCGCCCAGCAGCGTCGTGAGTTCCGCCACGCTCGTGCTGCGCTCAAAGTCGCTCGCGAACAGCGGCACGAAGCCCGTCATGCCCTGGCGGAAGTGGCCCACGCTGGGCAGAAACAGCGGCGCATGGGTGAGCCCCGTGTAGCGCTGCATCTCCGGCACGTGTTTGTGGGTCAGGTCGAGCGCGTAGCTGCGCGTGGGTAGTGGCGCTCCCGGCGGCTGCGCCTCGAAGTGCTCGATCATGCTGCGACCGCCGCCGCTGTAGCCGGATACCGCCTGGTAGATCCGTGCCTGAGCGGGGCGGAGCAGGCCGGCAGCGAAGAGCGGTCGCAGGAGCAGGATCAGCCCCTGGGGATAGCAACCCGGATTGCTCACGCGCCGTGCGGTGCGCAGCCGCTCCCGCTGCGTCGCGCCGAGTTCGGGCAGGCCGTACACCCAGTCGTCGTGCACCCGATGTACCGAGCTCGCGTCGAGAATCCGAGCGTCCTGCGGCGCCAGCGCCACCGCTTCGGCCACGGCGCTGTCAGGCAGGCACAGCAGGGTGACGTCCGCCGCCGCCATCGCGTCCCGCCGGGAGGCAGGGTCCTTGCGCTGCGCATCCTCGAGCGTCAATAGCTCGACGTCGCGCCGCGCCGCAAGACGCTGCGTGATCTGCAGACCTGTGGTGCCGGCCTGGCCATCGATGAAAATGCGTGCGGGACTGCCGGTGCTCAAGGAATGGGGCGCTCGTGAGGGATCGGTTGCGGACGCAACCGGCGCAGTCTAGTGAATTTTGGGGCGCGTCGCACCCGTTCGCTGACCCGTCATGAGCGCTGCGCGGGTACGCGCTCGAGCTGCTGTGGGCTCGTGCGTTGCAGAAACACGTCCCAGGCCAGACGGAACAGCCGCAGGGCCAGATAGAATGCGGCTGCCGGAAACAGAACGGTTTGCAGGGTGAACACCACGATCAGGTTGATCATGTCGGCGATGCCCTGCTCGGCGCGGTCCTTGAGCCCCTGCAGGCGCTCGTCAATCTGCAGGCGCTCGGCCTGTTCGCCCATGAACCGGGAGAACCGGTCGAGCCAGGATGCATCCTCCGGCGCAGCGCCTGTCTGCAGGTCCGCAGCCGCAGCGGGCGCCGTTGCTTCCACCGCGCTGGTAACGGCCTCGAGGCTGGCCAGCGCGCTTGCCTGGCGTTCCTGGAGGAACTGATCGCTGGCAACGGTCGCACCCAGGGTCACCACCGCGAACAGAAAGCGTGCGAAGAGCGCCAGCGCACACAGTCGCAGGAGCACCGTGCGGCCCGGAAACTGGGGCAGGAACAGCGCGACGGCGCCGAGGCCGAGGAGCACGGTCAGCGCGATGGTCAGGGCGGGCGCCGCGAAGATATCTGTGAGCACCAGCTGGGTGCCCAGGGAAGCGCTGGCCATTAGCACCAGCCAGGAGAACCGCTCGATCAGGTCATTGAGCGGGTCGAGAATTTCACCGGCGGTGATCGTCACCCCCACACCCGCTGGCGCGACGGCGATTTCCGTGCCCTGGGCGACGGAAATGGCGGCATTCAGCGAGCGAGCGACCGCGTAGGTGGTCAGAGCCCGGGACAGCAGCGTGTCGGCCTGGGTGGCCGCGGCGCGATCCAGGCCGCCGTGCCAGGCCAGGGCGCAGCCGGCCGCGGCGATCGCCAGCAGGATGAGGCGCACGGTGAGGGGAGAGCTCATGGGCCGAGCATACCCCGTTCCTAGGTCAGCGACTCCAACCGCTCGGTGATCGCGGTCTTGATGGAGTTGCGATCCAGGGATGACAGGCTGTCCAGCGCGTCGAGGCGGATCCGGTGCAGGTGCAGGACCGGCCAGGATTGCTCGAGCTCGCGCAGGTCACCTTTGGCGAGCACCGGCAGGAACGGGTCCTCTTCCGGGCGCTTGCGCATGATGGCCCGGATACCGGCAGCAAAGGGCACCTGGCGCTTGCCGAGGGAGCGGTTCTGATCGACGTTCGCCAGGTGCAGACCGGGCTTTTCGATCATGTCGCCGGGAATCACGTAGAGGCCGGTGGCGAGCACCGCTTCGTGGCGGATGAAGCTGAAGGTGTCATGAAAGGCGCTGGGATCCGGCAGGATGACGAGCTTGCTGTCCCAGTCTTTCGGGAAGTACATGTTGTAGTTCGTGTAGATCTGCTTGACCGAGGCCGAGTAGACGCAGAATGAATCCTCGAACTGCAGCACGAAATCCCGGGCGCGCTGCTGGTGCATGAAGTCCAGGTCCCAGGCGAGATCCGGATTGTCACCGCCTGCCGGGGTGTCAGCGTCGAAAACCGCGCCGCCTTCCGTGTCCACGTGTTGCTTTCCTGCTTTGGTGCCGTCGATTACAGATCCCGTTTGCGACATTTTATGGTCGGCACGTTGGTGGTCGCGAGGGGCAGAGGCAGAATTTCGGCGTGTTTGTGATCGACGCCTCAATTGCCGTGCGAGACAGGTGGCGTCGGCGGCGCGGCGCGCCCCCAGGAGCTTGCCGCGGCTGCGACCACCCGGTCAGGCATAATGCGTCTATGAGCGAAGTCGACGACCGTGCACCCTCGCGCCGCATCGGCAGCCTGCGCCCGGCGCTGGCGTATCTGGCGCCCTATCGGAACCAGGTGATCATCGCCTCGGTCGCGCTGATCGTGACGGCGGGACTGACCCTGTCGATCGGCCAGGGGTTGCGGGTGCTGGTCGATGCCGGGCTGTCGACCGGCTCCAGCGCCACCCTCGAGCGCAGCCTGCTGCTCTTCGGTGCGCTGGTGGTGCTGCTGACCATCGGCACTTTCGTGCGCTTCTACTTTGTGTCCTGGGTGGGGGAGCGGGTCAGCGCCGATATCCGCTCGGCTGTCTTTGCGCACCTCATTCACCTGCACCCGGGCTTCTTCGAGCGCAATGCGCCCACGGAGATCCAGTCCCGGATCACGACAGATACGACCCTGCTGCAGACGGTTATCGGCTCCTCGGTTTCCATCGCGCTGCGCAATCTGCTGATGTTCGTGGGTGGGCTGGTGCTGCTGCTGGTGACCAACGCCAAGCTGTCGTTGATCGTGCTGGTCAGCGTGCCCCTCGTCGTCCTACCGGTGCTGACGTTCGGCCGTCGGGTGCGGCGCCTGTCCCGTTCGAGCCAGGATCGCCTGGCGGACGTCGGCAGCTACGCCGGGGAGTCCCTGCGCAACATCAAGATCGTGCAGGGCTTCAACCACCAGGATCTGGATCAGCAGGCGTTCCGTGACCGGGTCGAGGCGGCCTTTGATATCGCACGCGCGCGGATCTTTCAGCGTTCCGTGCTGGTGGCCATCGTCATGCTGCTGGTCATGGGCGCCATCGCGGTGATGCTCTGGGTCGGCGGCCGTGATGTGTTTGCCGGCCGCACCAGCAGCGGCGAGTTGATCGCCTTCATCTTCTACGCGTTCATCGTCGCCGGCTCCGTCGGCGCGATCAGCGAGGTCTATACCGATCTGCAGCGGGCCGCGGGGGCAATGGAGCGGCTGCTGGAACTGCTGCAGTCCCCGCCGCAGATCACGGACCCCGCCGAGCCCGCAGCCTTGCCCGCCGGGGCCCTGGACCTGGCGCTGAAGAACCTGCGCTTCGCCTACCCGTCGCGGCCGGACCAGGCGGTGTTTGAAGACCTGTCACTGCGCGTCGATGCTGGCGAGATGGTGGCGCTGGTGGGCCCCTCAGGCGCCGGCAAGACCTCCCTGCTGGACCTGCTGCAACGCTTCTATCAGCCCCAGGACGGGGGCATCGAGATCGGCGGCGTGCCGCAGCGTGGGCTGCGCCTTGCGGACCTCCGGCGCGCGATCGGTTTCGTGCCCCAGGACCCGGTGCTGTTCGCCGGGACGCTGCGCGATAACGTGTCCTACGGCGAGCCCGCTGCCAGCGATGCGGCGGTTCGGGCGGCCCTGACCCAAGCGAACGCGCTGGCGTTTGTAGAGGCGTTACCCGAGGGGCTGGACACCCGGCTGGGCGAGGGCGGCGTCGGTCTGTCCGGGGGGCAGCGGCAACGCCTGGCGATCGCTCGGGCGCTCCTGACCGAGCCGCGCATTCTCCTGCTCGATGAGGCGACCAGTGCGCTCGACGCCGAGAGCGAAGCCCAGATCCGGCGCGCCATCCTGGCACTGAAGGGTCGGTGCACGCTGCTGGTGGTGGCGCACCGCCTGTCTACGGTGCGCGAGGCGGACCGGATTGTGGTGCTGAACCATGGCCGTATCGAGGCCAGCGGCACGCACGAAGAACTGCTGGCCGGGGACTCGCTCTACGCGGAGTTCGCCCGTATTCAGTTCGCCGATGCGGTCAGCGCCCGGGCACCGCTGGCGTCCAGCAACGGCTAGGCGGGCCATACCGCGCCGGCCCCCGCGCCGCTAGACTTAGGGTTTTCACAGCGCTGCGGCGCGCGACGGGGAGATCCACATGGGGCCATTGGCGGGACTGCGAATCATCGAGCTGGCGGGGATCGGGCCGGGGCCGTTCTGCGGCATGATGCTGTCGGATATGGGGGCGGACGTCATCCGGATCGAGCGAACGGGCGGGCGTGGCGCCGCCGGCAAGGATGTGCTGGCGCGCAATCGCCGTTCCGTGGCTGTGGATCTGAAGTCCGCGGAAGGGGTTGAGACCGTTCTCAAGCTTGTCGAGGGCGCCGACGCCCTGTTCGAAGGGTTTCGCCCGGGGGTGACGGAGCGGCTTGGGCTCGGGCCCGCTGACTGCCAGGCGCGCAACCCGCGGCTGGTGTATGGGCGCATGACCGGCTGGGGTCAGGAGGGCCCGATGGCGCAGGCGGCCGGTCACGACATCAACTACATCGGGCTCTCCGGTGCGCTGCACGGGGTTGGCCGGCCCGGTGAGCGACCGGTGCCGCCGCTCAACCTGGTCGGTGACTTCGGCGGTGGCGGCATGCTGCTCGCCTACGGGCTGGTCTGTGCCCTGCTCGAGGCAAAAACCTCGGGCAAGGGCCAGGTCGTCGATGCCGCGATGATCGATGGCGCCTCTTCGCTCATGAGCATGTTTTTCACCATGGCCGCCGGGGGCGCGTTCACGGACCAGCGCGGCACCAACCTGCTCGACGGCGGGGCCCACTTCTATGACACCTACGAGACCGCGGACGGCAAATACATCTGCATCGGCTCCATCGAGCCGCAGTTCTACGCGCTGCTCGTCGAGAAGGCGCAGCTCGATCCGGAGCGTTTCGGCGCGCAGATGGACGCGCGCCAGTGGCCGGCGATGAAGGCGGAATTGGCCACGGTGTTCAAGACCCGCACGCGCGATGAATGGTGCGAGATCATGGAAGGGACAGATGTCTGCTTTGCGCCGGTGCTGTCGATTTTCGAAGCGCCCGAGCACCCGCATGCGAAAGCGCGGAACAGCTACCTGACTGTGGACGGCGTGCTGCAGCCGGCGCCCTCGCCGCGCTTTGATCGCACCCCGGGCGCGGTGCGCCACGGCGCGCCGGCGGCGGGCGCAGACTCCCGGGCCGTGCTCGCGGACTTCGGCTTCGCGGAAGACGCCATTGATGCCCTGGTAGCTGCCGGTGTGGTGCAACAGGCGTGAGCTACGCTCAGGCCTACCAGCGCTCGCTCGATGATCCGGATGGTTTCTGGCTCGAGCAGGCAGCGGCGCTGCCCTGGCATACGCCGCCAACGCTCGGGCACTCGCGGGATACCGATGGCATCGATCGCTGGTTTGCCGATGGCTCGCTGAACACGGCGTGGCTGGCCCTGGACCGGCACGTGGCAGAAGGCCGAGGCGACCAGACCGCGCTCATCTACGACTCTCCGGTGACCGGGACCATCGCCCGCTACAGCTACGCCGAACTGACGGACTGGGTTGTGCGCTGCGCGGGCGCGCTTGAGCGCCTCGGCATCGGCATGGGCGATCGCGTGATCATCTACATGCCCATGGTGCCGGAGGCGGCAGTCGCTATGCTGGCCTGCGCCCGAATCGGCGCTATCCACTCGGTGGTGTTCGGGGGATTTGCAGCGCCGGAGTTGGCCTCGCGCATTGATGACGCGCAGCCCCGGGCGATTCTCGCTGCCTCCTGCGGGATCGAGTTCGATCGCGCGATCCCCTACAAGCCGCTGCTCGATGCCGCGCGGGCGCAGGCCACGCACCAGGTTGAGCATTGTGTGGTCCTCCAGCGGCCGCAGGTTGAGGCCGCGCTGGATATCGCCGGTGATCTGGACTGGGACAACTTTCTCCGGGATGCACAGCCTGCGGCCGCAGTCCCGGTCCCCGCGACGCATCCGCTCTACATTCTCTACACGAGCGGCACAACGGGGCGCCCTAAAGGGGTGCTGCGCGACCATGGCGGCCACGCGGTAGCGTTGCACTACAGCATGGGCTCGATCTACGACTGTGGCATCGGCGATGTGTTCTGGGCAGCGTCGGACGTCGGCTGGGTGGTCGGTCACTCCTACATCGTTTACGGCCCGTTACTGGCGGGCTGCACCAGCATCCTGTTCGAAGGCAAACCGGTGCGCACACCGGATGCCGGCGTGTACTGGCGCGTGATCGAGGCGCACCGGGTCAAGACCTTCTTTGTCGCGCCGACGGCGTTCCGGGCGATCCGCAAGGAGGATCCCGACTGCGTTCTCAAACAGCAATACGATTTGAGCAGCCTGCGCTATCAGTTCGTGGCCGGGGAGCGCCTGGACCCGCCGACCGGTGAGTGGCTGGAGACGCATCTGGGAGTGCCGGTGATCGATCACTGGTGGCAGACCGAGTCCGGCTGGCCGATGGTGGCGAACATGGCGGGCACGGAACTCATGGAGACCCGCAGCGGCTCACCGACGCTGCCGGTGCCCGGTTTCGATCTGCGAATTCTCGATGAGGACGGCGCTCAGGTCGGCCCCGGTGTGGAAGGCGCCGTGGTGATAGCCGCGCCGCTGCCGCCCGGGGCGTTGCCCACGGTCTGGGGTGATCATGACCGCTTTGTCGAGACCTATTTCTCGCGCTACCCCGGCTTCTACTTAACCGGCGACGGCGGCTACCGCGATGAAGATGGCTACC
>JBCDIK010000120.1:0-12193 GCA_038749065.1 Pseudomonadota bacterium | reverse complement strand
GGTCGCGGTCAGTAACGAGGGCCCCAACCTCTTTGCGAACACGCTGCCGGCGGTGCCCGCCATGGGCTGGCAGGGCCAGTTCCACCTCGACTTTGTGACCTACCTGGTTCTGAGCGGGTTGTGGGTCGCCTGGCGTCACCGGTTCTCCGGCCTCGGCATTGTGCTCGGCCTTGCGGCCTCGCAGCTCGGGATGATCTTTTTAAGCATCTATCTGCTGATCGTCATCAGCCGCAATGATGGCGACCTGCACCGCGTGCTGCTCGGCGAGCAGGCAGCCTCGGCGAGCTGAGCGCTAAAGGTCCAGATGATGACGCACCGCATTTACAAGAACTGGCTGAAGTTCGGCGCCGTGGTGATCGCCTTCTTCGGGCCGGCGCTCTTCTTCGGCACCATGCCGGCCACCGCCGAAGCAGCCCGGCTCGGGCTCGATATCCTGAGCTGGCCAATCGATGGGTTCCCGTCCTATGAATCCGCAGAGATCCGCTTTCTCTCGGCACTCACCGGCGGCTTTCTGCTCGGCTGGGGCGTGACCCTTTGGTGCCTTTCCTTGTGGGCGTACGATCAGGCGCCGGAGGGCGTGCGCAAGTCAGTGGTGGTGGGCACCTGCGCGTGGTTCGTCCTCGACAGCGCCGGCTCGATCACCTCGGGCAATGGCATCAACGCGCTCTTCAACGTGCTCGTGCTGCTGCTGATCATCGGGCCGCTGTGGCGGCCGGTTCCGGGCGCGCGCTAGGCGCCGAGCACCACCGCCCCGGCTTCTTCGATGGTCGCGAGCGCTTCCCGGCGCATGTGCGCTTCCCGCGCCCGCGGCAGGCCCCATTGGCCCATATAGCAGTGCGCCGCAGCGGCAACGTAGATCTGCCACAGCGCCAGGCGCAGCGGATCGATCGGCTGATTGCGTGCGTAGGCGTTCAGGAACGCCCCCATTGCCCCCCGGCCGAACAGATAGCGCAACTCGACCTGCGCGGCGGCCAGGTCGCACAGCGGATCGCCAAAGGCCGCATCCTCCCAGTCCAGCACTGCGGTCAGATGGCCACGCGTCCACAGTAGATTCTCCGGCCAGAAGTCGCCGTGGAGGAGGACCGCAGGGCCGGTGTACCGGTCCCCTGAGAAATCGGTCAGCGCGCTGCGCAATGTCGCCCAGCGGGGACCCCTGGGCAGGTAGTCGAGGCCTTCGGGAAAGGGGGCGGTGCGCGCCGGCAGTGCCGGCAGCGCATCGATCGGCGTGTCGTGAATCCTTCTGAGCATTTGCGCCATGCGGGCAAAGCGGAGCGATCGGCCCGGTGGCACACTGCTGCCGGGCAGCCAGTCGATCAGCAGTAACGGGTCGGGCCACAGGGCGCCGCTGTCGTCCACATGCCGGGCCCGGGGGACCGGCAAGCCGCTGTCCGCTAGCGCGTTCAGGAGCGCGAATTCGAGTGGTGCCGAATGACCGCCATGCGTGTCCCCATGAATGCGCAGCACGAGGCGGACCGCCGTCGCGCCATTGAGCAGGTCGAGTCGATACACCTGCGCCGAGACTCCGCCCGTGAGTCGCGCAGCGCCCTGCAGCTGCGCGCCGGGAATCGCGGCCTGCGCCAGTTGCTCGAGGACATCCGCCGGCGGATCCTGGGCCATGGGGCGTTCTAGCCTGTCTGGAATAGCTTGGGCAGATCCTCGTCGGCGGTTTCCAGCAGCGTATCCACCCATCGGTGAAAGGCCTGGCCGCCGCGCTCGTTCTTGCCGAACAGCACCTCGGACTTGGCGCCGACGGGCAGATTCTTCTGCAGCGCGATGCCGGTCGCGTAGTCCTCTTCCTGCACCACGAACTCCAGAAACTTGAACTGCTCCTGCGCTTCCTGCTCAAGTGCCTCGGTGTCTGGCAGTTTTTCCATCAGGAAAATCTGGTTGGTGTAGGACGTTTCTGGCGAACCGCCCGGGAACAGCTGCGAGATCATCACCGAGCGTCCGCCGCCGTTGAAGTTGGCAATGGAGATGTGCGGGAAAACCGTCCACACGCCCATGAGCATCTGCTGCGTGGACCACTGCGATTCCGGGATCGCTTCCTGCGCTTCCCAGTCCGGATTCGGCCGCCCCATATGGGTGTGCGGGCCCCAGCTGTAGTAGTTGGCCTTGTTGCCGATCTCCGTGCCAAAGGTGTTCCGGTGCAGGATCGGCAGATGGTAGTAGTCGAGGTAGCCGTCGTAGGCGATCTTCCAGTTCGGCCCTTCAACCCGCTGCGTTGAGTGATACTGCCAGTCCCTCAGACCGAACTCTGCCAGCACGGAGTCGTAGCCGGACAGGAACGATCCAATGTCCAGGGTCGACTGCGGGTCGAGCGTGACCCAGATCAGTCCTGCCTTCTCGAGGCACGGCAACGCCGTGAGCCCGTGTGCTGCCTTGTCAATCTCACCGAACTCTGATTCGCCGTAGATCGCGACCAGGTCGCCGTCCGGCGAGTAGGACCAGGCGTGGTACGGGCAGGTAAAACGGTGTGCCTGCCCGCAGCCCTCCGGGGTCAGGCGGGCGCCGCGGTGGCTGCACATGTTGACGAACGCTTTGACGGCACCCGTGCGGGTGCGCGTGATGAGTACCTGTACGCCGACGGCTTCCATCGCCTTGTAGTCACCGGGGTTCGGCAGCTCGGCAGTGGCCGCCAGCAGCAACGGCAGGCGCCGGAAGATCAGCGCTTTCTCCTGCTCCCAGCGGTCCGGGTCATAGTAGTTCTCGACCGGTATGCGGACGATCTCCGCTGCCTGGTCCTGGGTGCCGGCCTTGCCGTGCGCCAGATCCTGGCGGGTAATCTCGATCAGCTGTTCTCGCGACATCGCAGCTCCGACCTTGGCGGGACGTGCCCGTATAATGTCATGTCGCTATATAAACTGCCCGGGGCGCGCATGATCTCGATCAAAGTTCAGCCTGGGAGGACCCGATTGTGAAGCTTCTCAAGTGGTTGCTCATTGGATTCGCGGTGCTGCTGCTGGTCGTGCCGCTGGTCGGCGGCCTGGGCTACTACCTGTCCCTCGATCACGAGCGTGCCTATGCCCGCGAGGTGAGTGCGCTCCCGGCGTTCGATCCGGGCCGCAGCGCAGGCGACGAGGCCGTGCTGTCGACGCTTGCGGTTGGTGGCGATCAGTTCCGGCTGCGCAGCGCCGGCTTTGGCGGCAGTGCCGGCAATGTGCTGTTGCTGCACGGATTTCCGGAAACCTCGATCATGTACGAAGCCATGATCCCGGTGCTGGCGCAGGCGGGTTTTCAGGTGGTGGCCTTCGATCAGCGGGGATACAGCCCGGGCGCGCGACCGGAGTCGGTCGCGTCTTATGCCACCGATGCGCTCGTCGCTGATGTGTACGCGGTAGCGGACGCGGTGGGCTTTGAGCGCTTTCATCTGGTTGGACACGACTGGGGCGCCGCGGTCGGCTGGCGCGCTGTGATCGCGGGATCACCGCGCCTGGTGTCCTGGTCTGCGCTGTCCATTCCCCACCTTGGCGCTTATGGCCAGGCCATCGCCAGCGATCCCGATCAGCAGTCACGCAGTGGCTACCTGAAACTCTTCGCGACACCCTGGGTGCCAGAGGTGCTTTTTGGCTTCAACGGCTTCGCCATGCTGGGCTCGTCGATCTACTCGGAACATGGCGATGCGGCGCGCGCGGAATATCTGGCGCTGTTCCGCGAGCCCGGCGCACTGACAGCGGCGCTCAACTGGTATCGGGCCTCCGCGGCGGAAACGAACGGCCTGCCGCTGCAGGCGTCGCTGGCCCCGGTGCGTTTGCCCACAGCGTTCATCTGGGGCAGCCATGATCCGGTGGTTGGCGCCGCAGCGCTGAGCGCACAGCGCGAGCTGTTCGATGGCAATCTGTGGGAGACGGAACTCGACGCGGGACACTGGCTGATGGAGAACGCGCCGCAGGCGGTGACCGAGGCGGTGCTGGCGCACCTTGACCGTGCACGCTAGGCATCGGACACCGTCGGCGCCGTCGGACCCTGTCCGAAAGAGCCTCGGGTGATTGCGGGCATCGAGCACGGCCAGTACTGTGACGGGTTAGTCGAACTGAAAAGGATGCTCGCCGAATGGGATACCGCGCCCACCTCGCCGCCGGGTTGATCGCCGCGGCTACGCTGCTCGCGGCTTGTCAGACCACCGCCCCCGACGGCAGTGCCGAGGAAAACCGGCGCTACAGTACCGAGATCCGCTGGACCAGCTACGGCATTCCGCATGTGAAGGCCGGCGACTGGGCGAGCCTCGGCTATGGCTATGCCTATGCCACGGCGACCGATGCGATCTGCGTGATCGCCCGCGATGTGGTGCGCGTCAACGGTTCCATGAGCGAGCACTTCGGCGCGAGCGAAGACGATGCGCACCTGTCGAGTGATGTGTTTCATCGCGCAATCCTGACCCAGGGCAAGCTCGATGCCTTCAACCAGGCGTTGAGCGCCAAGGCGCGGGCGTTCAATCGCGGCTATGTCGCCGGCTACAACCGCTACCTGCGCGACCACGCGGAGACGCTGCCGGAGAGCTGCGCGCAGGCGCCCTGGGTCCGCCCGATCGTTGAGGATGACCTGACCCGCATGTCGCTCGGCGTCGGCATCCGCTATGGCCTGGCGCGCTTCAGCAAGCAGATCGCCGGCGCGGCGCCGGAGCCGTCAGCGGCTCCGCAGGCAGCGATTCCCTGGGCGTTGCCGCCCGGGATCGGCAGCAACGCCATCGCTGTCGGCAGTGAGCTCAGCGCCACCGGCCGCGGCATGCTGCTCGGCAACCCGCACTACCCCTGGCACGGGCCCTCACGGTTTCACCTGATCCACACGACGATTCCCGGCGAGCTCGATGTGATGGGCGCCAGCCTGCTCAACACCACGCGGGTATCTATCGGCTTCAACGCGGATCTGGCCTGGACCCACACCGTCTCGACGGCGCTGCGCTTCACCCTGTACCGGCTCGACCTGGTCGAAGACGATCCGCTGCGCTACCGCTTCGGCGACGAAGAGCGCGCGATCACGCGGCGCACCGTCAGCGTGCCCCTGGCAGATGGCGAAAGCGTCGAGCGCGCAGTGTACTTCAGCCACTTCGGCCCCATGATCGAAGGAGAGGGGTTTGCCTGGGGCGATGGCCACGCCTACACGCTGCGCGATGCGGTGATCGACAACTATCAGACGGCGGAGACCTACGACGCCATCAGCCGGGCGCGCACCGTGGCCGAGCTGGAGGCGGCGATCAGTCGCCAGGGCGTCTACTGGACGAACACGATTGCAGCTGATCGCGAGGGCAATGCGTTCTATGCGGACATCAGCGGCACGCCGAACATTGATCAGGCACTGCTTGAAGCCTGCCGCTTGCCGGCCACCGGCTCCCGTCTGGTGCTGCTGCGCGGCAACGATCCGGCCTGTGAGTGGCGTAACGATCCGCGCAGCCGCGTGCCCGGGGCGCTGCCGCCGGAGCTGATGCCGCGCCTGACCACCGGGCGCTACGTAACCAACTCCAACGACAGCTACTGGCTTTCGACCCCGGAGGCGCCACTTGAGGGCTACTCGCCGGTCATCGGGCCGGAGCGCACCGCCCGCACGCTGCGCACCCGTGCCGGGCTGGTGCAGATGAGCGAGTTGCTGGATCGTGGCGAGCCGCTGCGGCCGGATGATCTGCAGGCGTTGCTCTACAGTCATCGCAACTACGGCGCCGAGTTGCTGCTCGATGAGGTGCTCGATGTCTGCGATGCCGACGGCGGGGCAACGCTGACGCCGGTGTGCGCGGTGCTGCGCGGCTGGGACCGCACCGGCACCGTGGACTCCGTGGGCAGCCATGTCTGGCGCGAGTTCTGGGATTCGGCGCGGACCATTCCGGATCTGTATCGCGAGCCCTTCGACCCCGAGCGCCCGGTGACGACGCCGGCGGGTATCAATGGTGAGGACCCGGCCGTGCGCCGCGCGGTCGTGGCAGCGCTCACGAATGCCCAGGACACGCTGGCAACGGCGGGTATCGCCCTCGATGCGCCCCTGGGCGAGATTCAGTACGCGCAGCGTGGTGATGAGCGGATCGCGATTCCCGGCGGCGAAGGCTGGGCGGGCATGTTCAGCATGATTCGCAGCCAGCTGCAGCCGCAGCGGGGTTACACACCCATCGTGCACGGCAACAGCTATATCCAGATGGTGAGCTGGGATGAGGCCGGGGCGCTCGATGCGCGCGGCATGCTCGCCTATTCCCAGTCGCCGGAACCCCAGTCGCCGCACTACAGCAATTTAACGAAGCTCTACAGCGAAGGCGGCTGGATCGATCTGCCGTTTACCGATGCCCAGATCGATGCGGACCCGAATCTGACCACACTGCGACTGGTGGAGTAGGGCGCTAGCGCGGCAACAGGTCCATCCACACCAGGCGGTGATCCGATGACGCCACCGGCTGCCCATCGCCCACGAGCGCGCGCGTGGCATCTTCCGCACTCGGCCAGAACACACCGCCGCAGACGGGGTGCAGCCCATGAACCGAGGGCAGGACGTAGTCAACGCGCAGGTTGCCGGGACTGGCGGGGTTGAAGTCGGCGGTATCCAGCGCCGGGTCGCTGCGGTGCGTCTCATTGGCGCGGCCCTCGCGCGCGGCGTCTTCTGCGCCGCCGGTGCTGCCCGGTGTGACGCTGGCGTTGACTGCGGGGTTGGTCAGAAGCTGCCCGATCGCGCTCGTCCGGCCGCTGCCGTCGAAGGGATCGGCGTTGTAGTCCCCCATGATCACGAACGGCTGCCTGCCCAGGCCGCCGCGCCGACCGGCATCGTCTACGTGGTAGCGATTGTCCTCGGGCGCGCCGATGTAGTCGCTCCAGAAGCGGATCTCGTCAAAGTTGCGACGGCCGTTGCGATCCTCCGGCCCGTCGAATACCGGCGGGGTCGGGTGCGCGGCGAGCACGTGCACGATGTGCTCCCCCAGATCGATTGGCAGGTCCCAGTGAGACTTTGAGGACAGTCGAAAGACGGCGAGCGCCGCGGCGCTGAAGTAGTCGCCGGGCGCCGGTGTTGCGGGGTTGTCCGGTAGCAGCGCCCCGGGCATGTCCTGCCACAGGAAGCGCTGGAAGGTACGCGCTTTGTCCTTGAGGATCGGATAGCGCGACAGCAGCACCATGCCGTATTGCCCGGGGAATGCGCCGAACCCGAGCAGGTCCCCAGGCCCGCCCAGGCGGCCATCTCCGTCAAGGTCGACACCGCTCGGCACGCCGGTGTTCACCGGTCCGCTGAACCGGTAGGGGTAGTCGATGGGCTGTTGTCCGTTCTGCACCGCGCCCAGAAATTTCCGCTGAAACACCGCGATCGCTGCGCCCGCCTCATCGTGGTCGAACTCGTTCAGGAGCAGCACGTCCGGGCGCACGCGCTGGATGATCTCTGCCACCGCGCGCAGCTGGCGATGGCTCTTGGTGTCTGCTGTTGCGTCAGCGCTGGTGAGATCTCTTAGCAGCGCGCCTTCCTCGCTGCGATTGAGGTACACGTTAAAGGTAGCGAAGCGGACCGAACCCGCGGGCTTGGTCAGAGGACCGTCCAGATCCGGGAGGGGGCACCCAGCGCCCGACGCGTCGGGCTCCCGTGCATTGCCGGTGCAGGCGGCGAGCAGACAGGCCAGTGCCAGCGGCAACAGGTGCACCAGGCGCGCCATCAGGACTGGCCGGTCTCGAGCTGCACCAGGCATCCCTGCCACGCGTCCAGTGCGATGTGAGCACCGTCCAGGGTGCCGGTGAGGCCGCTGTCGATGACGGTCATGGCACCGGGCTTCCGGATGGACGGGATGCGCACCGCCGTCGCGCTGAGGTTGAACGCGCACAGGATGCTTTGGCGGGCCATCGCGCGCCGGAACAGGATCGTGTCGTCCGGTGCAGGCAGAAACTCGATGTCGCCGGCGATCAGCGCCGGCAGAGAGCGCCGCGCTGTGAGCAGTCGGCGAGTGAAGTTCAGCACCGAGTCGGGGTCGAGGTCCTGCCGCGATACCGCCAGCGCGTCGTGCGCTGGATCCACCGGCAGCCATGGCGTCGCCTTGCTGAAGCCCGCGTGCGGTGCGCCTCTCTGCCAGGGCATGGGGGTGCGCGCGCCGTCACGCCCGAGCGTATGCGGCCAGTTGTTGATCGCTTCGGGGTCCTGCAGGGCCTCGAAGGGGACCTCAGCCTGGGGCAGCCCCAGTTCCTCGCCCTGATACAGGAATGCCGTGCCGCGCAGCGTCACCAGCAGGGCGATGAGCAGTTTTGCGAACGCCGGATCTTCCGGACGACCGAAGCGCGAGGTCGCGCGCGGCACGTCGTGATTGGAGAAGGACCAGGACGGCCAGGCGTCCACGGCGTTCCAGGGCTCAAGCGCGTTCGCGATCAGCGTCGCGTCCAGCGTGCGCGCGTTCAGGAGCGTGAAGTTGTAGCAGGTGTGAAGCCGGTTTCGGCCGCGGGTGTACTCTGCCGAGACGTCAAAGCCGGCGCCGATCTCGCCTACCGTCATCCGCGCGCCATAGCTATCGAGCACGGCGCGCAGCTCGGCCAGGAACGCAAGGTTCTCCGGCTGCGTGTGGTCGTGCAGGTGCTGCTGGTAGGTGTAAGCTCGGCGCGGTCGCCGCTCGTGGTTGCCCGCCGGCGGGTTATCCGGGAGCGCGGCGTTGTGAAAGTAGAAGTTCGCGACGTCCAGGCGGAAGCCGTCGACGCCGCGGTCGAGCCAGAAGCGCGCCACCTCCAGGATCGCTTCGCGCACCTGCGGGTTATGAAAGTTGAGATCGGGCTGCTCGGGCAGAAAGTTGTGCAGGTAGTACTGCTGCCGATGCGCATCCCAGGTCCAGGACACGCCGCCGAAGGTGGCCAGCCAGTTGTTCGGGGGCGTGCCGTCCGGCTTCGGGTCCGCCCACACGTACCAGTCCGCGCGTGCGTTGTCCCGGCTCGAGCGGCTCTCGGCGAACCATGCGTGCTGGTCCGAGGTGTGCGAGTACACCTGATCGATGATGACCTTGAGGCCCAGCTCGTGCGCGCGCGCGAGCAGCGCATCGAAGTCCGCCAGGGTCCCGAAGGTCGGATCGACGTCGCGGTAGTCGGCCACGTCGTAGCCGAAGTCCTTCATGGGCGACGTGAAGAAGGGCGACAACCAGATGCCGTCGACGCCGAGCTCGGCGAGGTAGGGCAGGCGCTCGGTGATGCCGGGCAGATCGCCGGTCCCGTCGCCACTATGATCGGCGAAGCTGCGCGGATAGATCTGGTAGATGACCGCGCCGCGCCACCAGTCATCCGTGCCGGATACGCTCACTGCCGCGGGCCACTCGGCGCATGCTTCGGCAGGCGCGGCAGATTGCCGATCATGCCGTCGGGGCGGGCGGCGGCGAGCATGCGCTGGAACGCAGGCCGGGCCGTCATGCGTGCTTTCCAGGCCGCGACCTGCGGAAACTGGGCTTCATCGACCAGGTTGAGCCCGGTCGCGACGTTCAGCGGAAACATCATCATGATGTCCGCTGCGGAGAATGCGGCGCCGCCGAAGTAGTCGCTGCCGGTTAAGAAGTTCTCTACGTGTTGCACGGTCGCCTCCGAGTCCACCAGCCGGGAGCGGACCTTGGGCGGCTCCTTGCGCCAGGCGCGATAGTCGGAAAACAGCCGCGCCGCCAGGCTGCCCTCGGCGTAGTGCATCCACATCTGGTGGGTCGGGTAGTCATCGCTCGCCAGCGCCGGCTGCAGACGGCCGCCCCCGTAACGATTGAGGATGACCTCGATGATGGCGCCGGACTCGACCAGAATCTGATCGCCGATGACCACCGTCGGTGCCATGGGGACCGCCGGATTGATCGCGCGAATCTGCGCCATGGACGCGCGCAGATCGCCGCGCACGAACTTGAGCGTATAGGGCAGGCCAAGCTCCTCCATGAGCCAGACGATTCGCTCCGAGCGCCGCCCTTCCAGGTGATAGATGGTGATGGGCGGCGTCGCCTGCACACTGGCTGAGCTTGCCGACGGCTCGGTCGTGTTGCAGGCCGCGAGCAGCCACAGAAGGACAACGCATGCGAGCGTTGGTCGAAGGGAAAAGGTCATGGGCGGCTCCTGAGTCGGGCCCGTCAGTCTACGCCCGCCGCGGCTAGAAACTCGACAGCCCGATGGTCTCCCACAGCGCCGGCAGCGCCGAAGCTTTCCGAGTGGATGTGGTCGTCCGCAATCCCTAAGTCGATCAACGCCTCGCCGAGATCGCTGACCAGTCCCGTAGGTCCGCACAGATAGCACTGAGCGCTCAGCGGGAGCGCCAGTTCGGCCAGGGCTGCCGCGCTCAACCGGCCTTCCTGATCGTAGTCGGCACCGGGCCGGTCCATCGCTGCCGGGCGGCTCAGCTGTATGTGCGTGCGCAGCTTCGGCAGCCGCGCCCGCAGCGCCTCGAGCTCCGCGGCGAAGGCGCGCTCGGTGCCGTTGCGGGCGCTGTGTATGAAGCGAACGTCGCGCTCGGGCTGCTCGGCGGCCAGCGTGTGCAGCATGCTCATCATGGGCGTGATCCCAACCCCGGCGCTGATCAGGACGACCGGCGCATCACCGGCCGCCAGCTCGAAGTCGCCGGCGGGGGCGCCCGCGCGCAGCAGATCTCCGACCTGGAGCCTATCGTGCAGCCAACGCGAGCCGGTGCCATCCGACTCCCGCTTGACGCTGATGCGGTAGCTGTCCTGCTCCGGTGCCCCGGACAGGGAATAACTACGCTCGAGCGGTGCGCTGCCAGCGTTGATGGGCAAGGCCAGGGGCAGATGTTGACCCGCGCGAAAGGCTGGCAGGGGTGTGCCGTCTGCGGACTCAAGCCGGAAAGACGTCACCCTGTCCGACTCCCGGGTCTTGTCGGCGACGCGCAGCGTCAGCGGATGGGCAGCGGGCGTCTGCCAACGAATCGGCAGGGCCGCCTGCTGTTCCACCACCGCGTCGATGCGAACTTCGATCAGCCGCCGGGCGTCGGCCCCGGCCGTTTCCGGTGTGGGTGCCCAGTCGATGGTGGCCGTCCCGGTGATCTGCAGCAGATGCCCCTGCTCGAAGTCGACGAAGGTCAGTGCTACGCGCGGATCGCGAACCAGGTTGCCGACCGTGTTGAAGTGGTTGTTCCCGGCGTAGTCCGGAAAGTGCAGAGTGTGTGCATCCGTCACGGTCACGAACCCGGCGGGGCCGCCGCGGTGTGAAGCGTCCATGCCGTTGGCGGCGTCATCGCCGTCACCATCGCTGAAGCCGGAGCCGATGAAGAAGGTGTCGGCTGCGCGGATCCAGTCCTGTTGCGCGCGCGTGAGCTCGGCGCTGCGCGAGGCGACCGCGGTCGTGGGTGCCGCCGGTGCCGGGACCCATTCCCGCGGGGTGATGTGGGCCGGGCAGTTGCCGAAGGTCTGGCGGGCGCTGAACTGCAGCGTGCCGTCTGGCAGCGTTTGCAGGCGCCCGTTCGCCCGGTTGCGCCGCCGCGTTGCGAGCTCGATGCCGAGCAGGCCGACGTCGGCGGCCTGTGCAAAGGCGGTGGCCAGCGGATCCTGCTCTGGCACGCGGGTTGCGAGGGTCAGGCCCAGCGCATCGGGCGCGGTCATGAAGCCGGGTGCGCCGGCCAGCAGCGTCACCCAGGGACGGTCCTGCGCATCCCGCGCGGCGGCGGCGACGAAGGGCAGCTGCTCGTAGAACGCCCGGTGCTGTGCGGGCAGATGATCGCGGATGTAGCGCCCGGCGTATTCGGCGACCGCGCCCCGCACCCCAAGCCGTTGCTGGACGGCGAGTTCGCCATCGTGAAAGGGTGTCTTGTTCATGCCTGCACGAGCTCCAGTCGCACCCCGCCGGGGATGGCGCACATCAGGTGCCGCAGCCCCGAGTTGCCGAGCGCCTCCGGGGCAAACTCCAGCTCGACGTCGGTGCGCCCATCGAGGCGTTCGGCCACCGCATCCAGGTCGTGCACGACCAGGGCCAGGTGGTGCAGGCCGATGTTGCGGCGTCGATCGAAGGGCGTGGCCGTCGCCGGATGTTCGGCCTGCCACAGGGTGATCATCACGGTCCCGTCGCTGACGAACAGGGCCGGGTAGTCGGGCACCTCGCCCACCGGGGCGAAGCCCAGTGCATCGATAAAGAAGTGAGCGGCGGCGGTGATATCGGGCACGGTCAGGCCCACGTGGTGGGCGCCGGCAGTTTGGGCTTGGGGCTGGGTCATGTCGTTCTCCTTGAGGACGGAGACAGTCTGCAGATTCTCTTGAAAGGAATAATTAGTCTCTTTCTAAAGATACAATTGCGTAGAGTGAAAT
>JBCDIK010000119.1:0-12205 GCA_038749065.1 Pseudomonadota bacterium | reverse complement strand
TTTCTGCCGGGGCTGGCAGAACGTCTGCTCGGTGAATCGCTGCTGTTGCCGAGTGTGGCCACCTGGTGGTGCGGGCAGGCGCGGGATCGGCAGTATGTGTTGGAGCATCTCGACACTCTGCGCCTGGGCAGCGCGTTCGAGCTGCAGCGCCTGCGCGACAGTCAGGTGGACGACTACCAGCAGCGCCAGACCCAGCAAGGCACGCCGGCCAGCGCGCCGGGTTTGACGCCGGTCTCCGCGGAATCCATCCAACGCCAGCCGTATCTCTACGTCGGGCGGGAAACCATCGCGCTATCGACAGCGCCCTATGTCGACGAGCAGCAGCAATTGCGCAGTGCGCCCATGACCCTGCGGATGTACGCGGCGTTCAACGGCGAGGACTTTGAAGTGCTCCCGGGCGGGCTGGCTCGCATTGCCACGGATCGCGGGGATATCAGCAAGGATGTGTGGGTCCCGAACGTCTCCGGCCGTGCGGCACCGGCGCCGCGTCGACCGGTACTGCCGCGGCGCAGCGACAAGGACCTGCCGAGCCGCACCGGTGATGACCTGTATTGGCTCGGTCGCTACCTGGAGCGTACCGAAGGGGCGATCCGCCTGTATCGTGCCTTGTTCCGCGCCCTGGCGCGCGACGCCACTCTCTCTGAGGGGTCTCTCACCCTGGAACAGATCACCGGGCTGCTGGTGACCCTGGGACACCTTTCCGCCGACAACGCTCAGACAGCGCTGAGCGAGGGTCTACAGGGCGTCGAGGCGCAACTGTGGTCCCTGCTGTTCGATGATGCGGGCGCCGAGGGTCTGGCCAGTCTCCTGGGTAACGTGCAGCGCACCGCGGGACGGCTACGAAGCCGTCTGTCGTCGGATACCTGGCGCCTGTTCGAGCGCCTCGGCGAGTTTCCCAAGCTGCGTTGGCGGGTGGATTCCGTGGGCGACCTCTCCGCACTGCTGGAGGAAGTCCTCGAGCGCCTCGCAGCGGTCGCAGGCAAAACGGCAGAGAACATGACCCGCAGCTATGGCTGGCGGCTGCTCGAGCTGGGCAAGCGCATCGAGCGGGCGCGCTTGTGCACCCGGCTCCTGCGCGAGCTGGCCCTGGACCCGGCGCAGGACGACAGCGGCACACTACCCCTGCTGCTTGCAATTGCGGACTCCACCATCACGCATCGCGCGCGCTACCACACCAGCGCAAGCGCGCTGACGGTCATTGACCTGCTGCTGGTAGATGCCTCCAACCCGCGCAGTGTGGCCTACCAGATCAACCAGATGTATCCGCACCTGCGGGTCATGCCGCTGGAGCCCCGTGAAGAACAGCTCAGCGAAAGCCATCGCATCCTGCTTGGGATCCAGAACGAGCTGACGCTGGCAAACACCGAGCGCCTCGTGGCACGCCACAATCGCGACGGTCGCCGTGCCCAGCTCGAGCGGCTGCTGAAGCGCGTCGATCAGGCCATGAACGCCCTGTCCCGGCATATCTCGCGGACCTACTTCGCGCACACACGCTCGCCGCACCGCTAGCCATGCGCTATCTGATCGAACATCTCACCGAGTTTCGCTACACAAGCCCGGTCGCCTCCTCCCGGCAGCGCTTGCACCTGACGCCGCGTAGCTTCGATCGGCAAAAGGTGCTGCGCAGCACCATCGAGTGCGAGCCCGGCGCCGACAGCACCACCGAAGGCAGCGACTATTTTGGCAATGCGGTCGTCGATCTGGCGATCCGCAGCGAACACCGCAAGCTTGCGATCACCGCGCGTTCCAGGGTCGACGTGCAGGACCAGGCCAACATCCTCCTGGACCTGTCTCCCGCCTGGGACAGCGTGGCGGCGGCGCTGCAGGCTCCAGGCTCGCCCGCCCAGTGGGACGCCTCACGCTTCTGCTTCCCCTCACCCTGGGTCGTGCTGGACGGCGTCCACCGCTACGCGGCCATGACCCTCACGCCCGGCAAGCCCCTGCTCCGGGCCGCCATGGAACTCACCGAGCGCATCTATCGGGAATTCGAGTACAAAGGCGGCGTGACCGACGTGTACACCCCCGTCGCCTCGGTGCTGAAAGCACGCCAGGGCGTGTGCCAGGACTTTGCACACCTGGCGATCGCCGTGCTGCGCGCCTGCGGGCTGCCCGCTCGCTATGTGAGTGGCTACCTGGAAACCCATCCCGCACCGGGGCAGCCGAAGCTGCAGGGCGCCGATGCCTCGCATGCCTGGTTCAGTGTCTGGTGTCCGGAGTTCGGCTGGGTAGACTTCGATCCGACAAACAATCTCATGCCCGGGGTCGAGCACATCACCGTGGGCTGGGGCCGCGACTACGGCGACGTCGCGCCCACCGTGGGTGTGATTCGCGGCGGTGGCCGACAGCGCCTGAAGGTCGCCGTCTCGGTGACCCGCGAAGACTAGCGGCGCTCAAGGCCTCAGACGTCCGCCTGGCGCACCGCTACAGCAGGGGCCAGACCAGTGCACTGGCGACGCCGGCCAGCGCGCAGAGCACGCGGCCCCACCCCGGCACGCGCCCGAGCCCAAGCAGCCAGCCCTGCAGCGCTCCGACCAACAGCCAGATGCCGAGCAGCAGCTGCGCACCCACCACCAGCGCCGTGCCAAGCGGACCGCCGCCCACGAGCGCTGGGTTCAGCACAAACACAAAGGGGAGCAGATAGATCACCCCGCCGATCCGCATCGCAGCGAAACCGGTGCGCACCGGCGATGCCCCGGCGACCGCCGCCGCCGCATAAGCGCCCAGGGCCACCGGCGGCGTGATGAAGGACAGCATCGCCCAGTACAGGATGAACAGGTGCGCTGCCATGGGATAGATCCCGCTCTGCACCAGCGCCGGCGCCAGCACGATGGCCAGAAAGATGTAGGCCGCGGTCACGGTCATGCCGATGCCGAGCAGGAAACTGGTAAGCGCACCCAGGATCAGCATGGCATAGACCGAATCTCCTGCAATGAACAGCAGGTCGTTTACGAGCGTACCTGACAAGCCGGTCAACGATAGCGAGCCAACGATCAGTCCCACGCCCATGAGGACCGCCAGCAGCTCCGCCAGCAGTCGACCCACCGCGGCCAGCAGATCGACCACGCCCTGCCCGTCCAGTCGCGAGCCCGGGTTGATCTGATTGAGCAACAGCACGGCGCCGGTCGCGATGTAGGGCGCGACCGCCTCCCGCTGCAACACGAGCAGGAGGACAATCAGGAGCGCAAAGGCAATGAGGTAGTACCAGCCCTCACGCAGCACCGCGCGCACCTTTGGCAGTTCCGCAGGTGCCATACCCTGGGCACCGGCCCGTGCAGCGTGGCCATCGAGCTGCAGGAACAGCGCGAGAAAATAGGCGGCCGCCGGCGCTGCCGCCGCCAGCGCGACCTGGTAGTACGGCACCTCCAGAAAGGTCGCCATCACAAAGGCCGTCGAGCCCATGATCGGTGGCAGCAACACGCCACCGGTCGAGGCGCTGGCCTCGACGGCTGCCGCGGTCTCTGGTGCGAGTCCTGCCCGGCGCATGGCGGGAATGGTCAGCTGACCCGTCGTCACCACGTTGGTCACGACACTGCCGCTCATGGAGCCCATCAGCCCGCTCGCCAGCACCGAGACTTTGGCGGGACCACCCCGGGTGCGGCCGAGCGCCGCAAACGCAAGGTCAAGGAAGAACCGCCCGCCCCCGGTTCGCTGCAGCACGACTCCGAACAGCAGGAAGCCGATTACCAGCTCCGCAAAGGCGCGGAACGGCATCCCGAACAGGCTTTCGATCGACAGCGCGTGATAGGCAGCGGTCTCTGCAGGGCTGCTCGCGAGCCCGGCGAAGGTCTCGGGCAGCCGATCGGCGAACACCGGCAGCAGCGAGAAGGCCGCGGTGATCAGGAGCAGTGCCAGGCCACCAGCGCGCCGCACCGCCTCCAGGGTCAGCAGCCACAGCGCCATGGCGGCGTAGCTCAGCGGCGGTGGGGCTCCGAATTCCATGCCCTCATCCGCGATCGCCGTCGCGTTGCGAAACAGCAGGAGCAGGACAGCAAGCGTCGTCAGCGCCAGGATGCCGTCTAGCGCGCGTTGCCAGAGTCTCCGCCCACTGGGAAAGGTGATAAACACGAGCGGAAGCAAGACAGCGGCCAGCACGAAAAAATAGCTGGTCTCGAGCGGTAGCCAAGCCCCCAGCCATTGTTCGCCAGCAAACAGGCGCAGCGTATCCATCGCCAGCAGCGCCGCGAACAGCCCCCCGAGCGCCGGCAACCAGCGGGCGGGCGAGACCGCTGCATCCCCGGACGGTTGCGCCAACTCAGCGCCAGACCGGTTCGAAACCGGCGTCCTCGAGCGCGGCGGCACGCATCGAGCGCCACTGCGACTCCCACTGGGCTGCCGGTGGCGCCGCTTTGACGAGCCTCGCCCAGGCATCCGCCAGAACTTGCTGTCGTGCCAGCAGGCGATCGTTGTGAGTCTGCTCTGCCGGGCCCCAGCGCCCGATGCGCGTCAGATAAGCGATGGTGCCCTCGTGATAGGGCACGACCCAGGTCAGGTCCTGTCGATCCAGTGCCCAGCCGATGGCGCCCGGGTCCGCGTCCTTGTACTGATCGTAGTGCTCGTGTAGTGACTCGACCAGCGCTTCGACAAGCGCGACAGGTTGGGACGGCAGCGTCATGAGCATCGGGTAGGGATAGGTGGCGCCCTCGTGTGGCTGGGCCGTCGAGATGCCCGCGCCACGGGTACCGATGTGCTGAACAAAATACGGCGCAATGGCGGTCATCGCCGACCAGCACTGCGCGTCGTCATGCGGCGCTGGCGGCCAGAAGATGCCGCGCGGCGAAGCTTCCAGCTTCCGCGTGGTGCCGGACACGGTGGTCGCGTAGGCGGCATCGATCTGGCCGTTCACAATGCCGTTCCACATGGCGTTGTAGCCCGGAAAATCGACGCGCTCGACATCGTCCCAGGTCAGGCCTCCGCAGGCGAGAAAGGCTTCCGTGGACACATTCAGCGCCGGCGCGCCACGCACCCAGGGGACGCGCTTGCCTCGCAGCTCGGCGAAGCTGCGGATACCCGTGTCAGCGGCGACGGCCAGGGACTGGTTGCTGTCGCCGTTGGAACTTAAGACCAGGCGTGCGGGCAGCGGGCCCCAGCTCTTCGTGGCGAACTGGAACATGCCCTCCTGAGCGAAGTAGGTGGCCATGCCGTTGGCCGAGAACTGCACCCGCCGCTTGACCAGCGGCAGCAGGCGCGAAACGTCGTTCTTGCCGGGTACGACCCGCAGGGTGACGCCGTGTTCGTCCTTGAGCATTTTGCCGATGGCCACGGCCTGGTTGTAGCCGGTGCTGCCGAGGTTATAAGCAGAAAAAGCAAGCGCCCGCGGCCACTGGTAGCCGCCATCGGCGCGCTCGGCGTGCGCCACCACGCTTGTGAGCGCAAGGCACAGGCCCGCAACCGCAACCGGCCAGCGCATATCAGCGCTCCGGCTTGCGGAAGCGATAGATCACGCGATCCGTGCGCCCCCGTATCCGTGCGTCAACGGTGCTGAGACGATGATCGTCGCTGAAGCTGGCGAGCAGGTCACTGCGCCCGTCGAGCACGAACCCGGCTTCGAACGCGGCCTGTTTGATCTGCGCGGGCACGATGCGCCCGAGAGCGGCGTTGTCGGCACCGACGATGCCCACGTGGTCGATCACGCCGAAGTGTCCACCGGGCTTCAACACCTGGTAGACGCTCCACAGCATCGCCGCAGCGCTACCGTCTTCCCGCTGCACCAGTTCATGGTAAGCGAGCGCGATCAGTGCCAGATCGACGCTGTCAGCCCCGAGCCCGAGTGCCGGGAAGTCACGATCCCAGCGCACCACGTTCGGCAAGCGATTGCCGGCGAGCCGCACCCGCATGGCCTTTTCGTTGATCCCGTCGCGCAGCGCCAACATCCAGTCCGGATTCTGCGCGTACACACGCCCTTCCCTGCCGACAGCGAGCGCCAACGCCTCGGTGTAGTAGCCATCTCCCGCCACCAGCTCCAGGACCGTCATCCCGGGCTCGGCCCCGAGGTAGGACAGCACCGCAGCCGGTTGCAGGCTGCTGTCGCGCCGCTGATCCGCAGCGGAGCGATCCGCGTTAGCCAGGGCATCTTCGATGCCAGCGGCAAGACGGGGATCAGCGTCGGCAACCGGCACGCTCGTGCAGCCAACGAGCAGGGCCAAAAGACCCGTAGCAAGCAGGACAGTCGCCACGGGGGCAGTGCTCTGTAAAGTCATTCAGCGCTGGGCACACGGCCTAAGGAGCACGTACTCTAACGAGGCTATGGAAGCGCGTCACCCACCGAGCCCACGTGGCCTGATCCTGTGCGGCGGCGCTGGTCGACGGGCCGGCGGTATCGACAAGCCGCTGGCAAGCCACGGCGGCCGCCCGCTGGTGGCCGCCATTGCGGAGCGCCTGCAGCCGCAGGTCACGGGTCCACTCATGATCAGCGCCAATCGCAACCAACGCCGATATACCGCCTGGGGCACCGTGATCGCTGATCGCTGGCCGGGGTTCGCTGGGCCCCTCGCGGGCATCGCCAGCGTCCTCGCGGCGTTGCAACGCACGGCGGACACGGGCCGTACACCGCAGCGACCGTCACAGACGCGGGTCGTGGTGTGTCCCGGTGATGCGCCGACAGTCCCGGTCGATCTGGTGGCGCGGCTCAGCGCCGCGGTGCCCGGGAATGCGGTGGCCCCGCCGCACTTCATTCACGATGGCGAGCGAGCGCAGCCCCTGTTCGCGCTGCTGACGCTCCAGCATCTCCCGGGCCTCATGAGCTACCTGCGCAGCGGTCGCCGGAGCGTGCTCGGGTGGTTGGATGAAAGCGGCGGCGTGGCCGTGCAGGACCCGCGGCCCGAGCTCTACCAGAACCTCAACCGCCCTCAGCAGGCCACCTGAGCCGAACCGGGCGGCCTCAGCCTTCCCCGTGCTCGCCCATCTGTGATTGCATGTAGTTCTTGAGGCCAACCTTGTCGATCAGACCGAGCTGCGTCTCGATCCAATCGACGTGTTCTTCTTCTGCTTTTAGGATGTGCGCGAACAGCGCCCGGCTGACGTAGTCGTCCTTGCCTTCGCAGTAGCCGATCGCTTCGCGGAGCAGCGGGATGGCTTCCATCTCCAGACGCAGGTCCCCTTCCAGCATCTCCTTCACGTCCTGGCCGATGTACAGCTTGCCCAGCTCCTGCAGATTCGGCAGGCCCTCCAGGAACAGGATGCGCTGGATCAGATCGTCCGCGTGCTTCATCTCGTCGACGGACTCGTGATACTCGTAGTCGCCGAGCTTCGTCAGCCCCCAGTCCTGATACATGCGCGAATGCAGGAAGTACTGGTTGATCGCCGTGAGCTCTTTCTTGAGCACTTTGTTGAGGTAGGCGATGACCTGCGCGTCGAGGGCCTTCATAGAGGGGTATCCATCATTGAGAATGGCGCGGAGGATGCACCAGAAGAACTCCTAAAGCAACCGATTTCGTCTCTAACCCATTGTTTTTAAATGATATTTTCTCTCATCTGCAGATGGTTTCGGGAGCGGGAATCATCTTACAAATGAGACACAGCCCCAGTTGTCAACAAGAATTAATTTCATTTAGACTTACGATGTCGCTTCGGATGGGCCGAAGCTGCGCGATGGGGCACTCCATGTACGTTTGTCTATGTAAAGCAGTCACAGACAAAGAAGTCATTGAAGCCGTCGACGCCGGGGCGGAGACGCTCGAAGCGCTCGGCGAGCAACTCGGCGTAGGCACCTGCTGCGGCTGTTGCCGGGACTTCACCACCGAGCTCGTCGATCAGCGTCTGGCAGAGGCCCGCAGCTACGCCGCCTGACGCAGCGCCCCATCCCGGCAGCGCTGCGCCCTCCCCTAGATTCAATAGTCGACCGCGTCGTCCACGGCGTGCCCACGTTTGGGAATCAACATATTGCGCTTGAACTCGATCACCCCCGTTCCATTCTGCTTGGAGCCCCGGGTCTCGACGCTGACGATGCCCTGAGTGGGTCGAGAGGCACTTTCTCGAATCGACAGAACTTCTGACTCGGCGTAGAGCGTATCGCCCACGTAGACCGGCCCGGTCAGCTTCACATCCGTCCAACCCAGATTGGCAATGGTCTTCTGGCTGACGTCGCTTACGGACATCCCCGTGACGATCGACAGCGTCAGGCAGGAGTTCACCAGCAACTGACCGAACTCGCTGCTCTCGACATAGGCGCGATCGAAGTGCAGCGGATGCTGGTTCATGGTCAGCAGCGTGAACCAGGTATTGTCTGTCTCCGTAATTGACCGACCGGGGCGATGCTCATAGATGTCCCCGACCTTGAAGTCTTCAAGATAGCGTCCATAGGATTCCCGGTAGCGCCGTTCACCGACGCGCTTGGCTTCTGCCACCATCGTTTACTGTCCTGCTGTTAAGAATGATTAGGTGAGTGAATCTGATCGTAGAATCCGGGTAGGCGGCATGCACACGCCTCGACTAACAAAGCAGCACACGCTTGACTAACGGCCGTGATACACCGGCGCGCGTTTCTCCAGAAAAGCGCTCACGCCCTCCCGGGAGTCTTCCGTTTGCCGCAGCCGGCTGATCTGCTCGATCGCCCAACGGCCGGTGTCGCGCCAATCCGGATCGAGGGTCCGGCGCAGGCCAGCCTTGAGCGCTGCGACCGCCAGCGGCGGGTTGCCCGCGATTTTCGCCGCCAGTGCCCGCGCGGTGGGCAACAGGTCTTCCGCCTCCACCACTCGGGATACCAGGCCCATGGCCTGCGCGGTGGAGGCATCGATCACGTCGCCGGTGAACAGCAGCTCTGCAGCGCGCTCGCGCCCGACAAGGCTCGCCAACCGGCCGAGACCCGGGGCATCGCAACACAGGCCGCGCAGCACGAACAGCTCACCGAAGCGCGCATGCACCGAGGCCACGCGCAGATCGGCCATGAGCGCCAGCTCCATGCCCCAACCCACAGCGGGCCCATTGACCGCGGCGATCACGGGGATGTCGGTGTGCAGCAGCGCATCGGCGGCCGGGGTCAGCCCACCGGTCGCTCGGCTCCGCGCCACCATCTCTGCCGGTGGGCCCGCCGGGTTTCCAAGGATGGCCTTCATATCGTCACCGGCGCAGAAGGCGCTGCCGGCGCCGGTTATGATGATGACGCGGGCGGTCGCGGTGCGGACGCAGTCCTCAAGCGCGCGATAACTGTCGTAGGTGAGCGCGTTTTTGGCGTCAGGGCGGTTCAGGGTCAGAACGCCGATGTGGTCCTGCTCTGTGTACAGGATGACGTCTTCGGTCATGAGAGTGCTCCGTGAGTTCCATCAGCAGCCGGGGCCTGCGCGAGCCAGCGACGTGTCTGCGCCAACACCGCGCCCGCCCGCGCCGCGGCCTCCGGGTACGCCTCCCGGTAGCGCCGCGAGCGGACCTCAAGGCTCAAAGGCACACCAGGCACCTGCGCCATGAGTGCACGCAGCGGTAGCTGCCCTTCCCCGGCGGCACTGCGCCGGTCCAGGGCGTCCTCGAGCAGGGCCTCGGCATCCTCCTCGCAGGTTCGGGGCCCGTCGCACAGCTGCAGATAGGGCAACAGGTCCGCCGCGCCTGCGAGCGTGGCCACATCTTCTCCGCTGCGCGCCAGATGCAGCGCATCGACCAGCACACCCGCACCGGGATGAGCCGCCGCCCGGGCAATGGCCAGCGCCTGGCTCGGGCGCGTGATCGCGGTGATCCGCAGGAACTCCAGCACCACGCCCATACCCGCTGGTGCGGCGAGCTCGCAGAGCGCGTGCTGCGCCTCGGCCACCGCCTGCGGATCGGGTTCGGCGCTGACCATCAGCACCTGGCGGGCGCCCAGCTCGGCGCCGACATCGATGATGCGCCGGTGCAGATCGGTAACCCTGGCACCCGCTTGCAGCCAGACCACCTCGACATCCAGCCAGGCCATCCCGTGAGCGCGCTGCAGGGCGCGCACCTGTGCCGTCTCGGCATCCTGCCAATCCTGATCGCCGGTGACCCCGAACGCTCGATAGCCCGCCTCGGCCGCAGCAGCGGCCACCGCCGGGCCGCGATACTCCGGCAAGATGCCCGCTGCCAGGGACAGCAGCGGCTGTGTCTGTGACACGGCCTTCTCTCCTCGATGACCTTCCCTCCGCGAGGCAGGATGCCAGATCCCTTAACCGGTGACGATGCGACCGCGGGCGACCATCCGCTAAACTGGGACTTTCACCCACGCCGGCGCGCCACCGTGCGATCCGCTGTCAACAAGGAGTTACCCATGGAAGACGTCTATATCGTGGCCGCCGGTCGCAGTGCCATTGGCAAGCGCGGCAAAGGCCTGGCGGGCATGAAACCCGCGGAGCTGCTCGCAGCGGTGCAGAAAGGGGTGCTGGACCAGTGCTCGCTGGACCCGGCGGCGGTGGGCCAGGTCGTTGGCGGCTGCGTGTCGCAGATCAACGAGCAGTCCTTCAACGTGGCCCGCATCGCCTGGCTCTCAAACGGCTTTCCGGAAGAGGTTGCTGCGACAACCGTCGATGCCCAATGCGGCTCCAGCCAGCAGGCCACCTCCATGGGGGCCGCCATGGTCGCCTCGGGCATGGAAGACGTCGTCATGACCTGCGGGGTCGAGATGATGTCGCGCGTGCCGCTCGGCTCGAACATGAAAGATGCGGTGCCCATGGGCGAGCAGTACATGAGCCATTACCAACCCACGAGCCAGTTTCAGGGCGCGGCGATGATCGCCGAGGAGTATCAGCTCACGCGCGCGGAGACCGATGCGTTCGGCCTGAAAAGCCAGCAGAATGCGGCCCGGGCCTGGGCCGAGAACCGCTTCGAGCGCGAGATCATCCCGATCACCGCGCCAATCCTGAACGACAAGTTCGAGCCCACGGGCGAAACGCGGGTCATCGATCGCGATGAAGGCCTGCGGGAGACGACCCTGGATGGCCTGCAGAAGCTCGAGCCGGTGCCCGGCCAGGAGGTACACACCGCCGGCTCGAGCTCCCAGGTCTCCGACGGCGCAGCGGTCGTGATCATGGCCAGCAAAGCGGCCTGTGAGCGCCTGGGCCTGAAACCCCGCGCCCGCATCGCCGCCACGACCCTGGTTGGCGTGGACCCGGTCACCATGCTGAAGGGGCCGATTCCGGCAAGCCGCAAGGTCCTCGCGCAGACCGACCTGAGCGTCGCGGACATCGATGTCTTCGAGGTCAACGAAGCGTTCGCGAGCGTGGTGCTGGCCTGGCAGAAGGAGCTCGATCCGGACCCCGCCCGCGTCAACCCGAACGGCGGCGCGATCGCACTGGGGCACCCGACCGGCTCTACCGGCGCCCGACTGATCACCACCGCGCTGCATGAGCTGGAGCGCAGCGGCGGTCGCTACGGGCTGATCGCCATGTGCTGTGGCGGCGGGCTGGGCACCGGCACCATCATCGAGCGGGTGGACGGCTAGCCGCGAGCGGGCACGCCGGCGGCCACCAGCGAGTCCGTCAGCGCGCTCACCGCAGCCGGCGAGCAATCCGGCAGGTGCAAGGCCTGCCACCCCTGCGCCCGGGCGGCGGTGATGTTTGGCAGCGAGTCATCGATGAACAGGCAGCGCTCGGCAGACAGCCCGGTGCGCGCCAGGAAGTGGCGGTAGATCTGCGCATCCGGCTTGTTCACCTGCGCCTCGAACGAGAACACGGGCTCGCGGGCCAGGCGCAGGAAGTCGTGCTTGCGCAGGACGACCTCGCTGACAAACCCCGGCATGTTCGAAAGGACAAAGAGCGGCACGCCTGCCTCATCGAGGCGGCGCATCAGAGCCACAACCTCGGGGATCGGCTCCAGAGAGTGCGGCATCGCATCTAGCAGACCGCTCAGCCAGGATCGCTCCAGATCGAGCGCCGCTGCCACTTCGGTTTCGTACTCGGCGCGGGTCGCCGTGCCGGCATCGAGCTGATACCAGCGCTTATGACGAAACAGCGCTTCCGCAAGCGCGACGTCGGCGCCGTGTTGGGCCAGCAGTCGCTGCGGTGACCAGTCGAGCAGGACGCCGCCGATGTCGAAAACCACGTTCATCTGGGGGCGCCACAAAAGTGTGGGTTTGAATCCGTCATAGTCATCGACATAACCGCACACTTCCAACGGCGCGGTCCGAGCCCCGCGGCCGCGGCGCTTTCCCCGCCCCCCTCGGAAAGCGAATTTTATCCTTTAGATTCAGAAAGATAGCAACGCCCAGGGGCTTTGAAACAAAACCTGGCATCGAACCTGCAATCTCTGTGATCAAGCAGCGACGAATCAC
>JBCDIK010000118.1:0-12373 GCA_038749065.1 Pseudomonadota bacterium | reverse complement strand
TGGCGATCGCAGTCCCGATGGCCCCCAGGGGCGGCACGATCGAGGTCTCACCCACGCCCCGGATCCCGTAGGGGTGATTGGGGTTGGGAATCTCCAGGATCTTGGTATCGATGAACGGCAGGTCAGAGCACACAGGGATCCGGTAGTCGAGGAATCCCGGATTCTGGAGCCGGCCGTCGGCGCCGTAGATGTATTCCTCGTTGAGCGCCCAGCCAATGCCCTGGGCGGCTGCGCCCTGGAACTGCCCTTCGACATAGTCGGGGTGAATGGCCTTGCCGGCATCCTGCACGACCGTGTAGCGCAGGATCTTCGTCAGCCCGGTTTCCGAATCGACTTCTACGTCGCAAATGTGCGCCGCAAATCCCATCCCGGCGCCATCCGCAGTGACCTCGTTGTGACCGGCGATCGGGCCGCCGGTCTTGGGCGCCTTGGCCGCGATTTCCTTGAGCGTCAGCTTCGGCAGATTGCCGTACTCTTTGCCCACCGCAACGGCGCTGCCGTTCTCCCACTCGATGGCCTCAAGAGGCACGTCGAGCATCTTCGCCGCGCGCTCTTTCATGACCGCAATCGCGTCGCGCGCTGCAAAGATCGTCGCCATTCCGGAGGAGAAGGTCCCCCGACTGCCCTCAGTCGTATCGTTATGACCGAGCGATGCGGTGTCGGCCACCTGGACCTTTACATCGTCGTAGGAAACGCCCAGTTCCTCCGCCGCGATCATGCCGAGCGAAGACCGTGCGCCGCCCACATCCACGGTCCCGACGGAGACGTTGACGGTGCCGTCGGCACCGACGTTGAGATCGACACAGGTCTGCCCGCCAATATTGAACCAGAAGCCGCAGGCGACGCCGCGACCCTGGTTCTTCTTGAGCTTGGCTTTCATGTGCGGGTGCGCCTGGACCGCTTCGAGCGCGGCTTTGATGCCGATGGGCCCGTAGGTCGGGCCGTAGGGCGCCTGGGTGCCTTCGTCCGCCACGTTCTTCAGTCGCAGATCGAGCGCACTCATGCCCAGCTCATGGGCCAGCACATCGATGGTGCTTTCCACCGCATAGGCCGCCATAGGCGCAGACGGCGCGCGGTAGGCGGCGACCTTGGGCCGGTTCACGATCACGTCCCAGCCCACAGAGCGCTGATTTCTGATGTCGTAGCAGGCGAAGCCCGTCATGCAGGCGAGCATGGCCCAGATGCCCGGGAAGGCACCGCCCTGGTAGCGCAGTTCCAGATGGGCGGCCGTGATATCGCCGTCCTTGGTCGCGCCCAGCTTGACGTCGATCGAGGTCGAGGCGGTCGGGCCCGTCGCGCGGAAGACCTCGTCTCGGGTCATGACCAGCTTGACCGGTCGATTGGCCTTGCGCGACAGCGCCAGCGCCAGCGGTTCGGTCCAGACATGGGTCTTGCCGCCAAAGCCACCGCCAATCTCCGAAGAGGTGACTTTCAGCTTCGCAAAATCCAGCCCGAGCAGGGTTGCGCACACGTCGCGATAGGCAAAGGGGCCCTGAGTGGTGACCCACAGCTCGGCGGTCCCGTCCGGATTCACGGACGCAAGGCACGCGTGCGGCTCGATATACCCCTGGTGGGTCTGCTCCGTCTTATAGGAACGCTTGACGATCACGTCGGCGGCCGCGAAGCCGGCATCGACATCGCCATGACCCATCTGGGTCCGCGTCGCTATGTTGGACGGCTGTGCCGGCTTCGGCTCGACCCCGGCGGTGAACACCCAGTCGTGAATGACCGGCGCGTCCGCCTTCATCGCTTCGTCCACGTCGGTCACATGCGGCAGCGCTTTGTAGGTCACCTTGATCAGCTTCAGCGCCTTACGAGCGGTCTGCTCATCGACCGCCGCGACAGCGGCCACCGCATGGCCGTCATAGAGCGCCCGGCCGCGGGCCATGCAGTTTTCGAGGATATCGGTCATGGACCGGTTGCCGCCGGTCAGGTCGGGCAGATCATCGGCGGTGATCACCGCTTTCACGCCCGAAAGCTTCTCTGCCTGGGACGTGTCGATCTTCTTGATCTGCGCATGGGCGTGCGGCGAGCGCAGCACGCGACCGACAAGCTGCCCCGGCGCGTAGGCATCCGCGCCATAGCGCGCCTTGCCGGTCACCTTGTCGACGCCGTCCGGGCGGTTGAAGCGATTGCCGACCACGGAGAACGTCTGGCCGGTGTAACGATTATCGTGTGCCATAGAGTGCTCCTGCGCTACTTGCGCTTGCTGCCCGCTTTCTTCGACTGTTTGCGCAGATCTTTCGCAGTCGCCTGCACGGCCCGCACGATCTTGTCGTAGCCCGTGCAACGACAGAGATTACCGGCCAGCGCATAGCGGATTTCTGTCTCAGTCGGATCCGGATTCCGATCCAGCAGCGCCTTCGCCGCCACCAGAAAGCCGGGGGTACAGATGCCGCACTGCAGGGCAGCGTGATCGATGAAGCTCTGCTGCAGCGGATGCAGCTGGCCGTCCTCGCTGAGCCCTTCCACCGTGCCGATCTCGCGGCCGTTGGCCTCGACGCCGAGCACCAGGCAGGCGCATACGAGTTCGCCATCGAGCGTGATGCTGCAGGCTCCGCAATCCCCGGTGCCACAGCCTTCCTTGACGCCGGTCAGCCCCACGCGATCGCGCAGGGAGTCGAGCAGTGCCTCATCGGTGGGGCAGGCGAACTCGACCACATCGCCGTTGACCTTGGTCGATACCAGTTGCGCGTTGCTCACAGTTTTCCTCCTGCCCGTTCGAAGGCGATCTTCGCCGCGCGCTGTGCGAGCACGCTCGCCACGCGAATGCGATAGGCCGCGGTGCCACGCTTGTCGTCGATCGGATTGCAGGCCGCAGAGCAGGCGGCGCCCATAGCCGCGAGTGCCGGCGCCTCAAGCTTGCTGCCGACGAGTGCTTTGGCGGCCGCGGGGACCAGCACCGGCGTCGGCGCGACCGCCCCCAGGCAGACGCGCGCCGCTTTCACCTTGCCACGCTCGAGGGTCAGGCTGATGCCGACGCCAACGACCGCAATGTCCATCTCCGTGCGCGGGGTGAACCGCAGATAGGCATCGCCGGTGCGCGGCTTGGGCCTTGGCACCTCGATCGCTTCGATCAGTTCGCCCTGCTTCAGCGACGTCCGGCCGGGCCCCAGGATGACGTCTTCTACCGGCAGCTTGCGCCGGCCGCCCTTGCCCGCGATCACCGCTTTGGCTTTGGCCGCGACCATCGCCGGCACGCTGTCCGCGGCGGGCGATGCGTTGCACAGATTTCCTGAGATCGTGCACCGCCCCTGAACCTGATCGGAGCCGATGAGCTGAGCGGCCTCGACCAATCCCGGCCAGGCTTTACGCAAGGCCTTGTCGCGCCCGATCTGCGCGCCGGAAACGCCGGCGCCGATCCGGAACGCGGCTTTGGTCGCCTTGATCGCGGTCATGTCGGGTATGCGCTTGATGTCGACCACCAGCGCCGGTTCCACGGAGCCCATCTTGAGCCGCACCAGCAGGTCCGTCCCCCCGGCCAGCACGTAGGCGGCCCCTTTTTCTTTGGCCAGCAGCCCCACGGCGTCCCGCGTCGTCACCGGAGATTCGTATCGCAAAGTGGTTACCCCTACCCGTGAGTGCCGGTCGATCTTATCGGGGTCCCTGGCCGTCGTCGATCTTGATGTAGGTGCCGGTCACGCACTCGCTCGCCGGCGAGACGAAGTACAGCAACGTGCTGTCCATCTGCGCGGGATCGCAGATGCGTCCCCGGGGAAAGTGCTTCGCGATATCTCCCATGCGGGACACCATGCCGTCCATCATCTCGCTGTGGAAAGCTCCGGGCGCGATGGCATTCACGTTGATGTTGTAACGCGCCCACTCCACGGCCAGGGCCTCGGTCATCCGGATCACCGCAGACTTGGTGACCGAGTACAACGCCGCCCCCTGCCCCGAGTAGTTGAAGCCACCGATGGATGAGATGTTGACGATGCGCCCGGGCAGTTCGTGGGCAATGAGCCGCCGCGCGAACTCACAGCTCAGGATCCAGGGGCCGCGGAGGTTCGTATCGAACACCGCATTGGTGAGCTCCAGGGACATCTTGTGCGCTCGCTGCGCATCGGGAATGCCGGCGTTGTTGACCAGAATCGTGACCGGGCCAAGGGCCTGCTCGGCCTGATCGATCACGGAGAGGATGCTGTCGCTGTCCATCATATCGAGGGCCAGGCTGACGCTTTCACCGCCGAGCGCCGCGATCTCTTCCGCGAGGGCGGCGAGCCGCTCGGTTCGCCGCCCGGTGATCGCGACCTTGGCCCCGCAGCGGGCGAGCACCAGCGCGAAACGGCGCCCGAGACCGGAGGTGGTTCCGGTCACGAGCGCCACCTGGCCGCTCAGATCCGTTGACGTGTGGGGTAACGGATAGTCCGCCATGTGCTGTGCTCCGCGCGATCGTGCGCGGGACAGCTTACTGCGGATCGGCGATCTTGAGCAGCTGTTTGCCGAGGTTCTTGCCCGTGAACAGCCGGTTCAGCGTATCCGGAATGTTCTCGAAGCCTTCCTGCAGGTCTTCCTGGTGCTTGAGCTGGCCCGACTGCAGCCACCCCACCAGATCGTCGATCGCGATCTTGGCGCGATCCATGTAGTCGATCACGATGAAGCCTTCCATGCGGGCCCGATTGATGACCAGGTTCATCAGGTTCGCGGGGCCCGGCTGCGGCTCGGTCGCGTTGTAGCTGGAGATGCCGCCGCACAGCACGACCCGGGCGCGCATGTTGATGTGGTTCAGCGCGGCTTCGAGAATGTCGCCGCCGACGTTGTCGAAAAACACGTCGACCTTGTTCGGGCACAGCTCGCCGATCCGCTGGTTCACATTCTCGGCCTTGTAGTCGATCACATCGTCGAACCCGGCCTCATCCTTCAGCCAGGCACACTTCTGCGGGCCACCAGCAATACCGACGACGCGACAGCCTTTGATCTTGGCGATCTGGCCAACGACCGAGCCGGTCGCACCTGCAGCGCCGGACACCAATACGGTTTCGCCCTCTTTCGGCTCGCCAAGATCGAGCAGGCCCCAGTACGCCGTCAGCCCCGTCGTGCCGAGCACGGACAGCGGCCAGGTCGGGGGAATGCCTTCCGGCAGTTTGCTCACGCCCATGACACCGCGACCCGGCGCGGCGATCGTGAAGTCCTGCCAGCCACCGGTGGTCTGCACCAGATCGCCTTTAGCAAAGCCCTCGAGGTTGCTCTCGACCACCTGAGCGACGCTGCCGGCGCGCATCGGCTCGCCGAGCTTGACCGGCGGCAGGTAGCTTGGTCGATCTTCCATCCACCCACGCTGGGTGGGATCGAAGGACAGATACAGGTTGCGAACCAGCAACTCACCCTCGCCAGGCTCAGGAATTGGCGTTTCCGCGTACTCGAAGTTCTCTTTACCGACCATGCCATGTGGGCGTTTGGCGAGCAGCCACTGTCGATTAACATTCATGGGAAATCTCCTCTGAGGGTGTGAAAGACCGTGAGCGCGCAGTGAAGCACTGCCCGCATCAATTCATGATCACGGCCCTGCCTTGGCGGGCGAAGCCCGCACCGCCTTGGTGGGCGTAGCCCGCAACGCTTGTGCGGTGCCGGCCTCTTTGGCTTTGGCCGCGCTGACCATGGCCGCAACCTGCGCCAGGAGCTCAGGCGCATCGTAGATCAGGCCATCGCGAATGGTGTAGCGCACGCCGCCGACCCGGCTGACCCGGCCGGTCTGCCGGTCCAGCTGCATGTGCCCGGTGCCGTAGAGGCGTTTGAAATTAGCGATCGGATTGCCCGGCACCAGGACCAGATCCGCCTTGCGTCCGGGCACCACGGATCCGATCTGGTCGGCCATCCCCAGCAGCTCGGCGCCATTGCGGGTCGCAGCCTGCAGCACCTCGAGCGGATGGAAGCCCGCCTCCTGTAGCAGTTCCAGCTCGCGCACGAACGCAAATCCGTAGAGCTTGAAGATGAACCCAGCATCGGACCCCGTCACGACGCGGCCGCCGCGGTTCTTGAAGTCATTCACGAACTGCATCCAGCGATCGAAGTTGCGCCGCCAGGCCACCTCGTCCGCTGTGCTCCAGTCAAAATGATAAGAGCCATGAAAGCGCGCATCGGGCATGAAGAACCGTTGCAGCGCAGGCAGGGTGTAGAGCGCATGCCACTCGGCGTCCCGGGCCCGGGCAACATCGCGATTCGCCTCGTAGATTGTAAAGGTCGGCACCAGGGTCAGGTCGAGCTCGCGCATCTCGTCCAGCGCCGCCTCCCAGCGCGGCGAGCCGGGCGCTGCGGCCTGGCGCCATAGCCGACCGGCCTGCGCGAAGCGCCACTGCTCATCGGCGTAGTTGTAGTCTGCGGGGTAGTTCTGGATGGTTCGCTCGGTGAACAGCGCTTCCGGTAACCCGTACCAGTGCTCCACGCTGTCCAGTCCCAGGCGGGCGCTATCCAGAGCATTCAGATCGTAGACGCCGTTCTGGTCATGGTGGCTGGCCGTGCCGAGCTTGAGCTCCGCAGCCGTCGCATAGGCTGCCGCGAGGGCCTCGCGCGTGCCGCCTCGAAACTTAATGCCGAGCGCCCCCCGGCGCGCCACGGCGCGCACCCAGTCGCGCGCCGCCCGGGCCGTGACCGCCAGCGTGCCCGGGAACATGGCATAGGGCACGATGCGCGGCGCAGCGATCGCGCCCTTCGCGCTGCGACGGGCCTGATCGACGGTCCAGCCCAGTCCCATGATCGAGCCCACGTCGCGCACGGTCGTGATGCCGTGGGCCAGCCAGAGTTTGAAGACGTATTCCGGCGGCGTGACCGGGCCGGCCAGACCCTGCAGCGGATTGCCGATATGGGTGTGCGCGTCGACAAAACCGGGCAGGACGGTCATGCCAGTGCCATCGAGCACGCGCTCACCTTCGGCTGCGACCGGCAGCTGGCGGAAAGACTCAATGCGAGCAATGCGATCGCCGTTGATGGTGATCGTGACCGGGCCCCGGGGCGGTGAGCCCAGGCCGTCGACGAGCATGACGTTGGTAATACGCAGTGTCTCGAAGGGCCCTTCCCCGACGGTACGGGCCGGGGCCTGCGCCGGCAGCGAAATACCAGCCATCGCGGCCCGAGCAGCGCCCTCTTCGCCCGGCGTGATCGGTCCCCTGGCCGAGCCCGACGCGGCGTGAGCGGACCCCGCCGCCAGCGCCACGAGCACGGTCATCAGCCACAGGATGCGCAGGCCTGCGTTCCCCCGTTGTCCCCTCACGCAGCGGCCGCCACGGTGATCCGGTGCAGCAGTCGGTTGTGGCCTTCGTAGCCACCGGTCGCGCGATGGATCACGCAACGGTTGTCCCACAGCACCAGCATGTTTGGCGCCCAGCGATGCCGATAGATATGTGCCTCGCGAACCTGGTGCTCAAACAGCTCCAGGAGCAAGGGCCGCGCCTGCGCATCGTCCATGCCCTCGATCCCGATGGTGTAGCCGGGGCTCACGAACAGCGCCGTCCGCCCGGTCTCCGGGTGCACGCGAGCAATCGGCTGACGTTCCACCGCCATGGCCTCGTCCGAGTAGCGGATGGCCATGGAGCGACCTTCGTCCGCCGCACCGTAGAGACCCGCCGGCGAGTAGCCGTTACGAGCGGAGTGCAATGCGAACGCATCCCGCAACACTTCCTGTCGCGCTGCCGGCAACGTCTCCCAGGCGCGGTACTGATCCGCGAACAGCGTATCGCCACCTACTGGCGGAATGACGTTGCCGTAGAGGACCGTCGCCTGCGGCGGCGCCGCCAGGAAGCTCCAGTCTGAGTGCCAGGACTCGGCAAACAGCGTGCTGGTCTCGTCGGCATCGCGTCGCACCTGGGCCACGTGCGGATGACCGGGAATCGACTCAAAAAAGGGATCGTCACCCAGGGGGCCGATGCTGGCGGCAAAGCGCTCGAGATCCTCGATGGTTAGGACCTGATCCGGAAATGCGAGGACCTGATGCGCCAGCCAGGCCTTGCGAATAGCCTCGACATCCGCCGGCGCCAGCGGCTGCGCCAGATTAACTCCGACGACCGCCGCCCCGCAGGGTGCAGACGCGGGCTGTATCTCAACCGTCGTGTGACTCGTCATGCGACCTCCTCTCCCGGTCCTAAGCATGCCCGATGCGCCCGAGCACGATCAAACGGCGCCGCGCAGATAGCTCGCGATGAGCGCGCCGGTCAGCAGCACCGTCCAGCCGCCGAGCAGCAGCGGCCAGATCCGGGGACCGCGGCCCACGCCCATATAGCCGAACAGGATCAGGAGCCCTTTGGCGCCCGCCAGTGCCAGCACGATCGCGCCAAGCTTGGTATCCGGGAGAGCACCTGCCGACAGCTCAGTGCGCGCAACGAGCCAGGACACGATGGTAAGCGCACACAGCGCCCCACAGCTCGACAGCGCCAAACGCCTTCCCGAGTCTCGCCTCATCAGGAGAGCAGATAGAGCAATGCGAACAGGAACACCCACAGCAGATCGACCAGATGCCAGTAGGTCCCAGCGGTCTCCGCCAGCGTCACCACAGCGGCTGTGGATTGGGATCCGCCCCTCGTTGCCGACGCTGCCGCCGCCGCGGATGTGGCCGTGCGCACCTGTGCGCTGATGCGCCGGTCGAGCAGCGACAGCACGATCAGGCCGACCAGCACGTGAACCAGATGAATGCCCGTGAACATGAAATAGAACATGAAGAAGTCATTGGTGGTGAGACCGTAGCCGCTGCGCACCAGCAGCACGTACTCACTGATCTTGATGCCGACAAAGGCGACACCCAGCAACAGCGCTCCGCGCAGCCATCGCCGGGCCGACGGCGTGCGAGCGCGCGCAAGATCGCCGATGGCCAGCACCAGCAGCGCCGAACTGATCAGCAGGAGCAGCGTGTTGAACGTTGCCGCGCCCAGGTGCAGCGACTGTTGGCTCTGCAGGAACACCTCGACCTGGCCCGATCGGTAGTCGAGCAGCGTCAGAAAGAACAGCGAGAAGACGACGAGATCGCCCAGCACGAACGCCCAGACGCCGGCCTCCCCGGGGAGCTGCGGGCCAACCACTCGCGACTCAGCCACCCGCTCGGCCCACCGCACGCGCGGTCAGCGCGCCCACAACACAGATCCACAGCACAAAGGCCACGACCGGCAACCAGAAATCGAACAGGCCATTCCAGGCGAAGGGGCCGGTCTTGAAAAAGGTCGCCAGCGCGCCGGGCAAAAACAACAGCGCGCACCAGAAATTCAGATACCCGGCCCAGCGCGGGTAGGCCGGCCGGGGGCGATCATCCAGCAGCACGGCGACGCCGATCACCAGGGCCTGCAATACCGCCGACAGGATGGGCATCACGATCCCCAGCCAGCCCAGATCGTTCAGCAGCAGCAGGAGCTGCGGGTCCCGCTCAGGCCGGAAAGCGGCGACAGTCCAGATGATGCAGGGGAAGATGAGCACGACATAGGTCACGACCCCGAGCAGGCGCTGCGCGGCGGCGAGCTGACGCAAGGCGGGACGACCCGCGCGCTCCAGGACTTCGCCAATGGCAACGGTCCACAGCAGGCCCAGCATGCACAGCTGCATGATGGCGGTTGCGCCCAGGCGGATGCCCGTGCGGTGCTGCGCGTAGTGGTCCACCAGCGCTTCCGCGCTTAAAGTCGGCGCGAGCGGCGGGAGGAATCCCATACCCCAGAACAATACAACCAGCAGCACCGCGAACAATGGCCCCGCCAGCGCGAAAATGCGCAGCAGCGTATCGCCGACCCCGTTGCTCATCGCTGTTCCCATCCCGTCTTCTACCGCCGCGCCACCATAGCGCTGCCCGCGCGCGCCAGCTACAGTGAGCGGGACTCGATCGACCGCAGGGCTCCCCCATGACGCTGACCATCCATGCCGATCCGATCTCCGTGAACTGCCGCAAGGTGCTCGCCGGCCTGGAGCTGATCGGCGCGCCCTACACGCTCGCGCGCGTCGACTACTTCGCCGGCGAACACAAAGCGCCCGCTTACCTGGCCCTGAATCCCAACGGGACACTGCCCACTCTGACGGACGCAAGCTGCGATCTGACGCTGTGGGAATCCAACGCGATCCTGCAGTACGCCGCGGACCAGCAACAGCGCGCGGACCTGTATCCGACGGAGCTGACCGCGCGCGCCAACATCAACCGCTGGCTGCTGTGGGAAGCAGCGAGCTGGTTTCCCGCCTGCTACCTGTACCTGGTTGAGAACTGCGCCAAGCCCCTCATGGGGGAGACTCCGGACAGCGCTGTTCTGGCCGCACACCAGGAGACCTTCGATCTGCTCGCAGGCATCCTCGATCAGCAGCTCGCGCGCACGACCTGGCTCTGCGGTGATGCCATCACGATCGCGGACATCGCTGTCGCCGCGCCTTTGCACATGCACGAGGCCGCTGCGATTCCGCTGGCTGATCACCCGCATCTGCATCGCTGGATGACCGGCGCGATCGAGCCGTTGCCCTGCTGGCAGAGCACCTACGTTGGACCGGGCTTTACCACCGAACGACCGGAGTAACGGGATCCTGCTATGAATACACCGAGCACCGACACACGCACTGGACGCTTCAACTACCTGAACCGCAGCACGCAGCCTTCTCTGTTCCGCAACGGCAAGGTGTACACCAAGCGCGATGCCGACGGTAGCGACAGTGGGGTCGTCGGCGTTGAGCGCGATGCCCGGGATGTCACCGTCTACAATGCGCGGACGCTGCCGGCAGCCGAGCGCAAGAGCCTCGCCACGCACGGCTTCGATCTGCTCGACGCACCGCTCGACGACGACGCGCTCGACTTTATGGACCACAGCGCGGTGCTTGAGCACTACTATCCGCAATGCGAAGCCCTGGTAGCCGGCGCGACCGGCGCGCGGGCCTGGGCCTTTGATCACAACATCCGCTCGGCGGTCGGCAAGAAAAGTCGGGCGCGGATTCGGGACGGACAGCAGGTGCAGGGCCCGGCGAAGATCGTCCACGGCGACTACACGCTGCACAGCGCGCCCGCGCGGCTGCAGGATCTCGCCCGACCACCGGCCCTGAATGACACGATCGCCAGCCGGTTGGCGCCCGGCGCGACGTTGCTCGATGCGACGGCGGTCGCAGGGGCACTGCGCGACGGCCGCTTTGCCATTATCAACGTCTGGCGCAGCATCGCCGATGAGCCTGTGTACACGGATCCGCTGGCGTTATGCGACAGCCAGACCGTCGCTCCGGAGGATCTGGTCGTGTTCGAGATCCACTACGCCGATCGCATCGGCGAGAACTACTTTGCACGGCCAAGCGATCGCCACCGGTTCTACTTCTACCCGCAGATGGTTCGCAGCGAGGCCATGCTCATCAAGCAGTGGGACTCCGCCGGGCCCATGGCGCGCTCCAACGGCGAACGCGCCGATGCCAGCGATCCGGAGCAGCCGAGCACGTTCAGCTTCCACAGCGCCTTTGACGATGTCACGGTGCCCGACGACGCGCCGGACCGGCACAGCATCGAGGTGCGCTGCATGGTGATCTACGAGTGACCGAACCGCTCACGGGCGCAGCGCTCATCACCGGCGCCAGCCGCGGGATCGGGCGTGCCATCGCCCTGCGCACTGCGGCCCTGGGCCTGGATGTGTTCCTGCTGGCACGGGATGAGCAGGCGCTCGCCAGTGTGGCGCAGGAATGCCGTGCTCACGGCGTGCACGCGGCATCGCTGGCAGGCCCACTGACGGACGCTGGCTATCGCGAGCAGGCCGTGCGCGCCGCAGAAGAGGCGTTCGGGGCCCCGACGGTCCTGATCAACAATGCCGGCACCGCGAGCGCGCAACCGGTCCAGTCTGCGGACCTGGCCGCCTGGCAGGACGTGATGGCCCTGAATTTCGAGGCAGCCGTCGCGCTTTGTCGAGCGGTGCTGCCCGCGATGATCGACGCGCGCCGCGGCACCATCATCAACATCTCATCCATCTCCGGACGCACCGCCGGCGCCGGCAGCGCGATCTATAGCGCCTCCAAATTCGCGCTCAACGGCTTCAGCGAAGCGATGTTCGAGGATGTGCGCGATCACGGCATCAAGGTGAGCGCCATCCTGCCGGGCTTCGTGGAGACCGATCTGACCGGCAGTCTGGGCCTGAACAACGGGCACATGATCGCTGCCAGCGACGTCGCGGATAGCGTCGCCTACGTGCTGCAGGCGTCGCCGCGCTGCTGCCCGACAGAGATCGTGCTGCGGCCCCAGCACCGCCCCTAATCGCGGTACCATCAGCGGTACCACTTCGAGCCGCGGGGGAGCGCATTGCCATGACTTCACGAGCCTTTCTGAGCGCAACGGACATCGCGGCGGGCATCGCCGCCGGCGAGTTCTCATCGGAAACCATGCTGCTCGAGTACTACGAGCGGGTGGACCGTTACAACGATGCCCTCAACGTGATTGTCGTTGAGCAGCGCGAGGCCGAGTTGA
>JBCDIK010000117.1:0-12459 GCA_038749065.1 Pseudomonadota bacterium | reverse complement strand
TTCCGCGATCCGGGCCCGTTGCTCGAGCGCTGCGGCGCGCACTGCCGCCCGCTCGCGCCGATCAGCCGCCAGCCGCTGCGCCACTTCAAGCTGCGCCGCGACCCGCGCGTCCGCTTCCGCCTGGGCGCTACCCGCATCGGCGGCAACCGCCGGTTCTGGCAACTCGACCGGCTCAGCATTCGGAGCCGGCTGATCACTGAAGCTCACTGTCCCGTCCGGAGCCACCGAGCGGTAGATCTCGGCGCTCGCGATGCCGCTGCCACACAGCAGCAGGACAGCGCCGCCCCGAAGGATCTGCGCGAGAAGCCGTCTCCGCAAAAAACCAGAATCGCTCGCCGCCATGACTTCCTCCTGATACTGCTGGAGTGCGCGGCCGGGCAGCCCACGTGGGGTGACGCCCGGAACTCCTGCCGAGTATAGTGCCGGCACGGTCAAGGGACGCGCTATGCCCCGGATCAGTCCGCACTCTCCCCTGCTGCGCGCCGCCGCGCCGCTTCTGGTCGCCGCGCTGACGCTGCTGACCAGCACATCGTCCCTGGCCCAGCTCGCCCCAGCCGATCAGGCGCCAGCGTCCCTGGACGCCCTCAACGAGTTGACCAGCACCGAGCTGAAAACCGCCCTGGCAAAAGCAAGGGGTGTGACGGCTTTGCGCGCGCGGCTGCTGCTCGCTCAGCGCTACACCGACACACCCGCACAGGCGCAGGCATACCTCACCGCAGCCGCACCGGCCCTCGCCCTGCGCCAGATCATGGATACTGCAGGCGCCGGGGCCCGAGCGACAGAGGGCGTCTCGCCAACGGTGCCGGAGCTTGCGATCGCCGACGCCCTGCTGTGCCGGATCCACGCCGGCAGCCGCGGGACCTACGGCGACGCCCAGGCCTGCGCGAGTCTGGGCCGCTATCTGACCCAGGAGAGCAACCCCTTCGCCCGTGGGATTATCTTCATGGCCCGTGCCAACGAACAGATGTTCGGCGGCGACCTGACCGCGGCGCTGGCCGACTCGCGCCTGGCCATCGACGCCGCGTTCCAGAGCGCGTCGCGCCGGCTGCGGGCCCGGGCCCTGACCCAGCGCGGCTGGCTCCTGCAGCAGTACGGCCTGCCACAGCCAGCGGTCACCCTCTATGGCCGCGCCCGGGCCCAGGTCGGCGATGACGATATCCAGTTCATCACCGCCCTGAGCCAGCTCACGGGCATGGCTCAGCTCGCCGCGGGGTACCCCGAAGCGGCGCTGAAGGGACTGATCGAAGGTCTTGGCCGCGCCGACGAGAACGGCCAGACGGTGCGGTCGGTGCGGTTACGCGACCTGATCGCCCAGGCCTATCTGGCACAGGGGAAGCCGACGCTGGCGCGACGCTACTTAAGCGGGATCTTCGCCGGCCCGGTCCCCGAGCTGCCGACGGCGACACAGATCTCCGCGCTCGCGACGCTCGCCAGCACCGAGCAGGCCCTGGGAAACAGTGCCCGGGCCAATGCGCTGTTTGACCAGGCCCTCGCCATCGCCGAGCAGGCGGGCGACAGCGCCGGCCGCGACGCTACGGAGCGCCGCTATGGCGCGGCGCTGCTGGAGCAGGGGCAAGCCCAGGCGGCCCTTAAGCTGCTGGAGCCGCTCGTCGAGCGGTTGGCGGAGCGCGAACCAACGACGCACCTTGCGCACAGTCTCGACATCGCCGCGAGCGCCTATGCCGCCACCGGCGATTACGCCAGCGCCTTCGCCGCCGCGCGCCGCAGTCAGCGCACCGCCGCAGGCCTGCAGAACGCCAGCTTCGAGCGCCAGCTGTCCTATCAGCGCTCGGAGCTAGAGCTTGACCAGCGTTCCCTCGAGCTGTCCGCTTCGCGAGCCCGGGAGGCCTCGCTGCGCAGCTCCGCAGATCTCAAAACCGCAGTGCTGACCGCGGTACTGCTGCTGGGTGTAATTGGCGGGCTGCTCGCGTACCTGGGAATCAGTCGCCGCCTGCAGCGGCAGAAAGCCCAGGTTCAGGAGCAGGCAGCGCGGGAACTCGAGTCCGTCGTGATCGCCCGGACCCAGGAGCTGGAAACGGAGCTGGCCAACCGGCTGCTGCTGCAGGAGGAACGACGCCAGCTCGAGGCCACGCTTGCAGAAGGGGACAAGCTGCGCAGCATCGGCCAGCTCACCAGCGGCGTCGCGCACGACTTCAACAACCTGATGACCGTCGTGTCGTTAAGCGCAGAAATGCTGCGCCAGGACGGCGCCCACCTCACGCTGCGCCAGCAGCAGTGCGTCGAGGACATTCTGCTGGCAGCGGACTCCGCGGCGCGGGTCACGTCGGGACTGCTCGCCTATGCGCGGCAGCAGCCCCAGGAACCGGAACAGGTCGACCTGCATGAGTTTCTCGCGCAGGCCGAGCCGCTGCTGCGCCGCACGCTCGAAGAGGGCATCGAGCTGACCCTGCGTTGCGAGGACGAACGACCGAATGCCAAGGCCGACCCGGGCAAGCCCTTCACCGCGCTCGTCGATCGCGCAAACCTCACCACGGCGATCATCAATCTGCTGATGAACGCGCGGGAGGCGATGGGCCATCGCGGCGAGGTCGAACTGCTGGTCACTGCCGGTGCCGAGTTCATCGAGCTCGCGGTCAGCGACTCCGGGCCAGGCATGACCGAAACGCAGCGCGTGCGGGCGACAGAGCCGTTCTACACCACAAAGGGGGGTGGCAAAGGCTCCGGCCTGGGGCTGAGCATGGTGTTTGGGTTCGCCCGGCAATCCGGTGGCGACCTGCGTCTGGAAGCATCCGCCGCCGGCGGCACCCGCGCGGTCATCGCCCTGCCCCGGGCGCAGGCGGACGCGGTCCTGGTCGCGGTCCCCGAGCGCCCGCTGCTGGCGCCCCTCACCGGCAGCGCCCGGGTGCTGCTGGTCGAGGATCAGCATGCGTTGCGCGCGACGCTGTGCCGGATGCTGGAGAACCTGGGCCTTGAGGTCATCGAGCAGGAGAATGCGGATCAGGCCGCTGGCTGGGTGGCACGCCTGGGCCTGCCGGATCTGCTGCTCAGCGACATCGTGATGCCCGGCCAGCGGAACGGCATCGAGCTGGCTGATGAGCTGCGGGCGCTCGATGCGAAGCTACCCGTCCTGCTCATGTCCGGCTATACCGAGCTGCTCGACATCAGCTATCCGCTGCTGCGCAAGCCGTTCGCCTTTGGCGAACTGGAGCGCCGCGTGCGCGAAGTACTGGGAGCGCGGGTCAGCGCAGGCGAGGTGCTCGCCATCGTCCCGGAAAGCGCGGCGGTCGCAACGACTCAGTAGTCGAGCCGCACGCGCGCGCCATCGCGCACCAGTCGTCCTGCGGTTGGCGCGGCAAAGTGTGTGCCGATGATCAGCGTCGGCTGCTCCGTGTAGCGATCAAGAAAAGCCTGGCGCGTGGCGACCGCCTGGTCCGCATCCTCATCGGCAGTGCTCGACCACTCGGGATGAGCCAGCTGACAGGGGTGGTGCACCAGGTCTCCGGTGATGAATGCAGACTCGCCGCCGTCCGCAATGAGCACGCTCACGTGCCCCGGCGTGTGCCCGGGCGTGGGCACCAGGCGAATGCCGGCGCAGACTACATGGTGGTCGTCCACCAGCTCTGCCAGTCCAGCGTCGAAGATGGGGGCGACGGAGTCCTCAATGACCGGGCCGTAGACCTGTTCTTCCCGCTGCCAGTGCGCCCACTCACGGGCGCTGTAGAGGTAGCGCGCGCGGGGGAAGGTGGGCTGCCAGCGAGACCCGTCCCAGCGGGTGTTCCAGCCCACGTGATCCACGTGCATGTGCGTGCACAGGACCTGGTCCACGCGCTCCGGCGCGCCGCCAGCCGCGCTCAGCCGTGCCAGAAAGTCGGTCTGCATGTGGTTCCAGCGCGGATAGCTGCGTTCCTTGTCATTGCCGATGCAGGTGTCCACGAGCAGGACCTGCTCCGGTGTTTCTACGAGCAGCGTATGCATGCTCAGCACGATGCGGCCATCGGCGTCGCAGAAGGGCGCAAGCCAGGGAAAGGGCGCGAGCGCCGCCGGCGTCGCCTGCGGCAGCAGATGTGGGCCGAGGGAGGCCGTGCTGAGCTCGGGCACCCGCGTCACGCGGATCGACCCGATCTGCCAGCTCAGCAGTGGCTCGTCCATCAGGCGTTCTTGATGGTGAGGCCACCGTCGACCGGCAGGGCGACGCCAGTGATGAAACTCGCCGCCGGCAGCACCAGCGACAGCGTGCCGTGCGCGACTTCTTCCGGCTCCGCATAGCGCTTCAGCGCCACCCGCCGGCGGGCAAAGACCGCTTTGTCCGCTTCGGGAATGGCGTCGGTCATGCCGGTCCGGATCGGCCCGGGGCAAATGCAGTTAACGGTAATGCCCTCAGGGCCAAGCTCCACCGCGAGGCCACGGGTCAGCCCGATGACACCGGTCTTCGCGGCACTGTAGGCGCTGGCGTACTTGGTCGCACCGAGCCCTTCCGTCGAGGCGATGTTGACGATGCGCGAATGCTCGGCCTTGCGCAGCCAGGGCAGCGCCGCCCGGACGGTGCGTGTGTGCGCGCTCAGCATGATCGACAGGTGGCGATCCCAGACCGGCTCGTAGTCCGGGCTGTCGATCGGCAACGGCTGTGAGATCCCGGCGTTGTTGATCAGGATGTCGATGGCCCCGAATTGGGAACCGATCGCTTCGATGGTGGCCTGCGTGGCCGCCGCGTCCTGCAGGTCGAGGGAAAAGGCCCGAGCCTCGCCGCCGGCAGCGCCAATCCCTGCCACAACCGCATCGAGCGCATCGCCGTTGAGATCGATCGCAGCCACCCGCGCGCCTTCATCCGCGAAGAGCTCCGCGGTCGCTTTGCCCATGCCGCTGGCGGCACCGGTAACGATCGCGACCTTGCCGGCAATGGAGCGGCTCAAGCGGCTGAGTCGCGTGCTGCTGTTCGTCATTCCTGCTCCCCGTTCTGTCTGCAGCGCTGCAGTATACTTAAAGGCACTCCACAGCCGAGGAAACGCCCGCCATGGGGCTCGAAGCCAGCACCTTGTTTATCGCCTTCCTGTTGGTGATCACCGCCTTTGCCTGTGCCAAGGTCGTTCCCCAGGGACAGCACTGGACCGTCGAACGCCTCGGCAAGTACACCCGGACGCTAACGCCCGGCCTGAGCCTGCTGATTCCCTTCGTAGAGCGCGTCGGCCGCAAGCAGATCATGATGGAGCAGGTGCTGGATGTGGCCGGCCAGGAGGTCATCACCAACGACAACGCGACCGTGGTGACCGATGCGGTCTGCTTCTTCCAGATCATCGATGCCGTCGCAGCATCCTATGAGGTTAATAATCTGGAGCTGGCGTTGCAGAACCTCGTGATGACCAACATTCGCGCCGTCATCGGCGCCATGGCGTTAGACGAGACGCTGTCCCAGCGCGACACCATCAACCAGCGGGTCCTGGACAAGGTCGACGAGGCGACGCAGCCCTGGGGGCTGAAGGTGACCCGGATTGAGATCAAGGACATCGCGCCGCCTCAGGACCTGGTCGATGCCATGGCCAAGCAGATGAAGGCGGAGCGGGAGAAACGGGCCACGGTTCTCGAAGCCGAAGGTTACCGGGAAGCAGAGATCGCCCGCGCTGAAGGCGAGAAGCGTGCTGCCGTGCTCGAAGCCGAAGGCCGCCGAGAAGCCGCGTTCCGGGACGCCGAGGCGCGCGAGCGACTGGCGGAAGCAGAAGCGCGGGCCACAGAAACGGTCTCCGTCGCCATCCGCAACGGCGACCGCCAGGCCATCAACTACTTCATCGCGCAGAAATACACGGAGGCGGTACAGACCATCGGCGCCTCAAGCAACTCCAAGGTTGTGCTGATGCCTTTCGAGGCAGGCAGCCTGCTGGGTTCCATTGAGGGTATTCGCGAGGTGCTCGGAGACAGCAAGTCGTGAACTTCAGCCAGCTCCACTGGTACCTGATCGTCGGCGCGGTGCTGCTCCTGATCGAGATCATCGGCTTTACGGGGTTTCTGATCGGCATCGCCGTTGCAGCGCTGGTCACCGCGGCGGTCACCTGGCTCAGCGCGCCCATGAGCGTGCTCAGCTCGGCATTGCTGTTTGGCGTGCTGTCGGTGGCGCTGACCTTCGTGTACTGGCGCTACTTCCGCGCCTTTAACAGTGCAACGGACGCGCCCGGCCTGCACCAGCGGGCTGCGGCACAGCGGGGCAAGGCCCTGACCCTCGATACTGCGGTGGGCGCCGCGCCGGTGGCGCAGTTCATCGGCGACACCCGCTGGCAGGTGGTCAGCGCCTCCGAGGATGTCCTCGCTGCCGGGACCGCGGTCACCGTCACCGCGGTGCGCGACGATGGCACGCTGGTCATCGAGGCTGCGCAATACAGCGCGCAAGTCTGACAGCCGCGCCCGGGGCGAATAGCGGCTGCGCCAGCCCGTGGCAGTCAGCCCGCTGCGGCCGTACCGGCCGCGGCCTCGCGGCGGGCCTGCGCCGCGCCTTCGGCGACGTAGAGGTACGCCGGCAGGGCGAGGGACAAGCCGACGCACAGGTTCATGACGATGAACAGCCAGGGGCGCGGGCCCTCGGAACGGCTGAACATGAAGGCCCAGAACACGAAGGAGCTGATGAACAGGTCGGCCGCAAAGCCCGTCGCCGCACCGTTGGCAAAGATGCCCTCGGCGAACAGATAGGGTGAGAACCCCTGGCTGCCAAAAAACTCGAAAAAGCACAGCAGCGGAATGATGGTGCCAGCGATCGCCAGCAGCAGGTAGATCAGGCGCATGGACGGTTCTCCAGATGACTGTAGGCGCCAATCTAGCGGCCGGTGATCATCAGGCCAATGACCTCGCAGGTTATCGATTCGCGCCGCTCGCACCGTACACTGGGGTTATGAGTACGATTACCCCGTTGACCCAGGACCCGCCTGCGGCCGCAGATGTGTCCGCGACCACCCGCCAGACCCTGAGCTTTGCAGCGCTGCTGCGAGAGTGGCGCACCTATCGGCGTTTCAGCCAGCTCCAGCTGGCGGTGGAATCCGGTATCTCGCAGCGCCACATCAGTTTTCTGGAGACCGGCAAGGCCCAGCCCAGCCGCAAGACCGTGCTGGAGCTATCGCAAACGCTGAATGTGCCCCTTCGGGAGCGCAATGCTCTGCTGCAGCAGGCCGGGTTCAGCGCCACCTACGCGGACGTGCCCCTCGAGCAGGCACAGCTCGGCCTGTTCCGGGAAGCTCTCGAGCAGATGCTGACACAACACGAGCCTTACCCGGCACTCATGCTCGACGGTCGCTGGCGGCTGGTGGGCGCCAACCCTGCTGCGCTGTCGTTTTTCAGCCGCTTTCTGGACCCGGCGCAGCTGCTCCCCGCCGGTGGCGATTCGGCGGCGGCGCCGTTTTCCATCGTCGAGTTGTGTCTGGCCGAGGATGGCCTCAAGCCCTACTTCGAAAACTGGCAGGAAGTCGCCTACAGCTTTCTGCAGCGTGCCCGCGCGGCCCTGCTGGCGAACCCGAAAGATGCGGGGATGGCCGCGCTGATCGAGCGGCTGTGCAGCCACCCGGAAGCGCCCGCACGCTGGCAGGTGCCGGCCTGGACCAGCCCACCGCCGCCAGCGCTGACCCTGCGTCTGCACAAGGACGGGGAACGCTTTGCGCTGTTCACCATGCTGGCGCACTTCGGCACGCCGCAGCACACGGTCGCAGAGGACCTGTCCGTGGAGCTACTGTTCCCAGCCGATGAGGCCACCCGGTCGGTGCTGCGTGGCGATTGAGATGATCGCTGGCGCAAAGAACTGTATATATATACAGTTCTGCCATGACGCACCGCAAACCACCCGTCCCCCGACTGCAGCGGCCGCTGCACCGGGCTCGCGGGCGCCCGCGGACAGCACCGCCCATCCTCGGCACCGAAGAACTCAAACGCCTGTTCCGTTGCAGCAAGGCGCAGCTGAAGGATGAGCTGACGCTCCATGGCATCGACTATCACATCGACAGCCGCGGGGAGTTCTGGGCCGCGGCCCCGTCGCCAGGGCCTGATCCGCACGACCAGACACCATGAGTGCGCAGGCGCGAACAGGGTCGTTGCGATGACTACAAAGGAAAAAGGATGCGGAGGAGAAAAGAAATGGTGGGTCGTCTGGGACTCGAACCCAGGACCTACAGGTTAAAAGCCCGGTGCTCTACCAACTGAGCTAACGACCCATTTCTCGCCCGCGACCCGAGGCGGGCCAGCAGGGCGCGGCATTGTATGCGGGGTCCGACGGTAGCTCAAGCGGCGAGGCCATCGATCAGGTCGCGGCGTAGCGCGTCGGATCGGCGATGCCGGCCGCCGCGAACCCCTCCCGGCGCAGCACACAGCTGTCGCAGCGACCGCAGGCGCGGCCCTCTTCATCCGCGGAGTAGCAGGACACGGTACTGGCGTAGTCCACGCCCAGGGCTGTACCTTCGGTGATGATGCGCGCCTTGCTCCAGTCGATCAGCGGCGCGTGTACCCGCATGCCGCCCTCTTCTACGCCCACTCGTGTCGCCAGATTCGCCAGCCGTTCAAAGGCGTCCACAAACGCCGGGCGACAGTCCGGGTAGCCGGAGTAGTCGACCGCATTCGCACCGATAAAGAGGTCGCGCGCGCCCAGCACCTCGGCCCAGGCCAGCGCCAGCGACAGAAACACGGTGTTGCGCGCGGGCACGTAGGTCACGGGGATCTCGCCGGCAACGCTGTCCTGTGCATCAGGAACCGCGATCGCGCGATCGGTCAGAGCCGAGCCGCCAAAGGCCGACAGATCGATTGGCACCGTCCGGTGCGCAATGGCTCCGAGCTGCGTTGCCACGCGCTCGGCAGCCTGCAGCTCCGCAGAGTGCCGCTGGCCATAGGAAAACGACAGCGCGTAGCAGTCAAAGCCATCGCGCCGGGCCAGCGCCAGCACCGTTGCCGAGTCCAACCCGCCGGACAGCAGGACCACCGCACGCCGCGTCTGTTCCGCACTCATCGTCCCGCCTCATCGCCCCAGAGCTGCTTGTGCAGTTGCACCTGCAGACGCGCGGGGACCCGGTCTGCCACCATCCAGTCCGCCAGCAGCCGCGGCGCGAGCTCCCCGGTGCTGGGGGACAACCAGACGTCGCCGAAGCGCACCTGTAGCCGATAGCGATCAATGGTTAGCCGCGCCCAGTCGTAGTCGCCACGCGAGCAGATCACGAACTTCACCTGATCATGCACCCCGCAGTGTTCGAGATTGGCCCAGAGGTTGCGCTCCAGCTCACCGGAATCGGGCGTCTTCAGATCCAGTACGCGGCTGACACGCGAGTCCACAGCGGACACATCCATCGCGCCGCTCGTCTCCAGGGACACCGTCAGGCCACGGTCGCAGAGCGCCGTCAGCAGCGGCAGCACGTTCGGTTGCGCAAGCGGCTCGCCGCCGGTCACGCACACGTGCGGTACGCCATAGTCGTCGACCTGCGCCAAGAGGTCATCAAGGGCACGGAGCTCACCCCCGTGAAAGGCATACGCCGTATCGCAGTAACGGCAGCGCAGGGGGCAACCGGTCAGCCGCACGAATACGGTGGGATAGCCGCTGCTGCGCGCCTCACCCTGCAACGACAGAAAGACTTCGGTGATGCGCAGGGTCGCAGCGGCGCCCTTACTGCATCTCTCGGGCATAGTCCGCCGCCAGCTTGGCTGCGTTGTGGGTGGGAAAGCGGCCCCGCACCCGATTGAGAAAATCGAGCGCCAGGTCCTTATCACCGAGCCGGTGATAGGTCACGCCCAGCTTGTAGAGCGCATCGGGCACCTTGGGGTGGTCGGAGTACAGATCGATGACCTGCACGAACTGCTCCCGTGCGCGCTCACTTTCGTTCTTGACCAGGTACAGCTCCCCGAGCCAGTACAGCGCATTGCCCGCATACTGCCCGCCGGGGTAATCGGAGAGCAGCCGATTGAAACTGAGCAGGGACTCGTCGTAGCGGCGCTCCCGCAGCAGCTTCAGTGCCGCCTCGTAGTCCGCCTGTTCGCCCTCTGCACCGGCTGCAGACGCGGTCGTGGCGCTGCCCGTGGACGCACTGGCCGAGGCTCGCGGCGCTGCCCCGCTGTCGCCCGCTGGTGTCGCAGCGCCCGCGCGCGCGCCACCACGCGCAAGTGCGGCAAGGCGCCCATCGATATCAACGTACTGCTCTTTCTGGTCGCGCTGCAGACGTCGGATCAGTGCCGCCTGTTCTTCGACCTGGCCGCGCAGGTCACGCACTTCCTGCTGCATCACTTGCAGCTGGTAAAACAGCTCTGACAAGCGCGCGCCGCCATTGCCGGCCGGCGCCTGCTGCGCTGACGCCGGCGCCGCCAGCATCACCGCAAGCAGACCGATCGCGGCGGCTGTCGAGGGCCGCGAGCGCCTGGCCAGTGCTGGTGCGAGTCGCGCGGGCATCCGGTCCTGCCTAGCGGTAGACGAGCACCGCGCGGCGATTGCGGCTCCAGGCCGCATCGGAGTGACCGGGATCTTCCGGGCGTTCCTCACCGTAGCTTACGCTCTCCATCTGCTGGTCGGTCACCCCGGCGCTGCGCAGGAAGGAGCGCACGGAGTTGGCCCGTCGCTCACCGAGCGCCAGGTTGTACTCACGGGTACCGCGCTCATCACAGTGGCCTTCGATCACCAGCGTCTTGCTGCGATTGTTGCGCAGCACGGTTGCGTGCATCTCGAGCACGGCCAGGTCTTCCTGGCTGAGCACGGAGCGATCGTAGGCGAAGTAAAAGGTGCGCGGCAGCAGTCGCGTCGTGCCCGGAATGTACGGGTTGCCGTTCGGGTCGAATGCGGCCGTCGGCTCCGGAGTCGGGTCAGCCGGCGGCGGCGGGGTGTCCGCGGTGGTATCCGGCGGCGGTGCCGGGGGCAGCGTTTCTTTGGTGCCGGACGAGCCGCAGCCCGCAGCGAACACCATCACCAGCAGCGCGGTCAGGGTGCTTCGAATCCATTGCTTTGTCATGCCAGTCTCCTAAGCGGCGGTCACTTGCGCCGAATCGGCGCGGATTTTACGTGATTTGTTGACGTTCCGTGACAACTAATCCCACGAATCTGTGCAATTTGTCAGGGAATCACCGAGAACGCCCCGTGCTGGTGACGCTCGATGCCAGGAAGGGGGACCAGGAAGGCTCACGCACGTCCCCCGCCTTCGAGGGCAACCGGTACTTGACCCGCCCGTCCACAGAAACCACGGCGAGGATCCCCTTGCCCTCCGCCTGGGTCGCGTACATCAGCATGGCGCCGTTGGGGGCGACGGACGGCGACTCGTCGAGAGTCGTCGAAGTGAGCACACGGAGATCATCCCGCGCGACGTCGAGCCAGGCGATGTGGAAAACACCCTGACGCTGATGCACCAGGATCAGCCGCTGGCCGTCCGCCAGCATGCGTGCACGCGCGTTGTAGTCACCCTGGAACGTCAAACGCTCGATGAAGTTGCTGGCCAGTTCAAGCTGATAGATCTGCGGCCTGCCGCCGCGGTCCGAGGTGAAGATCAGATGTTTGCCGTCCGGCGAAAAGCTTGGCTCCGTGTCGATGGCGGGGTGCTGGGTCAGCCGCCGCAGGCGCCGATCGGAGAGGTTCATGAGGTACAGCTCCGGGTTCCCATCCCGGGACAGCACCATGGCGAGCTGCTTGCCATCGGGCGAGAACACCGGGGAACCGTTGATCCCCTTGAAGTTGGTCAGCTGCTGGCGCCGGCCGGTGGCCAGGTCCTGCAGGATGATCGAGGAGCGCCCGGTCTCGAAGGAGGCGTACGCAACCTGAGAGCCGTCTGGTGACCAGCTCGCCGACAGCAGAGGCTCGGAGGAAGAGAACACGGTCTGCGCGCGCGCGCCGTCGGCATCCGCGATCTCCAGGCTGTAGCTGGCCGTGGGCTTGCCTGCGTCGCGGGCGAGCACGTAGAGAATACGGGTCGAGAAGGCGCCGCGAATGCCCGTAATCTGCTCGTACACCTCGTCCGAGACGCGGTGGGCAATGTCCCGCCAGGCATCGGGGCCCGCGGACAGGTCGGCGCTGCGCAGTTCGCGCTCGTTACTCACATCGTAGAGCTGGTAGCTAACCGCGAACCGCCCATCCGCCGCGCGAGCAGCGCGCCCGATCACCAGGTACTCGACGCCGAGGATGCGCCAGTCGCGGAAAAACACCTGGTCCCGCCGGGTCGGGAAAGACAGCATGTTGCCGCGATCCAGCGGCGCAAACTGACCGCTGCGGGCCAGATCCGCTGCGACGATGTCGGAGAGCTGGGGGGCCCCGCCCAGGTCACTGCCCTGCTGAAACGGCACGATCGCGATTTTCGTCTGCTTGTCGTAGCCCTTGTCGATGATGATGGCATCCAGGGTTTCAGCCCCATGGACTGACGCGCAGCACACCAACGTCAGCAGCATCGCAAGCAGCGGCGTCCGCTGATGCGGCAGCGTCCGCTCACGCGGCAGCGTCCGCTCACGCGGCAGCGTCCGCTCACGCGGCAGCGTCCGCTCACGCGGCAGCGTCCGCTCACGCGGCCGTGTCCGCTCACGCGGCCG
>JBCDIK010000116.1:0-12495 GCA_038749065.1 Pseudomonadota bacterium | reverse complement strand
TGCCACTGGCCGCTGAAGTCACAGCGGTCATCGGACTCGACCTCCAGAAAGGCGGCCTCCATATCGCCCGGGTGCAGCTGCGTCAGGCGCCAGGGCGCGCGATCGACTTCGTAGGCCACGCGAACACCGAGCGCCAGTGCGCGTGCTCGCATCGCCTCATGGGTCGCGGGGCTATCCGCCTGGGTGATGACCATGTAGCCCCCATCGCCCCGCCGCCGCTCGAGGTAGCGCCCGGCTGCCGTGCCGGTGCGCACGGGCGCGACGACCTCTAGAAAGTCCGTGCCCAGCGGCAACAGGGTGTTATGCAGACCAAACTCGGCAACGGCCGGATCCACGAAGCCGCGCCTTAAGCCAAAGACACGCTCAAGCTGCGTCACCACCGGTTCGAGCTCTGCCGCCACAAGGCAGATCTGTCGCAGATGAATGCTCATGTCATCGGGCCAGGCACAGCCGATAGCGCCGCCGCTCCAGTCGCACCGGCAGCCGCCAATCGAGCAGTGCCTGCGCATCGCACGCTGCGAGCCACGCAGCAGCGCGTTCCCGTTCATCCCCAACCAGGGCAGCGATGGCATCGAGCACCGCCTGGAGGCGATAGAGCGGAAAGCTGCGTGCGGCTGCTTCACCGTCGCAACCGCCCACGGTGAACGACAGGGTATCGAAACCCCGCGGCAGCTCGGCCCCGGGCTCGGCGGAACGCGACCAGTGCGCACAGCGCTGGGCGGTTTCTTCGAGCACGGGCCAGTGATCGGCCAGATGCCGGCGCAAGATCGGCTGCAAAGTCATCGGCACGGCATCATCCTGCAGCAGCGCGCCAAGCTGACCATTGCCGCCGTGCACTCGCTGGGTCCAGTCCACCACCTGGGGAGCCAGGCGCTGCATCAGCTCACCGGAGGCCGGGTCGCGCAACAAGTGTGCGAACAGCGGGCCAACCAGCGCGAAGTCGCCGTAACTGGCGCGCCCGCCAAGCACGAACGGATGTTCAGCCAGATGGGCACTGAAGTCCGCGAGGAACTGCTCGTAGCTGGCCTCGATACCGGGGATGGTCTGCGCCGTCACGCCGAGCATGGGAACAAAGCCTTTGAACCGGGCACCGATCCGTTCCCCAAGCGTGTGCTGCTCCGCCGCGCTCGCGTCCGGCGCGCTGGAGCGTCCGAACTCACCGTAAATCCACTGCTCGTTCATGTTCCAGCGATAGTGCATGGCCGGGAGGGTGAGCCACTCGTCGGCAAAGAGTTGCAGCAGCAGGCTGACGACCCTCTGCAGCCCCTGCGCGGGCAGCGCGCGCGGACCACTTGTGCGGGCTTCGACGGCTGCGATGATGTCTTCCGTATCCTGCACCAGGGAGCCGTCGGCCAGCTCCAGCACCGGCACGACCGGCCAGCCAATGGTGGGGAGCAGCCGCTGCTGCATCAGCTCGCCGCTGACCGCCTGCTCGTGATAACTCACGCCGCGCCAGCGCAGATAGGCGCGTGCTTTCGCAGTGAAGTAGCTCGCCTGGGAGCCGTACAGGGTGTAACTCATGGCGCAATCCGGTAGTCGGCAATCTGCACTTCAGCCCCATAGTCCGCATAGTCCCCGGCCGCGCGCTGCTCACGAAATTCCTGCCAGGCGATGGCGCGGTAGCGCGGCGCATCGGCATCGGTGACCGGCGCATAGCGGTAGCTGTTCGCGGGGTTGAGAAAGAACGGCATGCTCATCCGCTCCTGCCGGGCGCTGGCGCGCACGCGGTGGACGGGGGCATGGAAGCGATCGTTGGACCAGACCTGGACGATATCCCCCAGGTTAACGACCACCGCATCGGCCGGCGCCGGGACGCTGTGCCAGGCCCCGGCATGCCAGAACTCGAGGGCTGCGTGCCCGTCCTGCAGCAGGATCGTCAGCGCCCCGGAGTCCGTGTGATGGTTGACGCCCAGATGTCCTGCGGCCGGCGCCTGCAGCCCTTCGGGGTTGGCCGGCTCGGCGCAGCGCGGGTACCGGTTGATGCGCAGGAAGCTCGTATGCGACGGTGCGAAGCCGGCGCGCAAACGCTGCGACGGCACCGAGAGCAGCGCCGCAAGCGCATCGAGCAGCTCTAAAGACAGGTCGTAACAGGCCTGCGCAAGGCCATCGATCTGTGGGCGAAACGCAACCGGCTGCTGCGGCCATCGGGGCACCCAGCGGTCGATCGGTGGGCCGACATCAAAGATCTCTTTCCAGTCCCGCGTGTTCTTGGTGAGTTCCGCGTCGTAGAAGCCCCAGGGGTTCTCAGCGCTGCGGCGAACCTGATTTTTCTCCGGCAGCGGTCGGGCAAAGAAATCTGCCGCGGCGGTAAAGGCGCCCGCCGCGAGGGTGCCATCAATGCCGTGATCCTTCAGAAGAAACAGCCCGTAGCACTCACAGGCATCGCTCAGCGCCGCGAGCGCCTGTGGCTCGCCATCGCGCAGCGCGGAAAAACTCAGAACGGGCGGCTGGGTCACCGCAGAACTCCCCTGCAAAACCGCAACGATAGCGTTGCCGGTGCGGCAGGAGAAGTCCGCGCCGGTTTCAGCGACCGGCTGTCGTCAGGGGCACCGCGTGGGACTGCTTGACCTGCGCGAGGCTGAATGCCGATTCGACCTGGGCAACCCCCGGGTACTTCAGAATCTGCTGCATGCAAAGCTCCGCAAAGTGATCGATATCGTGCGCCACCACTTTCATCAGAAAGTCGAAGGCGCCGCTCATGGCGTGGCACTCGACGATGTGCGGCTCGCTGCGCACCGCCGCGTGAAAAGCACTGTGCTCGTCCTCCGGCTGGCGAGCCATTCGCACGCTCACGAACGCGGTGACCTGAAGGCCCAGGGCGCGCTGCTCGAGCAGTGCGACATAGCCGCGAATGGCGCCGCTCGCCTCCAGCTGCTTCACCCGCCGAAACGTCGGTGATTCGGACAGGCCAACCTCCGCGGCCAGCTGCACGTTGGGCAACCGCGCGTTGTCCTGGAGCAGTGACAGGAGGCGCAGGTCGGTGTCATCAGGAGAAAATTCTTCCATCAATCACTCGAAAATTGGATAATTTATTCGATTCTTGCGCATTCTGCGGCGCATTAGAAGAGAAAAACCTCTGCACACGTCCTAAACTGACCGGAATCATCACAGGGAGCGCCTGCGCATGGCCACCAGCCACGACAACCCCATGGGCCTGGACGGCTTCGAGTTCGTCGAGTTCTCCGCGCCCGCCCCCGGGCTGTTCGAGCCGCTCTTCGAGCGCCTCGGCTTCCGCAAGGTCGCCCGGCACCGTTCCAAGGACGCTGCGCTCTGGCGCCAGGGCGACATCAACTTCATCGTCAACTATGAGCCGAAGAGCCCGGCGTACTACCACGCCGAGGAACATGGGCCTTGCGCCTGCGGTCTCGCCTTCCGGGTCCGCGACGCGCAGGCGGCCTACGAGCGGGCCCTGGCGCTGGGAGCGCAGCCAGTGGACGTGCCAACGGGCCCCATGGAGCTACGGTTACCGGCAATCCGCGGCATCGGTGGCGCACCCCTCTACCTGATCGATCGCTACGAGCGCGGCAGCAGCATTTACGACATCGATTTCGTGTTCACCGACGGTGTTGACCGGCACCCGGAGGGCCATGGGTTCCACCATATCGATCACCTGACGCACAACGTCTACCGCGGCCGCATGGACTACTGGGCCAACTTCTACGAGAAGTACTTCAACTTCCGGGAGATCCGGCACTTCGACATCCGTGGGGAACAAACCGGTCTCACCTCGCGTGCCATGACGGCGCCGGACAATCGCATTCGCATTCCTCTGAACGAGGAGAGCCGCGGCAACGTCGACGGCCAGATCGAGGAGTATCTCCTCGCCTACAACGGCGAAGGTATCCAGCATATTGCCCTCGCCTGCGACGACCTGCCCGCTGCCCTGGCGCGGCTGCGCCAGGCCGGCATTGCCTTCATGGAACCACCGCCGGACACCTACTACGACATGCTCGATGAGCGCCTCCCCGGGCACGGCGAAGCCACCCGGACCCTGCGCGAGCATGGGATCCTGCTGGACGGCAGCGTCGACGGCGGCACCCCGAAGCTGCTGCTGCAGATTTTCTCAGACACGGTGATCGGCCCGATTTTCTTCGAGTTCATTCAGCGTAAGGGCGATGAGGGCTTTGGCGAAGGCAACTTCCAGGCACTGTTCGAATCCATCGAGCGCGACCAGCTCAAGCGCCAGGCGGCGGGAGGTGGCGCGTGAGCCTTGCCGGGGTGCACCACGCGGCATATCGCTGCCGAGATGCCAAGGAGACCGTCGCGTTCTACCGGGACCTGCTCGACATGCCCTTCCAGCTCGCGATCGCGGAAGACGAGGTCCCCTCGACCGGCGACCCGGACCCCTACATGCACGTGTTCCTCGACGCCGGCAACAACAACGTGCTCGCTTTCTTTGAGCTCCCCAACTCACCGGAGATGGACCGCGATCGCAATACGCCGAGCTGGGTGCAGCACATCGCCTTCCGGGTCGATGATCGAGAAACCCTGCTCGCCTACAAGGCACGGCTGGAGGCCGCCGACATCGAGGTACTCGGCCCGACGAATCACGGCATCTTCGATTCGATCTACTTCTTCGATCCGAACGGGCACCGCATCGAGCTGGCCGCCGACAAAGGCACTGCGGAACAGCGCGCCGAGCTGAACCGCGTGGCCGAGGCAATGCTTGAGGAATGGTCGGAGACGCGCCGCGCACCGAAGCACGCCGCCTGGCTGCACGAGCTCAGTCAGGAAGCGCCGGACTCGGGCGCTGACGCCTAGGCGCGCTGCGCAGCAGCAGGACCAGCAGCACCGTCGCGCAGGCAACGAGGCAGGCGATGCCGAACAACAGCGCGGTACTGATCCCACCCATCCGGACGACTGCGCTGGACAACGCTGGCCCACAGGCGGTGCCTGTCGTGGCGCCCAGCAGTAACGCGGAGATCAGCCGCGGTGACGTGACCTGGGTAACCGACACGCTGAACCCGATGACGATCTTCAGCAGCGCCAGGTTCGCGAAGCCCCACAGAGGCACCAGCCACAGCAGCGCGTCGGCGCTGGCGCCGGTCAGCAGCAGGGCCGCGCCCGCAGCGGTCCCCAGCGCCGCCGCACCCAGCAGACGCCGCTCCCCCAGTCGCAACACCACCAGGGCGACGACGATCTGGGCGGCGAACATGCCGCTCCAGTAGCGCCCGACCAGAGCGCCGCCCTCTTCCAGGCTCGCCCCCAGGGTGGTCGCGTGCTGCGGGAGCCACAGGAGGAGCGAACTTTGCCCAAGGGTGTAAGCCGCCAGCGCGGCGATCAGCCACCAGGCCGCCACCGGCCAGCTTTGAGCCTGGCCGGCTTCTACATCTGTTGCTGTAGACGCGTCTACTGCTGCTATCGCTTCTGCTCGCAGCGCCTCAGGCCGTGGCAGTGTCGCGAACAGCACCGCGGCTGCAGCGGCCGCAGCGGCAACGGCCAGATAAACCTGATACCAGGGCAGCGCTGCGGCTAGGGCCCGGCTCGCGATGGCGCCGGCGACGACCCCCGCCATGCTGAATGCGCCATCGGTCAGGACCAGGAGAGAGGTGCGGCGCTCGGCCGCGAAGGTCGTCGCGATCACATGCGCAGCGCCCGGTAACCCCAGGCCACAGAGCACCCCGACCAGCGCCAGCCGTGCGCCGATGGCGGTTGCGCTCTCGGCCAATGCCAGAGACAGGAGCAAGCCCGCAATCGCCGCGTACACCAGGACCAGCAGCGCTCGCAATGGCAGTGCCGATAGCAGCCACAGCGCGAGCACCGCACCGCCCAGAACCCCCAGGGTCAGCCAACTGAATCCGGCGGTCGCGGTCGCGATATCGACGCCCAGGTAGCTCGCGAGCGGTGCCGAGATGATGCCCAGTGGCGCCAGCATGCCGGACATGACGGCGTACGCCAGAAAACACGCCAGCGCGGCGCGGACTCGAGCCATGGGGGTCCGTGATGATGAACAACGGCGGCAGTATGGTCCGCTTGAGCCAGCGGGTCGAACCCCGCACACTGCCCGCGCCCCAGCAGCAGGAGCCGGCGTGCCTCACCGCATTATTTTCGATACCGACCCGGGCGTGGACGACGCGATGGCGTTGCTCTTTGCCCATCGTTCTCCGGATATCGTGATCGAAGGCATCACCACCGTGCTGGGCAATCACACCATCGATATCGTGACGCGCAACGCACTCTACCTGTGCGAGCGCTTTGGCATTGATGCGCCGGTGCACCGCGGTGCCAGCGCGCCGCTTAAGGTCGCGGCCGGTGACCCGCCAACCTTCGTGCACGGTGAGGACGGCCTCGGCAACATCCCGCCCTTCACCACGACGCGCAGTGCGGCAACCGCACCGGCGGAGCGCTTCATCGTCGATACGGTCAACACCAACCCCGGCGCCATCACGATCGTCGCCGTGGGTCGACTGACGAACCTCGCGCGGGCACTGATGCTCGATCCGGGAATCGCCGGCAAGGTCAGCCAGGTGATCATCATGGGCGGCGCGCTGGGCAGCAACGAGCACACGGGCAACGTCACGCCCGTCGCCGAAGCGAACATCATCGGCGACCCCCATGCCGCCGATCAGGTGGCACAGGCGCCCTGGCCGCTGGCCTGGGTCGGCCTCGATGTCACCATGAACTGCATCATGGACCGCCCGCGGCAGGAGCGCCTGCGCGATGCCGGGGGGGACATCGGGCAATTCATCTGGGACATCTCGCGCTTCTACGAAGCAAGCTACTTCGGCCGCCATGAGCTGCCAGGCTTTCCGGTCCACGACAGTTGTGCGATCGCCTATCTGCTGGCTCCGGAACTGTTCCGAACGCAACAGGGTCCCCTGCGGGTGGTGACCAGCGGCGTCAGCGAAGGCCAGACGATCCAGGTGCCCGATGGCCGGACCTTTCCCTATGCCGGCTGGGCCGAGACACCCTCGCAGGCAGGTGCCCTAGCGGCCGATGCCGCAGCGGTTCTGGATCTGTACGAACAGACGCTGACCCGACAATGAGCACCGGGAGCGGCATCGCCAAGCTCGAGTGGGTCAAGGAGCACATGCCGGTCGTGGCGCGGCTGGTGCAGGATCTCGCTGCCAGCGGCGAACTGAAGGGCCGCCGCATCGGTTTCAGCTCCCACCTGGAAGCTAAGGTCGCGAGGACGATCGAAGCGCTCCGTGACTGTGGCGCGCAGGTCCTGGTGGTCGCCAGCAACCCGGCCACCACACAGCCCGATGTGCTCGAGTACGTACGCTCGCTCGACAACGTGCAGGTGTTTTCCGAGCTGGGAGAAGCCGGTGCGCAGCGGCGGGCCAACATTCGCGCCGCGCTCGAGGCGGGGCCGGAAGTCTGCATCGACGACGGCGCAACCCTGTCCGCCGAGATGCCGGACGCAGGGCTTACGAATGGCTGTGGCGTGTGCGAACAGACCACCTCGGGCCTGCTGGCGCTGCGCCGGCGGCCGATCGGGTTTCCGGTCTACGCCGTGAATGACACCATCATGAAAAGCCTCTTCGACAATGAGCACGGCACCGGCGAATCAACGCTCAGCAATCTGCTGTCCATGGGCAACATCGCCCTGGCGGGGAAAACGCTCGCGGTGATCGGCTACGGGCGCTGCGGGGCCGGTATCGCCAACAAGGCTCAGGCCCTTGGGGCACGGGTCCTGGTGGTCGAGGTTGAGCCGCGCCGCGCGCTGGCGGCGCACCTGCGCGGCATGACAGTGCTGCCGCTGAACACGGCCCTGGCACAGGCGGACATCAGCATCACCGCCACGGGCGAGCCGAACGCGATTCCCGAAGCGAGCCTCGGCGCTGTCCGCGACGGTGCGATGCTCGCCAACGTGGGGCACTTCGCCGACGAGATCGCGACCGGCCCCCTGCTCCGCCAGGCACAGGAGCAGCCCTACCGCGGCATTTCCCGGTGCCGCATGAGCGACGGCAGAACCCTCTACCTGCTCAGCGCCGGCGAAGCGGTCAACCTGGCGGGCGATCTGGCCATGGGCCACCCGGTGGAGATCATTGACGTGACCATGGGGCTGCTGTTCGCCGGCGCAGCCGATCTGCTGCGGCATCGCGACCAGCTTGCTGGCGGTGTTCACGACCTGCCGGATCGGGTCGATCTGAAGATTGCGCAGCTGAAGCTCGAAGCCCTGGGGATCCGCGTCCAGGAACGGCCGGAGCCTATCGAGATCTAGATCCTAGAGTACTGATATTATTAAACTTTCATTCTTATGGGAGCGGCACTCATGACCGCTGAGCAAACACCCGGAGTGGACCTGGACCCGCGTGCGCTTCGCAACTGCTTCGGCAGCTTCGCCACCGGAATCACGGTGGTGACCTGTCGCGCGGACGACGACACCCCACAGGGTGTGACTGCAAACAGCTTCAGTTCTGTCTCTCTCGAGCCTCCGCTGGTGCAGTGGAGCCTCGCCAAGACCAGCAGCTCTCTGGATGCGTACCTGAACGCGAAAACCTTTGCGATCAACATCCTGGCCCGCTCTCAGGAAGCACTCAGCAATCACTTTGCGCGCTCGGAGCGGGACCTGTTCGAGACCGTGGAGCATGGCAATGGTGACAACGGGGCCCCGCTCCTGCCCGGGTCGTTGGCTCAGATCGAATGCAGCACCGAGCAGATCATCGACGCCGGCGACCATCATCTGATCCTGGGGCGTGTCACCGCGGCGCGCCACGACAGCGGCGAGCCGCTGCTGTTCTTCGCCGGACGCTACGGCGCGCTCGCGGAGGCGCCAGGTGCTTAAGGCTCAGCTGAAGCGATAAGGCGCCAGGGACTCCTGGGCGTCCTTGCGAATCCGGTGCCAGGCATTGCCGCCGTAGTAGGCCAGATCGCCTGGCATGCCATCGCCATGACCGTTGTAGTACGACAGGCAGTCGCGCAGCGGTGCCGTCAGCACATCCGCATCACGACAGTGCTCGGCGTAGCTCGACTCCGGCGCCGCGGCGATATCGACCCGCTGCGCGCCCTGGGCCTGCATGGTCTGCAGCATCCAGAGCACGTAGTCCGTATGTGCCTCGATCGCGTCGATGAAATTGAAGCTGCCACCGCCGCCCTGGGGCCCGGACAGGATGAACAGGTTCGGGAAGCCCTCGCTGTGAATGCCGAGGAACGTCCGGGTGCCCTGCTCGCGCCACTTGTCCTGCAGGCTGCGGCCGCCCTTGCCTTCGATCATGTTGAACGTTGAGGTCGCCATCCACTCGAAACCGGTGGCGTAGATCAGCACATCGAGCGGATAGGTGGTGCCGCTGTGCACCACCCCTTCCGGAACGATTTTCTGCACCCCGCTCGGCGCGGTATCGACCAGCGTCACATGGGGCAGATTGAAAGCCGGCAGGTACTCGTCGTGGAACGCCGGTCGCTTGCACCCGTAGGGGTAGTAGGGCTTGAGCGCCGCTGCGGTCGCAGGGTCTTCGACAATCGCATCGACCCGTGCCCGTATCTGCTCCATGATGCGGAAGTTGGTGCCAAGCTGGCGCTGGATCATTTCCTCCGCAGACAGCGGCGAAGCGTGTTTCTTGCGCTCCTTAAAATCATCCACCCGGCCAGCGAGGTAATCATCGTTTGCCTGCATGGCCGTTCGCCCGGCCGAGATCTTCGCGAAGCGCGCGCGCCGGGCGCGGGCCCAGCCCGGCTCCTGCTGCCACTGCTCGATCTCTTGGGCCGTAGTGGCCCGCTGATCGCGAACGTCGATAGACGACGGCGTGCGCTGGAACACGTGCAGGCTGCCCGCGACCTTCGCGAGCTCCGGGACCGCCTGCACCGCCGTCGCGCCGGTTCCGATGATGCCGACACGCCGCCCTTCCAGGGGCACGCGATAATCCCAGCGTGAGGTGTGAAAGGAGTCGCCGGCAAAATCGGCCATGCCGTCAATACGCGCCAACTTCGGCGTGGTCAGCACCCCGTTCGCGAGGATCAGCACCCGCGCGCGCATGGCATCGCCGCGATCCGTGTGCACGGTCCAGCGTCCGCTCTCCTCGTCCCACTGCGAGCGGGTGACCGTGGTGTGGAACAGACAGCGCTCATAGAACCCGTAGCGCTCGGCAATGCTCTGGCAGTATTCCATGATCTCGAAGCCAGAAGCGAATTTCATGGTCGGGATGTAGCCGGTCTCATCGAGCAGCGGCAAATAGCTATAGGCTTCAACATCGCAGGCGACGCCGGGGTACCGGTTCCAGTACCAGGTCCCGCCGACGTCTCCGCCTTTCTCGCAGAACCGGACGTCCTTGAAACCCGCGGCCTGCAGCTTGTGCCACAGCAGCAGGCCCGCAAAACCAGCACCGACCACGAGCACCTCGCACTCGTCCTGCAGCGCGTCCCGGGGCACCGGGTCAGCGGAGTAGACGTCTTCGAGATAGCGGGCGAACTCGCCCTCCATACGCATGTAATCGGCAGCTCCGCGACGCGCTTCCTTGAACTCCCGGTAGCGCGCCTGCGCCTCGCCATCGAACACGGCGCCGGGCGGTGGCGGCGGCAGCGTGCGCAGCGCATCGTCGGTGACCGAGCTGTACCCTGACGTGGACAGCGGTGCAGTCGCGGCGGCAGCTCGCGTGTGAAACTGTTTCAGACCGCTGTGCGGATCCGTACTGATGGCGGGCTGACCCATGGTTGACGCTCCCCGATACAACCTTCCTAATGTCGCACAGCCGCGGCGAAAATGCCCGGCACGGCGCAAGCAGGTCTGCCATGAATGCCAAACGCTGGGTCAAGCTGGGTCACACCCTCGGAGCCATCGGACTCACCGGGGCGCTGATCGCGCACCTGATCCTTCTGTCCGTTGCGCCACCCCCGGAAGAACTCGCTGCCTATCACGCCATCCGGGTCGCCATTGACGCGATCGCGCGCTGGTTGCTGCTACCCTCCCTTACCCTGGTGCTGACCAGCGGTCTGGCTGCGCTGGCCGCACACGCGCCCTTTCGCGAGCAGCGCTGGGTATGGGCCAAAGTGCTGCTCGGCCTCTCCATGTTCGAAGGGACCCTGGTGTCGGTCCAGGGGCCTGCGCAATACGGCGCGGAGCTCACCGGCAAGGCCATGGCCGGAGAGCTCAGCATGGCCGAGATGCTGCCGCTCCTGCCCGACGAGTCGGATGTGCTCTGGGTCGTACTGACCCTGGCGTTCACAAACATCGTGCTCGCCATCTGGCGGCCGCGTATGCGGTTTCGGAAGGTCCAAGCCGAGACCCTGAGCAGCCCGCAGTCGTGAACGAAACCGATTACCTCGCACTGGACGCAGTCGCTATGGCCGAGGCGGTGCGCACGGGCGCGCTGACCGTCGATGGGCTGATCGACGCGGCCAGCGCGCGCATCGCCCGCTGCAATCCGAGCCTGAACGCGGTGGTCCATTCGCTCGAGGCCCAGGCGCGCGCGCTCAGCGCGACGTTACCCAACGGGCCACTGAAGGGCGTGCCCTTTCTCATCAAGGACCTGAACCTGGACTGGGCCGACAGCCCGATGACCGGGGGCAGCCGCTACCTCAAGGACTATCGCAGCACTCAGGATGCGCCACTCGCGGCAGCCTTTCGGGCCGCCGGGCTGGTGGTGCTCGGTAAGAGCAATACGCCGGAGTTCGGCATCACCGGCACGACCGAATCCGCGCTGCTCGGCCCTTGCCGGAACCCGATCGATCCTGCGCGGACCAGCGGGGGCTCGAGCGGCGGTGCCGCCGCTGCCGTCGCCGCCGGCATGGTCCCGGTGGCCCATGCCGCCGACGGCGCCGGCTCAATCCGCATTCCCGCTGCCTGCTGCGGCCTGGTCGGCCTGATGCCATCCCGCGGACGCACGGTCAGCGCCGGCCGGGATACATCGATTGCCCACGGCTTCGTGCGTCACTTTGTTGTTTCCCGAACCGTGCGCGACAGCGCGGCGGTGCTCGATGCGGTCGCCGACCACAGCGCCTATGCGCCACCCCGGCCGCAGCGCCCCTTTGCCCAGCGCGAAGACCTGGCGCCCCTGAGAATTCGCTGGTCCGCTGCCACGCCAGGCCGGCGTGGGCCACACGCCCAGATCGAGCGGGCGTTGCAGGACACCGCGGCGCTTCTGAAAGATCTGGGGCATCAGGTCGAAGAGCGCCCGCTGGCCGCAGACTATCGAGCCTTTTACCGGGCGTTCAATCTGGTGGGCGCTGCCCAGCTCGCCGCCGACGTCGCGGGCGACGCCCAGCGTGCCGGACGACCACCCACCGAAGATGACTTCGAGCCGTTGACGCGGCGCAACCTCAGCTACGGTGACAGTCGCCGAGGGACCCAGGTCATCGCAGCGCTACGAGAATTGCACGCCTTCTCGCACTCCATGGACGAGCAGTTCGCGAACTTCGACGTGTTTGTCATGCCCGTGCTCGCGCAGCCGGTGCCAGAGCTCGGCTACCTGGACCCGAATCGACTGGAGCCTGCGATGCAGGATGCGCGCTCCGCCGAGGTCTTTCCGTACACGCCGCCGTTCAATGCCACCGGGCAGCCTGTGATCGCCCTCCCCATGGGAACCGACGCCAACGGGCTCCCGATCGGCATGCAGT
>JBCDIK010000115.1:0-12583 GCA_038749065.1 Pseudomonadota bacterium | reverse complement strand
GTCCATGAGCATCATCGTTACCGCGCCTGCGAGTACGGGCATCACGGCCACCAGAAGGAACGCGGTGATCAGCCAGGTCCACACGAACAGCGGCATCTTCATGTAGGTCATGCCGGGCGCGCGCATGTTCAGGATCGTGGCAATGATGTTGATGGAGCCCATGATGGAGCTCGCGCCCATCAGGTGCACCGCAAAGATGAAGAAGGTCACGCTGTCTGGCGCGTAAGTGGTAGACAGCGGTGCATAGAAGGTCCAACCGAAGTTCGGGCCGCCGCCTTCCATGAACAGCGTCGAAATCATCATCGAGAATGCGAACGGCAGGATCCAGAAGGACAGGTTGTTCATTCGCGGCAGCGCCATGTCCGGCGCGCCCACCTGCATGGGAATCAGCCAGTTCGCCAGCCCGACGAAGGCCGGCATGATCGCCCCGAACACCATGATCAGACCGTGGTTGGTCGTCATCTGGTTAAAGAACTCGGGATCGACGAACTGCAGGCCGGGCTGGAACAGCTCGGTCCGGATCACCAGCGCCATGACGCCGCCGGTCAAGAACATCGCAAAGCTGAACCAGAGGTACAGCGTGCCGATATCCTTGTGGTTGGTGGTGAACAGCCAGCGGGCAATGCCCTTTTCCGGACCATGATCATGATGGTCGTCGTGGCCTACGATTACTTCGCTCATTGCTTTCTACCTTTTCCTGTCGGCGCGGAACCACATCCGCACCGCCTGAAATTTCTCTCCATCGCCAGCGGGCGCTTGCCCGCTGGCCTGCACCGTAGTGCGCTGTTACTGACCCTCGGCGACCTTGACCACGTCGCGCGGCTGCGTGACGTCACCCATGGCGTTACCCCAGCTGTTGCGCTCGTAGTGCGTCACCGCGGCGATCTGCGCCGCGTCGAGCTGCTTGCCGAAGGCTTGCATGGCGGAGCCGGCAACGCCGTTCAGAATGATCTCGATGTGACCTTCCTTGGAGCCCTTGACGATGTCGGAGCCGACCAGCGACGGGAACACCGGCGGAATGCCCTGGCCATTGGCCTGGTGACAGCTCGCGCAGAAGGTGCCATAGACCTGCTCGCCTTCGGCCATCAGCTCTTCGCTGGTGAAGGTCTTCGACAGCGCCGCCTTGCGGACTTCGGCTGCCTTGATCTGCTCTGAGTACCAGGCGTCGTACTCCGCCTGTGGCAGCGCCTCGACGACGATGGGCATAAAGCCATGGTCTTTGCCGCACAGTTCCGTGCATTGGCCCCGGTAGATGCCCGGCTCCGGCACCACGGTCCAGATGTCGTTGATGATGCCCGGAATCGCATCGCGCTTGATGCCGAACTCTGGCACCCAGAACGCATGAATCACGTCTTCCGCGGTGACCAGGAAACGGACCTTGCGGTTGACAGGAATGCGCAGCGGCTTATCGACCTCGAGGAGGTAGTGCTCGCCCTTCGCGCTCTGTCCGGAGATCTCCGTCTTCGGCGTACTCATGTTGCTGAAGAAGTCGAAGGTCTGATTCATGTCATCGTCGAGGTACTTGTACTGCCACTTCCACTGGTACCCGCGCACTTCGACGGTCATGTCCTCACCGCCCGTGTCATACATATCGATGAGCAGTGACGTTGCCGGTACCGCCATCCCGACCAGGATAAGCGTCGGCACGATGGTCCAGGCCAGCTCCAGCTTAGTGCTTTCGTGGAAGGTCGCTGGCACAGCGCCGTTGGACTTCCGGTGCTGCAGCACGGAGTAGAAGATCAGGCCGAAGACCACGATGCCGATGACGACACAGATGCCAAAGATCAGCATATGCAGGTCGTAGACCTTGGCACTGATCTCAGTGACGCCCTTGGTCATGTTCAGCTCGTCGGCCCAGGCCGAGCTGCCGGCCACCGCGGCGATCAGCGCTGCAGCACCGCGCCCGTACGCGGTCTTGTTGAAGAAGGTGTTCAATCGCTCTCTCATACTATCCCTCGGGCCCCTTGCGCGGCCCGACACCTATCTAACTTCGGTTGAAAAGCCATAGCTCAAGACAAGTAAAGCACCCGCCAGCGAAGGACGGAGGGAGGCGTCGCGCGCGACCGCGCGTCATAGCTGCCCAACGCCGAGCAGCTAGAAGTGAGTGCTCCCGCAATGGCGCTTCCAGGTTCTGGCCATTCGACTTTCCCGTCGCACTACCACCCCGCCATCAGCGGGCCAGGATCGGAAAAGCCGCGAAAGTATATCAATGCGGGCCGTAATCTCAATGAATCCAGGATGAAATTGAGCGGTAGAAACACTCAATTTTTCAACGCGTTAGAACCACTTTGGGATGCGAGCGTGGGCAATTTGCGCAACGCACAAAAATGCCGAAAGTCAAGGCCCTGATCAGACCTTTTTGCCGGGCCCGCATCTCGTTTCGCGCTATCCGCCGGGGGACTTGGGATCGAGGATCCGGACCGGCTGTGAGGGCGCATCGCCCGATTGCCGCCCGCGCCGGATGCGCGGCAGCGTCTCGGTCCCGCGCACGCTCTCTTCGGCCTGGTCCGCAAAGCCGCAGGCCACACAGTGCCGCTCTTCCCAGGTCTGCTCGCCCAGCCGCAGCCAGTGTATCTGCAGTCGATCCTCCGCCCGGCACTGCGGGCACACCGCGCCGGCGATGAAGCGTTTTTTCACGAGCACCGGCTAGGCGGCGGCCTCTTGCGGCGCTGGCGGGTCGGATTCAGTGCTGGGCACGGGGGGGCTCCTGGTTGCCGCGCAGCGCGGCGATCACCTGCGCAGTATCCGGCGTCCGGCCGTGCCAGAGCGTGAACGCCGCCGCGGCCTGCTCCACCAGCATGCCCAGACCGTCCGCGACCCCAGCGGCGCCCTGAGCCGCGGCGTAGGGGGCAAAGCGCGCCGCCGCTCCGTAAAACATATCGTAGGCGAACGCTCCGCCCAGCAGCGCCGGCGGCAACAGGCGCTCGAAGGTCATCTCCTCATCCGCGCGGGTGCCCAGCGCCGTCGCGTTGATGATCAGGTCCCAGGGGCCATCGAGCGCTGTCAGCGAAACCGGCGTGACGCCTGGAAAGCGCTCGGCCAGGGCGTGAGCTCGCGCCTCGGTGCGATTGGCGAGCGCAAGCGTTGCCGGCCCCTCGCCCAGCAGCGGACCCAGCGCGCCGGCGGCGGCGCCCCCGGCGCCCAGCATGAGCACCCGCAGGCCGCGCAGCTTCAGGCCCCGGTTCTCCTGCAGATCACGCACCAGTCCCAGGCCGTCCGTGTTGTAGCCGGTATAGCCCCCATCGAGGGGCACGATCGTGTTCACGGCGCCGGCGGCCTGCGCGGCAGCGTCCGCCGCGGTCACCCAGGCACAGGCTTCCGCCTTGAAGGGCAGGGTCACGTTGAGACCCGCGCCCCCGGCCCGGAAGAATGCTTCTGCGGCCGCCTCGAACCCATCTACCGGCGCGGCCAGGCGCTCATAGCGCAGCGTGATCCCGAACTGGCGGGCGAAAGCCTCGTGGATCTCGGGCGAGCGCGAGTGAGCGACCGGCTGGCCAATGACCGCGAAGCGCGCCATCAGCCGCGCAGGATCTCACCGCTGAGCAGGCGCAGGGTGCTCGGAACGCCGGGGCGCAGAACCTCGCCAGGGAGTCGGTAATCGACCGCCAGACCGAGCGCATCCGCTGCAGACATGGAGGTCGCGGCGGGTTTGCCGCTGAGATTGGCGGAGGTCGACACGAGCGGGCCGCCGAAGGCGCTGGCCAGATCCCGCGCCTGGTCATGACCGGGCACCCGCGCTGCCACGGTCTCGCGACCGCCGGTGACCCGATCCGAGAAGCGGCTGGTGGGCAGGACCCAGCTGTTGGGTCCCGGCCAGCTCGACAAGACGCGCGTGCGCACCTCTGCCGGCAGTACCTTGAGCTCCGGCTCGAAGGCGCTGGCGTCACCACCAATGAGGATCAGGCCTCTATCGCCGGGCCGCTGTTTGAGTTCGAAGACGCGCTGCACCGCCGCCGGCAGGGTGGGGTCACAGGCGAGGCCCCAGACGCCCTCAGTTGCATGCAGGACCACGCCACCGCGACGCAAGGCAGCGACGGCTTCAGCAAGCGCAGGGCCCTGGCTCATGGAAACGGTGCCTACCGCCGGGATCAAGGGGCGCGAATATACCCCTCGCCCTGACGGTGAACAAACCCGCCCAGCTCCAGTTCTGTCAGCGCCACCGACAGCGCACGGGCGCTCAAGCCGGTGGCCAAGACCAGCGCTTCCATGGAGGTGACACAACCATCGACAGCCGCGAGCACACGCCTCTCGGTCGCGCGGAGCTCGGCGGCGTCTGGCGACTCAGCGCGCGCGGCTGAGCCCGGCACAGGCGCCCAGCCGAGGGCGTCCAGCACGTCGTCCGCATGCTCCACAAGGGCGGCTCCCTGCTTGATCAGTCGATGACAGCCCACGCTCCCGGGCAGTCCCACCGGGCCCGGTACCGCGAGCACATCGCGACCCTGCTCAAGCGCCAACCGGGCGCTGATCAGGGAGCCGCTGCGAGCGCCGGCCTCGACCACGAGCACTGCGCACGCGAGCCCGGTGATCAGTCGGTTGCGCTCTGGGAAGCTGTATTTCCGGGCCTCTTGAGTAAGTGGGTATTCACTGACAACACAGCCACCGGAACCGCAGAGGCGTTCGAACAAGCCCAGCTGCGCGCGCGGGGACGGTCGCTGCAGGCCGCTGCCAAGAACCGCCAGGGTTGCCGGAAACGCCCCTTCGTGAGCCGCCGCATCCACCCCGAAGGCCATCCCGCTGACGATGGTCAATCCGGCTTCGGCCAGCGCCCGGCAGGTCTGCTGCGTCCAGCGCAGGGCGCGCGCGCTGGCGCGCCGAGCGCCGACCACAGCCAGGGCCGGCGCGGCCAGGTGCAGCGCGGCCCCACGACCGTAGAGGGCGAGTGGTGGGTCCGGGATGGCACGCAACGCGGCCGGCAGGTCTGCCCCGATACAGGTAAAGATCCCGCTGCGCTCCAGCCGGTCAGCCAGCGCCTGCCAGGGGAGCGCTTCAAGCTCCAGATCGGTGCCTGCGGCGACAGCGGCAAAGAGCGCCTCGCGTTGCGATCGCTCGCCGGTCAGTGGCTCCCGGTGCCCCGCCGCCTGCCACAGGGCGCGCAGTCGCCTGCGGCCGAGCTGCTCGAGGAGCAGCAGAAACTGCGTGCGGCTGCGCGACGGCCGCGCCAGGGGCTGGCGTGCGGTTTGGGTGGGCGGGAAGCTAGACACCGCCACAGCCTAGCGGCCGGGTGCAGCAGGGCTGCAGGGGAAACGCCCGGCTCGCCGGGCGTCATTCGCCCCGCGGGGCGCCGGATCTGGCGGTCAGCGCGCGGCGACGAATGCGTTAGGGGTTGCGGACCTCATCGCCCACGCTCAGCGCGCGATCGGCGGTCAGAACCAGCCCGTAGGAGAGCTTCTCGAAGGCACGGAAGATCATCAGCAGGCCGGCGCGCTCGCTCGGCAGGCGGATGGTCTCGTTGGCAATGCGATCACGGGCCAACGCCCCCTTGCGGTAGATCGCCAGCACATTCCCGACCTCCAGGTTCTCCCGGGCTCCGCGATTGATCACCACCACGTCGTACTGGCCAATCTGCGTGACACCAGAGAAGACGGAGATGATATCGCCGTCGATCTCGGCCTCCGGGCCGCTCGGGTAGAAGGTGGACTCGACCCGCCGCTCTTCCGTCGGCAAGACGCGATCACCGATCTGGACCTCTTCGCGGGTGCTGCTGACGAAGAAGGTGGAGATCTCGTCCTCGGTCGCCACCACACTGCCCAGGCCGATGTAGGTCGCTTCCTGCCCCAGAATCTCGTTCGTCTCCGGATCTACGTACACCGGGCCCTTGCGCACGAAGTTGTAGCTCTCGCTGTCGATTAGATCGCCGCGCACATAGAGCCGGTCGCCGGCGCCGAGCACGATGCGTTCTGACTCGCCGTCGACCACGTAGGGCGCGGTGACGAGGGTCTCGGGATCGACGACGCGGTTCTGCACCAGAAACCCCTGGATCGCGTCCAGGCTGATCGCGGGGATCGCAGACTCCAGCGGCGTGGCGCGAATTTCCGGCTTCAGCTTGACGGTTCCGCCCGGGCCGAGCTTGTAGGTCCGGGACGCATCGCCGCGGTCCACCACGATGCGCGGCGCGCCATCGACATAGACCAGACGCAGGCGATCGCCGGGGAAAATCAGGTGCGGGTTATCGATCTGCGGATTGACCTGCCAGATCTCCGGCCATAGCCAGGGCCGCTCGAGAAAGCGGCCGGAGATATCCCACAGCGTGTCGCCCTTGACGACCGTGTAGACCTCGGGAGCGTCGGAGCGCAGGTACTGTGCAACGCTGTCTGCAGCGCTCGCAGTGGCCGTAAAGCCCAGGGCGCTCACACTGAGGCCGATGCCCAGTACCCACTGACCCAAACGCTTCTTCATCTTGCCGCTTCCTTTTGACTTAAGTCTTGCGTGACTTGTCGCGCCGATCATCCACATCAGCGTCGTGTTCCCTGGGCCCGCGGAGCAGGCCGACCTTCGCCAGAAGTGTGCCCGTGTGTCGCGGCGGAAACTGCGTAAGGGTTGGAAAAAGTTATACTGATCACAATCTTAGCAGCCCGATTTACGCCGATTCTAGAGATCGGTCACACCGCAAACTTCGTCAACGCACGCTCTCCCATGGCCAAACTCGACATCCTGCATTTCCCAGATCCGCGCCTGCGCACCCGGGCCAAACCCGTTGCTGCGGTCACGGACCGGCATCGTCAGCTCATCGACGATATGTTCGAAACCATGTACGACGCACCCGGCATTGGGCTGGCCGCGACGCAGGTCAACGTCCATGAGCGCATCATCGTCATCGACGTCTCGGAAAACCGGGACGCACCCCACGTGTTCATCAACCCGGAGCTGAGCCTGTCCGGCGAGGTCATCGATACGGAAGAGGGTTGCCTGTCGGTCCCCGGGTTCTACGAGGCCCTGACGCGGCGCAGCGAGTGCCGGGTGAACGCCTTGGATCGCGATGGCCAGCCCTTTGAACTCGATGCAGAGGGCCTGCTCGCGATCTGCATCCAGCACGAGTGTGATCATCTCGAAGGCAAGCTGTTTGTAGACTACCTCTCCGGCCTGAAACGGACCCGAATCCGCAAGAAGCTGGAAAAACAGGATCGTCAGGCCCGGAAAGCCGCGCTGGGCTAGCCGCCCGCCGCCGCCACATCGAGCACGCAATCCACACCGGCGACCCAGCATGACGCCCCCCGCACGCATCGGCTTCGCCGGCACACCTGAGTTCGCCCGCACCCTGCTCGCAGGCCTGATCGACGGCGGCTGGCAACCGGCCGTGGTCTACACGCAGCCGGATCGACCGCACGGCCGCGGCCGCAAGCTCCGGCCCAGCCCGGTACGGGCGCTGGCCGAGGCGGCGCAGCTTCCGGTGGAGACACCACGCACACTACGGGATCCGGAGGCACAAGCCGTGCTGCAGACCGCCGGGTTAGACCTGCTCATCGTTGCCGCCTACGGCCTCATCCTGCCCCAGGCGGTGCTCGACCTGCCGCGCCTGGGTTGCCTGAATGTGCACGCATCGCTGCTGCCACGCTGGCGCGGGGCCGCACCCATCGAGCGCGCCATCATGGCCGGCGACGACGTAAGCGGGGTCTCGCTGATGCAGATGGAGGCCGGGCTGGATACGGGTCCGGTCCACGCAACGGTGCCGGTTCCCATCGATGGAACCACCACCGGCCCGGCACTGGAGGCGGCGCTGGCGCAGGCGGGCATCACCGGCCTGCTCAAGCTACTGCCGCGCCTGGCGGACAGCCAGCCCGAACCGCAGGACGACAGCGCTGCCAGCTATGCGCACAAGCTGACGCCAGAGGATGCGCGCATCGACTGGCGCGCAGACGCGGCGCGCATCGATCGGCAGGTGCGCGCCCTGTGCGGACGCGCGCCGGCTTTCGCCACGCTCGCGGATGCGCAGCCACAGTCGTTGCGCCTGGCGATCCTCGAAGCCACCTCGGGCGACCCCACAGATGCGGCACCCGGCACCGTGGTGGCGCTCGATAAGCGGGCGGTTCGGATCGCCTGTGGTGACAAGCTGCTCAACGTCCGTCGCGCTCAGCTCAACCGCGGTCAGGGGAAGGCACTGAATGCTGCGGACCTGCGCAATGCCCTGCGCGATACGCTGCGGGTCGGAACGCGTCTGGACCTGCCGACGTGAACCCTGCGAAATCCGCCGGCGGCGAGCGCGAGCGCCTCCTGGCGGCGCGTGGGCTGACGGCAGTGCTGCGCCACGGGCGCACGCTCGATCAGTTTGAGCAATCGCTGGGCGAGCCCGGTCTGACGCCGCTCACGCGGGAACTGCTTTACGGCAGCCTGCGCCACTACGGCGCCCTGCGCGCCCGTGCGGCGTCGCTGCTCGACAAGCCGCTGCGCCGCAAGGACCAGGATGTGCTGTCACTGCTCGCCGTCGGCATCTATCAGCTGCTGGCCCTGCGCATCCCCGACCACGCCGCGCTCAGCGCAACGGTCGGGGCTGCACGCAAACTGAAACAGCCGTGGGCCGCGGGCCTCATCAACGCCTGCCTGCGTCGGCTGCAGCAGGAACCGGGCGCCACCCTGACGACACACGAGGACGACCTGCCGGCAGCGTTACGCCGGCGTTTGCAGGACCAGTACGGTGACCACAGCGCGGAGCTGATGGCGGCGCTCGCTCGCCGGGCCCCCATGAGTATCCGCATCAATCAGCGCCAGCTCACGCTGGCTCAGGCGGAGCAGGCGCTGAATGCTGCCGAGCTCCCGAGTGCGCCCAGTTGCGCGAGTGCTGGCCGTACGCTGGCAACACCGGTGGCCGCGGCGACGCTGCCCGGCTTCGCAGAGGGACACTTCGCCGTGCAGGATGCCGGCGCCATGCTGATCGCCGATCTGATCGGCGCGCTTCGGCCCAGCTTCGGCGGTGCCCCGCGGCGACTGCTGGACGCCTGTGCCGCCCCGGGCGGGAAGCTGTTCGCACTGCTCGAGCATCCTTCCTGCGCGCCGGCCTTTGCGGCGCAGGACAGCCTCGCGCTCGCATTGGAACGCAGCGCGCCGCGGCTTGAATCGCTCACCAATGAGGCGGACCGCCTGGGGCATGCCCGGCTGCCATCGCTGAGTGTGGTCGAAGGGGATGCGACCCGGCGCGACTGGTGGGACAGCGAGCCCTTTGATCTGATCGTCATCGATGCGCCCTGCAGCGGCAGCGGCACGCTGCGCCGTCACCCGGACCTGAAGTGGCGCAATGACTTCGAGGCTCTGTCCGAGCACACCGCCACGCAGGATGCGATCCTCGCCAATCTTGCGCCACTGCTGGCGCCGGACGGACTGCTGCTCTACGTCACCTGCTCCCTGCTGCGCGAGGAGAATGATGAGCGCGTCGACGCCCTGCTCGCTGCGCAGCCACAGCTGCGCAGTGTGTCGCTCACCTTGCCAACGGGCCAGCCCACGCGCTGCGGCTGGCAACTGCTGCCCACGGACCCGCAAACCGACGGCTTTTACTATGCTGCAATCGAGCACCTACAATAGCGCGCTGCGGGCCTGGCGTGCCCGGCAAGGTTGCCGCCCATGAAAATCATCATCATCGGCGCTGGCCAGGTAGGCGGGACCCTCGCCGAGAACCTGGCCAACGAAGCGTTCGATATCACGCTCATCGATCTGGACACGGTGCGCCTGGCCGAACTGCGCGATCGTCTCGATATCCAGACCGTTAACGGGCACGGGTCGCACCCGGACGTGCTGCGCCGCGCCGGTGCCGATGATGCGGACATGCTGATCGCCGCCACCTCGAGCGACGAGGTCAACATGGTCGCTTGTCAGGTGTGCTACTCGCTCTTCAAGATCCCAACCAAGATCGCGCGCATTCGCTCGTCCTCCTACCTGGGCCGGGACGGCTTCTTCGACTCGGAACATATGCCCATCAACGTGCTCATCAACCCGGAAGTGGTGGTGACGGAGCACATCAAGGAGCTGCTGACCCACCCCGGCGCTTTGCAGGTGCTTAACTTCGCCGAGGGTCGTGTACAGCTTGTCGCCGTCAAGGCTTACTACGGCGGGCCGCTGGTCGGCCAGGAGCTGCGCTTTCTGCGCGAGCACATGCCCAAGGTCGACACCCGCGTCGCCGCCATCTTTCGCCGCGGACGCGCCATCATTCCCGAGGGCAACACGGTCATAGAGGCGGACGACGAAGTCTTCTTCATCGCCGCCGCTGAACACATCAACGCGGTCATGGGCGAGCTGCGCCGCGTGGAGCGACCCTTCAAACGCGTCATCATCGCCGGCGGCGGCAACATTGGCCTGCGGCTGGCTCGCGACGTAGAAGAGGACTTTGCGGTCAAGATCATCGAATACAGCCGCGAGCGCTGCGTAGAGCTGGCCGAGTCGTTGACGCGCGCCGTGGTGCTCAAAGGCGACGCCACCGATCGCGACCTGTTGCTGGAGGAAAACATCGAGCAGTGCGATGCCTTCTGTGCGGTCACCAACGACGACGAGGTGAACATCATGTCGGCGTTGCTTGCGAAGCGGCTGGGTGTACGCCAGGTGATGAGTCTCATCAGTAAGCCTGCTTACGTGGATCTGGTGCAGGGCGGCGATATCGACATTGCCATCTCCCCGCAGCAGTCCACCACCAGCTCGCTGTTGACCCACGTACGCCGGGCCGATGTCGCCATGGTTCACAGCCTGCGGCGCGGCGCCGCAGAGGCCATCGAGGCCATCGCACACGGCGACAGCAAGACCTCGAAAGTCGTGGGCCGAACCATCGAGGAAATCGAGCTGCCCCCGGGTACGAGCATCGGCGCTCTGGTGCGCGGCGAGGAGGTATTGATTGCTCACGACAAGACCCGCATCGAGAGCGATGACCACGTGATCATGTTCATGGTCGACAAGAAAGAAGTGTCCGCCGTCGAGCGGCTGTTCCAGGTCGACGTCGGCTTCTTCTAGCCGCTCCTGCTGCGCCCATGCACCTGGCCGTCATTACCCGCGTCACCGGCGTCCTGCTGACACTGTTCAGCTTGACCCTGCTGCTGCCGGTCGCAGTGGCGTTCTACTACGGCGAGGACACCATCGGCACCTTCGTGCTGTCGTTCACCGTGGTCTTCATCGCCGGACTTGCCATGTGGCTGGCGCCGCGGGAAAGACGCGAGCTCCGCGCCGGGGATGGCTTCCTGATCACCGTGCTGTTTTACCTGGGGCTGGGACTGTCCGGCGCCCTGCCCCTGTATTTCTACGAAGACCTGCGGTCGAGCTTCACCAACGCCGCCTTTGAGTCCCTCTCGGGACTGACCACGACCGGTGCCACCGTGTACACGGGACTCGACGGGTTACCGCGCTCCATCCTCTTCTATCGCCAGCTGCTGCAGTGGCTGGGCGGCATGGGAATCATCGTGCTGGCGGTCGCGATTCTGCCCATGCTCGGTATCGGGGGCATGCAGCTCTACTGCGCCGAATCGCCCGGGCCCACGAAAGACAAGATCACGCCACGCATTACGGAAACGGCGAAAGCGCTCTGGTACATCTACCTGGGGCTGACCCTAAGCTGCGCGCTCGCCTACTGGGCGACGGGGATGACGCCCTTCGATGCGATCTGCCACAGCTTCAGCACCGTTGCCATCGGCGGCTTCTCGACGCACGACGCCAGCCTTGGCTACTTCGACAGTCCGGCCATCGAGTCGGTCGCGATCCTCTTCATGATCATCTCCGGGGTGAACTTCGGGCTGCACTTCGCGGTGGTCAGCCGCCGCAATCCGCTGATCTACCTCCGCGACCCCGAGTTCAAAATGTACGTGTTTGCACTCGGCACGGTCAGCGCGATCATCGTCTGGGTGCTCTTCAGCTACAGCGCGACGGCCGATCCGCTGCGTGACGGGTTGTTCCAGGTGGTCTCTGTCGCTACCACCACCGGCTTTACGACCAAGGACTTCAGCAGCTGGCCTTCGGTCGCCCCAGTGCTGCTGATGTTCGCGGCGTTCGCGGGCGGCTGCGCTGGCTCCACAGCGGGCGGCATCAAGATGATCCGGGTGCTGCTCATTTACCTGCAGGGCATGCGCGAGGTGCGCCGGCTGATTCACCCGAGCGGCGTGTTTCCCATCAAGCTTGGGCGGCAGCTGGTTCCGGACCGGGTGGTCGAGGCCGTCTGGAGCTTCTTTTCGGTCTACGTCATTCTGTTCCTGACGATGGTGACCGCGCTCATGCTCATCACCGAGGTCGACTTCACCACCGCCTTCTCGGCCGTGGGCGCCTGCCTGAACAATCTCGGTCCGGGCCTGGGTGAGGTGGCGCTGAACTACGCGTCGCTCCCTGACCCGGCCAAGTGGGTGCTGATCTTTGCCATGCTCATGGGGCGGCTGGAGATTTTCACGCTGCTGGTGGTGTTCACACCGGAGTTCTGGCGCCGGTAGGCGCGACCGGCGCGGCGCATTATCCGCTCACGCGCGCGGCCACCACATCGACTTCGACGAACCAGGCCGGGTCCACGAGCCGGCTCACATACACCGCGGTCGATGTGGGCCGATGATCACCCAGGTGCTTCAGCCTTGCCTCGCGAACGGCTTCGCCGCTGTGGCCATCCACCATGAAAGTCGTCAGCTTCACGATGTCTGTG
>JBCDIK010000114.1:0-12658 GCA_038749065.1 Pseudomonadota bacterium | reverse complement strand
CCACGACGAGCACGATCGCAGTGACGAAACCGATGCGCAGATATTGCTGCATGGAGATCCGGAAGATCGGGGCGTCGTCGTCGATATCTTCGGCGTTGCTCATTCGGCAGCTTCCGTATTGGGCACCATGCGCATGTCCGGCTTGGGCGGCGCCGTGGCGGCCGCTCTGCCCTGCTTGGTGACCTTTGCCATCACCTCATCGCGCGGCCCAAATTCGCGCACCCGGCCTTGATCCATCATCAACAGAAGGTCGACATTGCGCACTGCGGAGGGGCGGTGGGCGATGATGATGGCAACGCCGCCCCGCGCGCGCACCGATTGGATGGCCGCGCCGAGCGCCGATTCGCCATCCGAATCGAGGTTGGAATTGGGCTCGTCGAGCACCACGAAAAATGGGTCACTGTAGAGCGCGCGGGCAAGGGCCACACGCTGGCGCTGCCCGCCTGAAAGGGCCGCACCACCCTCGCCAATCATGGTGTTGTAGCCATTGGGCAGCGACAGGACGAGATCGTGCACGCCGGCCGCCTTGGCCGCGTTGACGACATCGGTCGCACCGAATTTGCGCGCCAGCTCCAGCTTTGATGGCACCATGTCGACCGCGATGATGCGCGCGGCGCCCGCAATCGCCGCGCCGTTGATGGCGGACAGGCCAATGCCCCCGCAGCCGAGGACCGCGACGGTCGCGCCGGGCTCTACCTTGGCGGTATGGATGACGGCGCCGATGCCGGTGGTGACCCCGCAGCCGATGAGCGCAGCGCGATCCAGGGGCATGTCCGGGCGCACTTTGGCGATCGCGTGCTCATGCACGAGCATGTACTCGGCGAAGCTCGACAGATTCAGGAACTGTGCAATCGGCTCGCCGCCCTGCGCGAGCCTCGGTGGCTTGTCGGCCGGGCGCTGCAGTTCCGGCTCCTGACACAGGGACATGCTGCCGGTCAGACAATACTCGCAGTGACCACAGAACGCCGACAGGCAGGTGATCACGTGATCGCCCGGCTTCACGTAGGTGACGTCGCTGCCCACGGCCTCGACGACCCCGGCCGACTCATGACCGAGCACCGCGGGCATGGGGTAGGGATAAGACCCGTTCTGGAAGTGCAGATCAGAGTGGCAGACGCCCGCGGCGACGGTGCGGACGAGCACCTCCCGCGGTGCCGGATCACCGTGCTGGATGTCTTCGATCGAGAGCGGTTGGTTTACCTCTCGCAGTACAGCAGCTTTCATAGCAGTCCCCCCGCGTCCACCTTGGGCGAGTGTGCCAAAGGGTTTTGGGGAATACTACAGCAGCGCGTACCATGCGCACTGGCAGGTTGGAGAGTGCAGGGGTCAGGAGTTGGCATGATTCTGGTCGGGCTGGGATCCAATCGCGGTGATAGCGCGGCCACGCTCACGCGCGCTATGACGGCCCTCGAAGCCTATGCCGCTGGCGGGTTCCGAAGGTCCAGCCTGTGGCGGACCTCGCCCGTCGACTGCCCGCCGGAGAGCGGCGAGTTCTGCAATGCGGCCGTGGCCTTCGAGGCCCGCCCGACGCTGTCTCCGGAAATCCTGCTCTATCGACTCAAGGCGCTGGAACGCGCCTTTGGTCGGGGCCCGGTGCTCGTGCGCAATGCACCGCGGGAGCTGGACCTCGACCTGCTGCTGTTCGACGACGAGCAGCGCGACAGCGACCGCTTTACCCTGCCGCACCCGCGCGCCTGCGAGCGACGTTTTGTCCTGGCGCCCGCGGCGGAAGTCGCGCCCGAGGCGCGCTGGCCGGGCACGACAAAAACGGTGGCCGAGCTGCTCGCCGCCCTGCGCTCCGACGAGCAGGTCGAGCGGCTGTGCGACGCAGGCGTCGGGGGCGACCCGTGAGCGGCATCCGAGTGCGCTGCCATTGGGCCTTGTTGCTGCTCGGTCTGGGCAGTCACAGCGCCCTTGCCTACGACGGTGCGCTGCACCAGGAGCTGACGTTCCTGGCGGCCCGCAGTCTCAACGCCTGCATCGCCGAGCAGCGTCTCAAGGCCCAGCCGCTCACGCCCTTGCAGGTACGCTATGTGGCCAAGACGAACCGGCGGCAGGCGCAGCGCAACCTCTTCGGGCGTATCTTTCGCTGGCAGTATTACGATCGGGAAGGGCAGCGCGAGCGATCGTGGCTGTGGCTCATCGATACGCGCTTCCACGGGCATTTCAACGAGCTCAGCGAGCGCCTTGCGCGACCGCGCAGCGAAGCGGCGTTTTTCAGTGACCTGGGCCGCATCGCCAACTACGTACAGGACGTGACCTCGCCGGCGCACGCGGTGCCGGTGTACACCGGTCGGTTCTGGCGCTTCTCTCTGTCCGACCGCTTTGACGGGTTTCGAGTCGACAAGGATGCCCTGGCGGGAACCCTGACCGATCTCTGTGAAGCGGTGCTGCCGTTGCCCGATGATTTTCAGTCCGTGCTGCGGGCGCGGGCGGATGAGACGCTGGCTGCGGTCCGCGCGCCGATCCCCGGCATGCCCGCGCAGTGGTCGGCGTTCTGGCGGCCGAGCAAGGATCCTGCATCCTTCGGCGACTACGGCCGGGCGGGCAACAACTTCGGTCGCGCGGTTCAGTTCCGCTGCGCCGACGGCGCGCGCTGTGTGCTGCTGGAAGACGACCCGCTCTATCGCCGCTTTGCCCTGGCGCGCCATCGCAGCGCGGTCATCGGAACCGTGCAGGCCATGTTGCTGGCGCAGCTTGACGGTCTGCCGGCGACCGGCGCGGCCACCGGGCCCTAAGCCGCCCGGATGCTCAACGCTATTCAGGAGCAGCTCAGCCCGGCGATGGTCGACGCGCTCGCCATGCTCACGGACTGGGGTGGCCCCATTGGCTGGATCTTTGCCCTGCAGCTGCTGTGCTGGCTGGGCGGCCTGCGAACGGGGCTGCTGCTGGCCATCGGCGCGGTGCTCACGCTGCTGCTGAACAGCTGGCTCAAATGGCTGTTCGTAGCGCCGCGGCCGTACTTCCTGGATGCGGCGCTCACCGTGCACCGCCCGACCGGGGGGTTCGGGATGCCTTCGGGGCATGCCCAGGGCGCGGCGGTCGTCTGGATCGGCATCGCCGCGCTGCAGCGGCCGGGGCGGCGCTGGGTCCTGCTGCTGGCCGTGCTCGCGGTGCTCGTTGCGCTCAGCCGCTGGCTGCTCGGGGTGCATAGCATGGCGCAGGTGCTCGTGGGTTTCGCGCTGGGACTCCTCAGCATTGCGCTGCTCCTTCGGGCGCGCCCCTGGCTGTCCCGGGTCAGCCGTGGCCTCAGCCCCGCGGCGCTGCTCCTGCTCGGCGCGCTGGCGGTGCCGCTGGTGCTGGCCGTGACCGCCGCCGTCCTCGCGCTGCGGGCAGACTTCGTGGTGCCGGCGCAGTGGCAGGCGAACGCGGTGGCCCGGGGTGCCGAGGCCGCTGCGTTCTCGGCCCAGAACATGCTCTCGGCGAGCACCGGTTACGCCAGCGCGGCGGCGCTGCTCGGCTTGCTGGTGACCCTGGCAGCGGCTCAGCGCCGGCCACTCGCCACCCCCCGTGGCTGGGGCCGGCTGCTGGTGCTCGTTGTTGGCATTGCGTTGACGGCCGGTTACTGGGCGCTGGGTGCGCGCCTTGATCGCAGCGGCGCACAGGCGCTGCTGTTGCCGCTGTGCTATCCACTGTGCTGCATGTATCTGCCCCTGTGGCTGACGGCGCGCCTGCGTCCGGCCCCGCACGCTGACAAGGAGTCCCACGTATGCTGAACGGCCTCCGGGTTCTCGACCTGACCCAGGATGAGCGGGCCCTGTGCGGGCGCTTGCTGGGCGATCTCGGCGCGGTGGTGACGCGCTGGGCGACGGACGATGCGGCGCGGTTGCGGCTGCGCCCCTACAGCCATGCCCAGACCGCGCTCATCCGGCCGCGTGCGGATTGGGCGGACGCGCTTGCGGAAGCGCTCCCCCACTGCGACGTGCTGCTGCATCCGTTCACGGCGCGCGAGCAAGCGAGTGTCGGCCTGTCGCCTGCAAGCTTCGCGCAGGACTACCCCGGCCTCATCGTCGCCGCTATCACGCCGTTTGGGGGGACCGGTCCCAAGGCCGACTACGCCGCGACCGACCTCATCGCCCTGGCTGCCAGCGGGCATCTGCAGCTGTCCGGCGCGCGGGATCGAGCACCGGTCCGCATCCGCAGCCCGCAGGCCTTTGGCCAGGGCGCGGCCGACGCCGCCGTGGCCGTACTCATCGCCCTGGCCGAGCGTGATCGCTCCCAGCTGGGCCAGCAGATCGACTGCTCCGCTCAACAGAGCACCACCCTGGCGACGCTGTCCCGGTCCATGGATGGCGCCGTGGGTCAGGAGGCGGCCGAGCGCGCAGCGTACGGCGTGCCCATCGGGCCGGTGCAGGTGCGCAACCAGTACCCGATTGCCGATGGCCACGCGTTGGTCCTCCCCGGCATCCTGCCGCCGCTGGCGGCGTTCATGAAGCGCCTGGTCGCGTGGTTGCATGAGGATGACTTGATCGACGACTGGGTGCTGACCCAGAACTGGGCGGCAGCGGGCATGGACCTTGCCACCGGGGCTCTGCCGGCCGCACGCTGGGAAGCCCTCGAGCAGGCGATCGAGGCTCAACTGGCGCGCTGGACCAAAGCACAGCTCATGCGCATCGCCGTCGAGCGGCGATTGCTGATCGCGCCGATCGCCACCGTCGATGACGTGCTGCGCAGCGAACATGCGCAAGCACGCTCACTGGTGCGGCAGGAAGCCGAAGGGCCACGGCTCGCGCCCTTCGCTCGGTTCACACCGGATGCGATGCCCTTGCGCGGCACCGCACCGGCTGCCCCGCAGGGTGCGACGGCGCCAGCGCAAGGCGATTCAGGCGTTGCGGCGGCAGGTGCACAGCCGCTGGCGGGGCTGAAGATTCTGGATCTGTTCTGGGTCGTCGCGGGCCCCGGGGCAACGCGGATGCTGGCGGACTACGGCGCGACCGTGGTCCATGTGGAGAGCCGCAAACGCGTTGATATGGTGCGCAACGTGCCGCCTTACATTGACGGTGAGGTTGATCCGGAGCGGGCTTCCTGCCACCACAGTACCAACGCCAACAAGCTGAATCTGTCCCTGGACCTGTCGCGCCCGGAGTCTCGCGTGGTGCTCGATGACCTCTTGCGCTGGGCGGACGTGGTTACGGAGTCCTTTGCGCCCGGCGTTGCCGAGCGCCTGGGATTCGGCTTTGAGCACGCCCGCAAGATCAACCCGGACATCATCTACCTGTCGAGCTGCCTGATGGGGCAGAGCGGCCCCTGGCGTGACTATGCCGGCTACGGCAACACAGCGGCTGCGGTCAGCGGGTTCCACGCGCTGTGCGGGCACGAGGGGTCACCGCCCATGGGCTGCTTCGGGCCCTACACGGATTTCCTGTCAGTACGTCTCAACGCGCTGGCGATTCTCGCTGCGGTGCGGCAGCGCGCCCTGACCGGCCGGCCGCAGCACATTGACATGGCGCAGGCAGAAGCAGCCCTCTACTACCTGCTGCCGGAGTGCCAGGCGGTCTTCGATGGCGAGTTTGATCCGACGCTGCGGGGTAACCGGGATGTCGACATGGTGCCCCATGGCCTGTTCCCGTGCGCCGGCTTAGCGCCAGATACCGATGCGGACGAGTGGCTGGCACTGGCGGTTCGCGATGATGAGGACTGGCAGGCGCTGTGCGATCACTGCGGCTGGGACCATTGGCGCGCGCTCGACCGCTGTGCCCGCCGTGCCCAGGAAGCGGCGATCGAGCAGGCGCTGTCCGCTTACTGCGAGACGCGAGAAGCCGCTCAGCTGCAGCAGGATCTACAGGCACGCTCCGTGCCCGCGCACCGGGTTCTGCGCACCACCGATCTGGCAACCGATGAGCAGCTCGCGCACCGCGGTCATTTCATCGAGGTCGCGCACCGGCAGTTCCAGGGCGCGGTGGTGGAGAGCTCGCGGCTACTGCTGAGCCGCACGCCGGCCCGGCCGCCGCAACAGGCGCCGGCCTTTGGCGAAGACAACGACACCGTCCTTAAGGAGGTCCTCGGCTATGGTGCCGATGCGATCGCCGCGCTCAAGGCCCAGGGTCTGCTGGAGTAACGGCTTGAAACTGCAATCCTGGAGTCTCCTCGATGTCGCCTGAGCTGAAGCTGGGAACGACCCCCTGGCGTTTTGATGATCTCTCGGCCCAGGGTGTGGGGCGCCAGGCGCAGCGCGCGGAGACGCTGGGTTACGAGTCCTTCTGGCTGCCGGAGAATCACTTCAATGAGCAGGCGCTGCCCGATCCGCTGATGTTGCTGGCGGCCTGCAGCGCGCTGACGGAGCGGATTCGCCTGGGTACGACCTCTTACCTGCTCACAATCCGCAATGCGCTGCAGGCGGCGGAACAGGTCGCCGTGCTGGATCAGCTTTCCCGGGGGCGCGTTGTGCTCGGCGTGGGCCGCGGCTTCGCGCCGGCGATGCTCGGCGCCTTCAAGGTATCCGTAAAGGACAAGCGGCGCATCTTCGAAGACTGTCTGAATGAGATGATTCTGGCCTGGAGCGGTGCGCCCATGAAAGTGAACAGCGCCGATGCGCCAGATCGTGTCGTCGGCGAGGTCGCGCTCGGCCCGCGTCCCGTCCAGGACCCGCACCCGCCGCTGTGGGTGGCCGCCTTCGGTCCTAAGGCGTTGGCGCAGGCCGGCCGCCTTGGGTTGCCCTACCTGGCGTCGCCCATGGAGACGTACGCGGAACTGGCGGACAACCTGAACCTCTATCGCGAGTCCTACGCCGCAACCTGGAGCCAGGCGGGCGGGGCACCGGCCCAGCAGAGCATCGTGCCGGTCATGCGGAGTATCTTCATCTGCGATCACGCGCCGACGCTCGAGCGCGTGCGCGAGGGGCTCGCCGGTTTACGGCGGCGTCCGGACAGCGAGGCGACGGTGCCGGCCGATGACTGGGCATTGCTCGGGGACCGCGCACAGGTTGCCGATGAGATCGCCCGGTACCGGGAAACCCTGGGCATCACCCACCTGATCGCGAGCAGACCGCGGGTGCCCGGCCTGTCCGCGAAACTGCTCGATGCCTCGCTGGAAGCTCTGGCGGGCCTGCGCTAGGGCGCTTTGTCGGGCGCAGCGAAAATGGCCACGTCGACTTCCTCGTTTTCCTTCAGCCCGAGATAGGGGCGCAGCCAGCCCACCAACAGATAGATCGGCCCGGTGTCGAGCAGGGCGACCAGCAGCTTGAAGACATAGCCGGAGGCGATGAACGTCAACAGCTGGGGCCACAGCGGTTCGCCCGCATCGATCGGCAGCGCGTGGGCATAAAAGTGTGTGATCAGAATGACCGCGGTGGTATCGATGATCTGGCTGGCCATGGTCGACGCGTTGTTTCGCAGCCACAGATGCCGCCCGCCCGTTAGGTCTTTCCAGAAGTGGAAAAAGCGGACGTCGCAATACTGTGCGACCAGGTACGCGATCATGGATGCGGCGACAGCGCCGAAGGCCAGCTCGCGGATCTCGAAGAAGGTGGGCACGCGTCCCGCCTCGTCGCGCACGAGCGTGCCATCGGCAGCGACCGGCTCGAACCCCGGGAGCACGCCGCCCAGCCAGAGCAGGAAGATGACCCACAGGTTCAGCAGTAACCCGACCCAGACCATGTCTCCGGCACGCTTGCGGCCGTAGAGCTCGCTGATCAGGTCTGTGCAGAGGAACGTGATCGGGTAGGGGAGGACGCCGATGGCGACCACCATGGGAATATCCAGCCCGAAGACCGAAAAGGACAGATCGATGAACCGGCTGATGCCCAGGATGTTGAGCATGGCCAGGGTGCCGAGAAAGATCCCGCTGAGCACGAGAAACACCCGCTGGCGACGCAGCCGATAGTCTGGCGCAACCTCTTCGGTCATCTCAGTCGCTGTTCCTGTCCCCGTCAGTGCCCGCGCCCGGGCTCAGCTCTCGACCTGCCCCAGGTTCGCGTGAATGACACTCCCGTTTACGACCGGGTTGCCGGCGACCCAGTGCAGCGTGCGGGCGATTTCTTCCGGCGTGATCAGGCGGCCGAAGGCAGACATGCCCGCCACGGCGGCCATGGCATCGCTGGGCACGTGCTGGCGCAGCATCTCCGTGTCCGTGAACCCCGGGCAGACACAGGCCGTATGGATCTGCCGCCCGGCGAGATCCTGACAGGTGGCCCGCATCATCCCGATGCTTGCGTGCTTACTGGTGACGTAGCTGAAACTGCCGGGCACGGCCTTCTCCGAGAGCGTTGAGCCGACGTAGATGATGGCAGAGCCCGGCTTCATCAGCGGAATCAGGCTGTAGTTCAGACTGTTCGGGGCCACCAGGTTGACCTCGAAGACGGCGCGCAGCGCCTGGCTGGGCGTCTCCACTGCGGAGTCGTTCTCCAGCAGGCAGGCGTTGTGTACCAGCACGATGTGTTCCGCATCTGCGAGCAGGGGCGCCAGCTGACCGCTGACCGTCTCTAGAAACCCCGGCTGGCTCAAATCGCAGTTGATCTGCGTGACAGCATCGAGTGGACACTTGCGGCGCGACAGGTTGATGACCTGATAGCCGTCATCCAGAAAGGCCTGCGCCGTTGCCAGACCAATACCGCTGCTGCCGCCTGTGATCACCAGAGTCTTCATGGCCTTAAGCTCCTGCTGATGGGTCCTTGGATTGACGTTGCCAGGTTGCGCCTGCCCATTGCCCCGGCCCCGACGAAACGCGCACGGTCAACGTGCTGAAGTCGAGCTCGGTGATGACTTCGCTGCTGCGGAGCTGCTCGATGAACCAGGGCGCGAGTTCCTCTACGGAAATGTTGCGCAGTGGCAACAGCACCACATCGCGAGGCAGGAACGGCAGCTGCTCACCCGCGAAGGTGGCGATCAGATACTCCCGATCGTCGAGCAGCACCTGCCGGTGCAGCGTCAGGTGCGGGGATTGCTCCGGTAGCAGCAGCTTCTCATCCAGGGCATCGCAGTGCGCTTTCAGAGCGTTCTTGAGGATGTTGTAGTCGAAGGCGAGGCCGTCGTCACCGACGGGGGCATCGACTTCGGCAGTGACGTAGAAACTGTGGCCGTGCAGGTCTTCGCGCTCGCGGTCACTGAAGATCGTGAAATGCGCCGAGTGAAAGTGCAGGTACTCTTTGCTGATCTCGATCGTGGTGCGGTGCATCTTCCGATGCTATCACAGCGCGCCGCGACCCCTGGTGAAGCGCGTGTCGTGATTCAACCCTGTAGGCGATTCGCGACTAGACCGTAGAAAAACAGATCCTCCTGATCGAAGTACCAGCCCAGGTGTGTATGGCAGTCAGCGCAGCTGGCGATGCGCCAGAAAAACCCGGGGAACCAGGAGTCTGCGTGCTCCCGGGGGCCGCTGATCGTGCAGCCGAGTGCCTCGCGATAGCACGCAACCTGAAACTCGAATCCGTGGGGGTTGGTGCAGAAGTGCTGGTGCTGGCCGTTGACCTCGATGGCGTGGCCGCGCTCGCTGATCACCGCGGAGCAGGTCGCGCAGTGCAAATAGTCGGGGGCCGGAGCCTGCCGTTGCTCAAGGAGCCGCTTCAGTGCCGGGTCCAGTGCTTGACCGGGCTTGTCCACCACATCGATCATCGTGCTTCCCCGCGTGAGCGAGCAGACCTTACTCCCTATGACAGCAGAATCCGAAGCCGATGTGCAGGGGCTGGCGGCCTGCGGCGCCCTGGTGCGACGCGTGTTCGAGCAGCTCAAGGCCGCCGCCCGCCCCGGCGTGACCACCGCCAGCCTGGACGCCATCGCCGAGCGCGAGTTCGCCCGCGCCGGCGCCCTGTCCGCGCCGCGTCACTACTACGATTTTCCCGGTGCCACCTGCATCAGCGTGAATCCTGAGGCTGCGCATGGGATTCCCGGGCCCAGGCGCCTGCGCGATGGCGATCTGGTGAACATCGATGTCTCCGCAGTCCTGAACGGCTATGTGGCCGATATGGGGGAGTCCTTCGTCGTCGGCGTCGGTCGCCAGAAGAAGCGGGCGGGCCGGGAGCGGATCGCTCGGGCTGTGCGCCAGGGCGTGTGGGCCGCGATCGAGCAGGTTCGCCCCGGGCGTTCACTCAACGTGATCGGCATGGCGGCGCAGGCCGTGGCCGATCGCTACGGCTACCAGATCGTCGACAACCTGGGCAGTCACGGCGTTGGCCGGCACATTCACGAGGAGCCTTCCTATGTGCCGAAGCCCGATCCTCGCGAGCGGCGCCGCCTGCTACCGGGCATGGTGCTGACCATCGAGCCGTTTTTCACCACTGGCGCGCCCTGGGTCGATGAGGGCGACGACGGCTGGACGCTCATGGCCGGACCCGATGCGCTGATCGCCCAGTATGAGCAAACGGTGATCGTGCGCGAGGATGGGCCGCTGGTGGTGACTGCAGCGCGCTCCTGATTCAGGTGCGCGCCGCTACGGCTCAGGCCAGCAGCGTCTTGAGGTCTGTCTCCGGATCAGCCAGCGCGACCGGATCCACCGCCTTGCCCAGCATCTGCTTGCAGACCATGAATTCCTTCGGGCTGTTGACCGCGTCGGCGGCGACCACCTTGCCACCCTTGAGGTAGAACACCGCGAACTGGTTGTCGGCCTGGCTGCCGCGCAGCACCTGGGTATCGCCCTCGGTGGAGAAGCCGACCATCTGCAGCTTCAGCTCGTACTGATCGGACCAGAACCAGGGCACCGCGTCATAGACCTTGGGCTTGCCGCAGATATTGGCGGCGCTGACCCGCGCCTGTTCCATCGCATTGGGCACGGATTCCAGTCGCAATCGCCGGCCCAGGGTCGGGTTGGGGTGGTTGGTGCAGTCGCCGGCGGCGTAGACGTCCGCGGCGGAGGTCTCGCAACGCTCGTTGACCAGGATCCCGTTGTCGCAGGCGATGCCGGCCTGCTCGGCCAGCTCAACGTTCGGTACGATCCCGATGCCGACGATGACCAGATCTGCGTCGAACTGTGCCTCGCCGCACAGCACCCGCTCGACGCGGCCGTCGCCTTCGAAGCCGGACACCATGGTGTCCGTGTGCAGATGCACACCGCGGTGGCTGTGCAGCTGGTGATAGTAGGCGGACATTTGTGGTGTGGTCACCCGCTGCAGGATGCGGCTTTCCATCTCCAGCACGTGCACTTCCATGTCGCTCTCGACGCACACGGAGGCGACTTCGAGCCCAATATAGCCGCCGCCGACGATGACGATCTTCTTGCCCGCGCCCATGTCATCGCGAATGGCGTCCACATCGTCCACGGTCCGCAGGTAGTGAATCCCCGGCAGGTCGCTACCGGGAATCTGCAGGCGTCGCGGGCGACTGCCGGTTGCGAGGATCAGCTTGTCGTAAGAGAGCGTTTCTCCGCTGGCGGTCGTCACCCTGTGTTCCGCAGGATTGATCGCGTCCACACGCACCTCGGTGCGGACGTCGATCTGCTTGTCCGCGTAGAACTTCGCTGGGCGCAGCAGCACCCGATCCATCGCCTGTTCGCCTGACAGGTACTGCTTTGACAGCGGCGGGCGCTGATAGGGCAGCTGCCGTTCATCGCCGATCACGGTGATCGGGCCTTCGTAGCCCTCCTGCCGAAGGCTGGCGGCTGCCTGTCCGGCCGCGTGTCCGGCTCCGATGATGATGACTCCAGCCATGCTCGCAGGGGTCCTTCTGTTGCGGGTTTCTTAACGGGCAGTTTAGGGAGCTGCCGCGCAATGCTCAAAGCCTTTCCCGCGGCCGCCGCCGCTAGCGCGTGCTCTGGGGACTGCCCGGGAAGTGATAGCCGGAGGCGATCAGCGCGCTTTCCGCGGTGGCCAGGTCGTCGCTACGCACGAACAGGTAGTCGGTATCGAAGGTGGACACCGCGAACAGGCTGACCTGTGCCTGGGCCAGGATGCGCGCAAGCTCCGCGAGCAGCCCGATGATCGAGAAGTCGAGAGGGCCAACCACGCCGATACCCCGCCAGCCCGGATGATGCTGCTGGGCCGTAGCTGCGAGCGACTGTGCCAATGCGGCCGGGCACAGCAGGCTCAGCTCTTCGTCGGTGCGGCTGACAAAGCACATCGGCGCGCTCATCGCCTCCTGGGGCAGGGCGGCATCGGCGGGCCAGCGCAGCAGCGCAAACTCGCCGGGGAGCGAGCGCAGCGCGGGTCGCTGGGCCGCCGGCGGTGCGATCGTCACGCGGTGACCTGAACGCCCTTCCAGAAGGCCACGCGATCCTTGATCTGGCTTGCGGCCTCTTTCGGGGACTCATAGCACCAGGCCGCGTTCTCCGCGAGGTCGTCGCCGCTGCGTATATGGTAGTAACTGGCGGTGCCCTTCCACGGGCAGTAGCTGGTGTGCTCGCTGCGCTCCAGGTGGGCGCTGTTCACGGCGCTCATGGGAAAGTAATGATTGTTCTCGACGACCACAGTGTCATCGCTGTCCGCGATCGTCGTGTCTTTGAAGCGTGCTTTCATCAAAGCGCTCCTGCTGGCGAAATGTGTTTTGCGATTCCTTGATGCGCTGCGGAGTCCGCTCGCCGGCGTGCTTAGCGCGCGCTCAGTGCGCGCCGTGCGCCGAGCCACAGTCCCGCCGTCAGCAGCGCAAGGCTCACCATAGCAGCGGCCGGTGAAAGCTGTTGCGCCAGGTTCCAGAGCGGCAGATGTTCAGCGTTCAGTGCGGCCAGCGCGATGATCGCGTTGGCCAGGGCGTGCATCCCCACGCTGAGCCAGATACTGCCACTGGCTCGCAGCGCT
>JBCDIK010000113.1:0-12730 GCA_038749065.1 Pseudomonadota bacterium | reverse complement strand
GCCAGTACACGAAGACCAACAGGTGCGCGAAAGTGGCGATGGCTACGGTGATGCTCATGAGTTCCTGCCTGTCAGTCCCCGGCGGCTTCGCCGGTCGGGCATTTTGACATGATCGCGCGCGCCCTGACGGCGCTCACGGTGCTAATGCTCAGCGCCTGCGGGGAACGCGCGGCGCCTGCTCCCGGTCACTTCAGCGGTCGCGCGGTCGCCTTTGCCCAGCCCGAGTCGGTCTGGGACAAGCAATGGCAGGGCGTCGCGGCGCATCTGGATCAGTTCGACGATGTCAGCCTTGAGTTCTTCACCCGTGGCGAGCGCGGCGGCGAGGAGCAGATGCTGTACGACCTGCGGCGTGGGCGCGCGCACATGGGCGGCCTGTCGCTGCAGGGCCTGGCATCCACGGTGCCCGAGCTGAACATCGCCATGGCGCCCTACGTGTTCGAGTCGGCGGAGGAGGTCGACTTTGTCTACGACAACTATCTGTTCGAGGTCTTTGATGATCTCTTCGCCAGTAAGAACCTGAAGATCCTGCAGTGGGTCGAGGTCGGCTGGAACGGCATCTACTCTCAGGCACCGATTCGCGTCCCCGCGGACGCGCGCGGCATGCGCCTGCGCGGCTCTCCAAACCCGGCCGCGCAGCTTTTTTTAGAGGCGATCGGTGCCGACTCGATCCCCCTGGGCAGCAGCGATCTCGTCCCCTCTCTGCAAACCGGGCTGATCGAGGGCGGCGTCAGCGCGGTGATCTTCCATTTCTTTACCACGCGCCGCTACGCGCCCTCCCTGACGCTGTCGCAGCACGCCTACGATACCGGAGCCGTGGTCGTGAACCGCGCCTGGTGGGACAGCGCGACGCCGCGGCAGCAGCGGATCCTGCAGGAAGGCTGGGGCAGTAGCGCACAGGCGCGCAGTGGGGTCCGCTCCCTGGTGGCTGGAGCGATGGCGAAGATGCGCGAGGAAGGCATCGCGGTGCAGGCGCTGAGCGATACGGAGCTCGCGCAGTGGCGCGCCGTTACGGACCACATCGTACCGACATTAATCGAGCGCATTGGCGGTGAGAGCCAGCGCGTCGCCGATGCGATCGCAGCGGGCCGCGCCGCCTTCCGGGCTGCGCAGTGAGCGCGCTGCTGACGCTGATCGGGACGACGGAGCGCTGGCTCTGTGTCGTCGGCTTTGCGGTCATGGCGGCGGCGCTGGTGGCGGATGTCGGCGCACGCCTGTTCCTGGGGCATGGCATCGTTGGCGCGCCGCAGTTCGGCCTGGTGGGTATGCTGGTGACAGCGCTGTTCGGCGTTGGGCTGGCTGCTGACCGAGGCGAGCACTTCCGGCCGCAGGTGCTCGATCGCTTCGTGCCCGCGGGTCTTGAGCGTGCCGTGGTCGGCTTCGGTCATGCGTTGACCGCTGCGTTTTTCGTGCTGTTAATGGTGCTGTCGATCCGGGTGGCGCGCGAGTCGGCGCAGCTGGAGGACGTGACCGCGCTGTTGCGCTGGCCCGTGTGGGTGCTGCAGCTGGTGTTCGTCTTGGCCTTCGGCTTCAATGCGGTGCGCTATCTGATCTTCGCCGCTGTGCCCCGCTTGCGGCCCGAGGGGAACATCGTTACTTCCGCCGCAGACGGCGATGACACCGCCGGAGCATCGCGCTGATGGGCTGGTTGCTCGCCGCTCTGCTGGTCCTGCTGCTGTGGTTGCGGCAACCCATCTTGGTGCTGCTCGGGAGCGCGGCGCTGTTCGTCTACAGCGTCTGGGACGGCGGCAATCCGCAGTACGTGATCTATGACACCTGGGAAGCCTTCAACAAGGAAGTGCTGCTGGCGGTGCCGCTGTTCATGTTTGCCGGCGCCATCATGTCCCGGGGCACCATCGCCCGGCGGTTGATCGATCTGGCGGTGGCGCTGACGCGGCCCATGCCCGGCGGGCTCGCCATCGCCACGGTGCTGTCCGCGGCGGGCTTCGCGGCGATCAGCGGCAGCGCGACCGTCACATTGCTCGCAGTCGGCGCCATCATGTATCAGGCGCTGCTGGAAAACGGTTACAGCAAGTCCTTCGCGATCGGCCTGATCAGCGCCAGTGGCGTGCTCGGCATTATCATTCCGCCGTCCATCCCGCTGATCCTGTACGGGGTCATGACCGAGACCTCTATCGCTGATCTGTTCATCGCCGGGCTGGGACCGGCGCTGGTGCTGGTGCTCATCCTCGCGCTGTACACGTTGGCGCTGCAGGGCCGTCGCAGCGGATCGAGCTGGGACCTTGCCGAGATTCGTGCCGCCACGCGACGCGGTATCTCGGCCATCCCCCTGCCCGTGGTGATTCTGGGCGGCATCTACGCGGGGCTGTTCACCCCCACGGAAGCGGCCGCGGTCTCCGTGGTGCTGGCCGCCTTCGTGGAGCTCATCGTGCACCGGGACATGGGCCTTGCTGAATTGAAGGAGGTGGCGCTCGAGACCTCGCGGCTCATGGGCAGCCTGTTTCTGGTGCTCGCTTTCGCCGTGTCGCTCAACATCTTCCTGACCTACGAGCAGGTGCCCCAGCAGGCACTTGCAGCCATGGAAGGCATGATCGACAGCCAGTGGCAATTCCTGGTGCTGGGCAACCTGATGCTGCTGCTCGTCGGCATGGTCATCGACATCGGCTCGGCGGTGCTCATCCTCGGGCCCATGCTCGAGCCCATGGCCAACCGCCTCGGCATCGATTCGGTGCAGCTGGGCATCATGATGATCGTAAACCTGGGCATCGGCTATCTGACGCCGCCTATGGGGCTGAATCTCATCGTCGCCATGGGCGCTTTCAAGGAGGACTTCGTGACCGTCACCAAAGCCGTGCTGCCCTTTATCGGCCTCATGCTCCTGGGGCTTGCGATCATTGCCCTGGTGCCGTCCATCAGCCTGTTTCTGGTGGGCTGAGGTGCCGCGGCTCGCCCCCTGCGATCCTGCGGACCTGCCGCCGGAGACTCGAGCGGCACTCACCGCGGCGGAATCGCTCATGGGCTTCATGGCGAACGATGCGCTGGCAATGGCGCGCCATCCACAGATGCTCGCGGCCTTTGGCGAGCTGGTGCGCAGTCTCTATGCCCCCGGTGCCGTGCCGGAGCGCCTCAAGCGCCTGGTCGGCTATCTGACCAGCGCCGCGGCAGGCTGCCAGTACTGCCAGGCGCATACCGGGCACAGCGCACTGACCCAGGGGATTGATGCGGACACGCTGAACGCGATCTGGGACTACGAGCACAGCGCGCACTTCAGCGACCCTGAGCGCGCGGCGCTGCGGATCGCGCACTACGGCGCGCTGACCCCCAGCGGCGTGGACGATGCGATGTACGCGCAGTTCGCCGCCCACTTCAGCGAAGCTGAGCAGGTGGAGATCATCGGCATCGTCTCCCTGTTCGGGTTCTTGAATCGCTGGAACGCGATTTGCGCCACGGACGTGGAAGCGGTGCCGGGAGGTAGCGCGGCGGCGCTCGCTTCGAGCGCGCTCAATTCGGAAACGTCGAGCCGATCGGATCGCCCAGGCGATTAAGGGTCGCCGCTCCGGCCCGCAGCAGATCGAGGGTCTGGGTGTGCAGCACGGCAGGCTCAGGCAGGTCCGTTGCCGCGCGGGTTGCGCCGTGCGGCGCGGTCCAGTCCCGGAACTGGCTGCGCAGCCGCGTGTAGTGCCAGGCGCGCAGCAGGTGTGCGCCTTCCCAGCTCGGTGACAGGTCCGGCACCCGTGGCGGGCTCGCCGGTGCCGGTGTGGTCCCGGCCATGGCTTCCGCCAGCTGCTGCCCCAGTCCCCGCCCGGCGACGGCGATGTCCGCCAGGTCGAGCTCGGCCAGGGTCTCCCGCAGGATCGTCGCGACCGCGTCGTCCTCCTGCGGCCAGCGCATGGTGCTGTAACCGTGCCCGGGCAGATCCAGGCGCAGGTCGGTGCTGGCGCCGCGCCGGTGCGACTGCCCCAGATCGTGCAGCCACAGGCGTCGCGGGTGCGCATCGGGTAGCGCCACATACAGCCACTCGTCGGCCGCAACGGGCAGTTCCCGCGGCCGCACGTAGCGGCGCCGGCTATCCGGCAGGTGCACGCCATCCGCCAGCAGCGCTGGCGCTTCGGCGCGGAAAAAGGCTTCAATGCGATCGAGCCGGGTCGCACTGTCCGCTGCGATCTCGTAGCTTAAGTCGAGCGCGCTGGGCATGCGCTCGCGATGACCGGCCAGCACGTCGCTGGCTTCGGCGAGCACCAGGGTGGGCACGCCGGTGGCTGCGAGCCTGGCCAGGCGCTCGCCCCCGTCCGCCTTCAGGGCCGGGCGGTAGGCCTGTCGGTAGGCATCGCCGGCGTTGAGAAAGTCCATGGCGCGGCTGTGCAGCCGGTCGAGCTCCCGCAGGTCATAGCTGATCGCGTTCTGCCGGCGGCCGTCGTACCAGGGAAAAAACAGGTTCTGATCGATGGCCCGGCTCCAGATGGCCGTGAGATGGCTGCCATCGGCAGCCGGCTCGATTGGTGCGAGGTAGCGCTCATCGAGCGCTGCGGCCTCTTCGTCGCTCCACAGGGCATAGCCATCCAGCACGACGGCGCTGACCTGCGCGGAGGCCCGTGTTGCGAGCTCCGCGGCGGTGGTGGCGCCCGTATGGAAGCCGTAGACGGCAAAGCGCGGGACGCCGAGCTGGCTCAGTAGCTCGAGGGCGTTGGCGGCATAGTGTTCGGCTTCGCCCTGGCTTGCCGGTAGCGGATCCGAGTAGCCATTGCCCGGCGTGTCCGGGGCGATGACCAGGAACTGTTGGGCCAGCCGCTCGATCAGCGGCCGTAACATCAGCGCCTGATTAGGAGAGCCGTGCAGCAGCAGCAGCGGCGCGCCGCTGCCAGCTAGCCACAGGTGCTGCCAGCGACCGTTGAGCTGAAGATAGTAGGGGCGCATGAGGACCGGTCCTTGCTCAGCCTTTGTTGAGGAAACGCGCGGTGGCCGCGCGAAAGTCAGCGGAGGCGAACGTGTCCGCAAACAGGGCATCGAGCTCGGCGTCGCTCGTACCCTGGCCGCCGTCGATGGCGTTGAGGTTGGCGTTTACGGCCATCAGAGCCGACAGCGAGCGCTCGCGCAGCGATTCGGCGAGCGTCTGCGCGGCTGCCTCAAGCGCGTCGTCAGCTAGGGTCTCACTCACCAGGCCCCAGGACGCGGCAGTTGTCGCGTCGATGCTTTGGCCACCGATCAGCAGCGTCCGGGCGCGGTCCAGGCCAATGCGATGGACGAGGCGCTGACAGTCGCGAAAGCTGTAGGAAAGCCCCAGCGCCGTGGGATTGATGCCGAAGCGTGCACTGGTGCTGGCGAGGCGAAAATCGCAGGCCATGGCCAGGGCGCAGCCGCCGCCGTTGCAGGCGCCGCGAATCACCGCGAGGCTGGGCTTGCGCAGGGCATCGAGCGCCTCGAGCCCGGCCGCAATGGTGGCATTGGCAGCCTCCGCGCTGGCGGCGCTCGCGTAGATCCGGTCGAACTCGGAGATATCGGCACCGGCGCAGAACGCCTCCCCGGCGCCGCTGATCCGCACCAGGTGTACGGCCGCATCAACCTGCGCGCGCGTAAGCGCCTGCTGCAGATCCCGCCACATCTGCTGCGACATGGCGTTGCGGCGGGCGGGCTGATTGATGGTGATCGTCAGTTGCCCGTCGCTGAGCTCAGTCTGCAGTGCGGCCACGGGTCCCCTTGCCGAAACGTGCGATTGCCCTAGTATCTCCGCAACTTTCCCCGGCTGCCAGGATCACCCGTGTCGACTGCCACCGTCGTGCTGATCACCCTCGTGGGGTACAAGCTGCTGCTCATTGCGGTCGGCGTCTGGGCGACCCGGCGCAACCGCAGCGAGACGGACTTCTTTCTGGGTGGCCGCGGTCTTGGGCCCTTCGTGGCGGGCCTGTCCTATGCGGCGAGCACATCCTCGGCCTGGGTGCTGCTCGGGTTTTCGGGGTTCGTGTATGCGGTCGGTCTGTCGGCGCTGTGGATGGTGCCAGGCATCTGGGCCGGGTACGCAGTGGTCTGGCTTTACTTCGGGCCGCAGCTGCGCACTGAGTCGTTGCGTTTTGATCAGATCACGCCCACGGACTTCGTGCTCCAGGATGCCGCGGGGCCGTCCCGCGCCGCGGCGGCCGCGCTGGCGGCGTTGCTGATCTTGTTCTGCTTCGTCTTCTATATCGCCGCGCAGTTCGATGCGGCAGGGAATGCGCTCGCCGAGCACTTCAGTCTCAGCGTGCCGCAGGCGGTGATCCTCGGTGCGGTGATCGTGGTGGTCTACTCGTTGCTGGGCGGATTCTGGGCCGTAAGCATCACCGACACCATTCAGGCGGTGATCATGATGCTGGTGGCGCTGGGGGTACCGCTCGCGGCACTGACCGCAGCGGGTGGCTTCGAGACGATGTGGTCAACACTCACCCAGCAGATGCCGGCGAACTACCTAAGCTTAAGCGGCGGGCATCCTGGGCTGGTCTTTGCCGGGTTTGTGATCGGCCTGCTCGGCACCTCCCTGGGGACCCTTGGGCAGCCGCAGCTGCTCAGCCGGCTGATGGCCGTGCGCGGCGATAAGGAGCGGCGTCAGGGGTTTGCGATCGCGATCACCTGGGGGGTTGCCGTGTTCCTGGGCATGATCGTCCTGGGCCTGTCCGGGCGCGCGCTCATGCCAGATCTGGGCAACGGCGAAACACTGTTCTACGCCGCCGCCAATGCCTACCTGCCGACGGTGGTCGCCGGGATCGTGATCGCCGCGACGCTGTCGGCGGTGATGTCCACGGTCGATTCGATCCTGCTCGCGGCGGCCGGCGCGGTCGCGCACGATCTCGGGGTGAATGCGCGCCTCCCCGGCCGGGAGCTGCTTGCCTCGCGGCTGGTCATGCTCAGCATCGCCGTGGTTGCGGTGGTGCTGACCCTGACGCTGCCAGATACGATCTTCAATCGCGTGCTGTTCGCCTGGTCCGCGCTCGGCGCAGCGTTCGGTCCCATCGTGTTGTTCCGGGTCATGGGGCGAGCGGTGGGCGGCCAGGCGGCGCTGCTGGCGATGGCGCTGGGGTTCGGCAGCTGCGTGCTGTTCTATGCGCTCGGTACTGGGCCTGCCGGGGTCGATGCCGGCGCGCTGGTTCGATTGGCGACGCTCCCCGGCGATCCTTTTGAGCGTGCCTTCCCCTGGGTGCCGCCGCTGCTGGTCCTCAGCCTGATGTGCCGGGCGCGCACTCAGTCGGGCTGACCGGCACTCGGCAACTCGGCCGCTGCGCGCGAGTAAATGCCTGTGAACCAGGGTTCCCAGCGCTGCGTTGCGTCATCCCACTGTTCGAAATGCTGACGCACCTGGCCGGTGGCCAGTGGTGACCAGCGTCCGCGGAACGGTGCTGTGGTGCCACCCGCACGATTGGTGATCGTGCCTTCGAGCACCATGTCGTCGCCGTCCAGATTGCCGGCGTAGTCGATGATCGCACCCGGGCTGACCCAGAGCTGGCGCCAGCGCCCGGTGGCGGTGTCGTAGAAGTTGTAGCTCTGGCCGCTGACGCCGGTGGTGCTGCGCCAGCGCTCCACCAGCAGACACCCCTGTTCCTCGGCGGTGATGCGGTTGGTGCCCGCGAGTTGCCCGTCGGTGGTGTGGACATCCCAGGTGCCGATCCAGAAGTCAAAGGCACGGTAGGGGGCCTCAGTGCAGGGCGGGGTGGCGGCGGCTGCCGCGCCCGATAGCAGCAGACTGAGCAGGGTGCAGAGCGTCTTGGTCATAGCGGGTCTCTCCGCGTCAGGGGTCGGGTGCGTCCAGGCGTCGATCGATCGCGCCGCGGGCCGCGGCTGCCAGTTCGGTGGTTAGAGGGATGTTCCCCAGCGCCCGACCGAGACTGATGTTGGCGATGCACAGCTGCAGCACCTCGAGCGCGAGCGCGCGCCGCGCAGCTGCGGAGCGCTTTGGCTGCTCGGCGGCGATCTGCCGCTCGATGGTCGCGCACAGTTCTTCGACATGTGCCGCGAGCTGTTCCTGTCCGGCGGCGTCGCTGCGCGCCGCGTCGCCCAGCAGCGTGGCGAGTGTGCAGTCCCGCGCGATGAGCTCGAAGTGCTCAGGGTCCAGGTAGTAGTGCAAGGCCTCCCGGGAGGCGCCGCGGTCTTCCGCCTTGCGCAGCTGCGCCGTGAACTCCAGGGGCACATCGAGCACGGCTTCCAGCAGGTCCTGCTTGCTGTCGAAGTGCGCGTAAAACGCCCCGTTCGTCAGGCCGGCGGCGCTCATGAGGGCCTTGATGCCCACACCCTCGTAGCCATGCTCACGAAACAGACGCGCTGCGGTCTCGATGATCCGGGCGCGGGTCTGCGCCTTGTGTTCACGACTTAGGGGCATGGGCGCAGGGTTTCACCTTCAGGCGGGGCGTTCAAGCAGGCCGATGCGCACGCCATCGGGATCCGCGAGTTGGGCTATGGTGGGGCCGCCGGGGAAGAACTCGCGCTTGCTCAGGGCAATGCTGCCACCGGCCTGTTGCGCGGCCTCAAGCGCTTCGTTGATGTCGGGCACCGCGACGTAGACGGTGGCGTAAGGCATCTCCTCAGACTCGTAGGGCGCGCCCATACCACCGCTGATGCCGGTCTGTTCGGCGCTGATGGTGCCGTAGCCGGCCGGGTTGTTGCGGTCCGCCTGCCAGCCGAAAACCGACTCGTAGAACCCCGGGTGACTGTGTTTGCTGATGATCTCGAAGTGCACGACAGGTGCGGTCATGGTCGACTCTTGATGTTTGGTTTTGCCGAAGTGGCTCTCCGGCGGGAATATGATATTATGATCATAATATTTAAAAAGCAACGCTTCCGACCATGAGCACACCGGTTCTGTACGAATTCCGTTTCTCGCACTTCAATGAGCGCGCTCGCTGGGCGCTCGATCACGCAGGCATTCGCTACCAGCGCGCCACGCAGGTTCCTGGGCTGCACATGCGGCGGCTCAAGGCCGTCTCCGGTCAGTCATCAACGCCCGTGCTCGATACCCGAACCGAGCGGGGCGTGCTCTGTGGCTCCGGCGCGATTGCCCGGTGGGCCCATGAGCAGGCGCCACAGGCCGGTTTGCTGCCGGGCGATGCGGGCGGGGAGCATCAGGCCTGGGCCCTGTGTGCTGAGCTGGAAGATGCGATCGGGGCACCCCTGCGCCGGGCGCTCTTCCACCAACTGCTGGAGCGCGCGCCCGCAACGATCCCCAGGCTCTTTGCCATCGAGCACGGAATGGGTATGCGCGTGCTGCTGCGCGCTATGGGTCCGCTGCTTGGACCGATGCTGCGCAAACTCGACGGGATTGATGCTGCCGCGGCGGCGGATGGGGAGCGGCAGTTGGTCGAGACCCTCGACCGCCTGGCGACGCTGCGTGCGGATCGAGACTATCTATGCGGGCCTGCGTTCGGCCTGGCGGATCTCACCGCAGCGGCACTCCTGTTTCCCGTAGCGCTCCCCGCTGCGCTGCCCTTTGTCCTGCCAGTCTCCACGCGCGAAGCCATTGATTACTGGCGCGCGGACTATCGATCGCACGAGACCATCGTCTGGGTGGAGCACCTTTATGCGCAGCACCGCTGATACCAGGGCGTAAGCAGGCCATTCGGACCACGATTGCGTATGGTGGTCGTGACCGGGCAACAGCGGCAGCGATGGCAGACTGGATCGACTTTCTCCGGGTGCTGGGCGCCTCGCAGGCGCTGTTTCTGAGTGTGCTGCTGGGCGCCGGCACGGTCCCTGACCGGCAGCGGCGGACCCGCTGGATTGCCGTTGCGCTGGCGCTCGCGGTCGCGGCCTATCTGCTGGCCCCGGCGCTGCCCCCCTCGGTGCCCGAGAGCCTGACAGCAGCGCTGGGCACCCTCGCAGCGTTGATCCCATTGCTGCTGCTCCTGTTCGTCTGGCATGCCTTCGAAGATCGAACACGGCTTGGCCGCCCAATGCTCGGGCCGGTGGTCGGCTATGGCCTGTTGCTGTTGATCGCAGCGTTGCAGGACGCCGCGACCACGGCGGGCACGCAGGGTCTCACCCTGGCGCTCCAGCTCGCGAAGCTCAGCTGCTGCCTGGCGGCGCTGGTCTTGCTGTGGCAAGGCCGTGATGGCGATCTCGATCCGCGGCGACGGCGCCTGCGCGGTCTGCTGATCGCGCTGCTGTGCCTGACGGTGCTCACGGTGGTGGTGGTCGAGCTTTGGTCTGGATGGCGAGTGAATTCGTTCCTCGAGCTCCTTGGCATGGGGCTGTTCGCAGCGGGCCTGCTGGCAGTCAACGGCACGCTGACCCGGGCGGTGGCGGTTGAGGTGCTGTTTCCTGCAGCCCTGCCGCCCGCGAAACGACCGGCGCCCGGAGCGAGTGCAGCCGTGCTGGCCCGGCTCGAGCATGCGATGCGGTCAGAGCGCCTCTATGCCCGTCACGATCTGAAGATTGGACGCCTGGCTGCGCATCTGGAGCTGACGGAGCATGAGCTGCGCCGGATCATCAATCGGCAGCTTGGTCATCGTAACTTCAACCGTTTCATCAACGGCTATCGACTGGAGGAGGCACAGCAGCGCCTCCGCAGCGAGCCACAGCTGCCGGTGCTGACCATTGCGCTGGACGTCGGCTTTCGTTCCATCTCCGCCTTTAACGCGGCGTTTCGAATGGAAACCGGCCAGACCCCGACACGCTGGCGCCAGCAGGCCCCGACGGCGGGAGAGAAAGCGACCTGAATTCGAATTCCGGCCGTTTCATCGAGAAATCCGGCAGACCCTTGCCCCGCGAAACGCTGTGCTGAAGACCGCCCACGACCGGAGCTGTCTTCCACATGACCAAACCTACCGCAGGGCTGCCGCCGCCGGCTGTCCTGGCACCGATCCAGACCCGCCGCCTCGATCTCGACTGGCTGCGTGTGCTGGCCTTCATCGCCCTCATCTACTTCCACGCGGCCGTTGCGTTCCTGCCCGATGGCCTGCCTATGGTTCTGAATCCAGAGCCCAGCCCGGTGCTGCAGCGCTTCGTTGCGTTCCTGCACCAATTCCGGCTGGCGCTGCTGTTTCTGGTCGCCGGGGTGGGCGTGTGCTTTGCCCAGCGCCACCGGGACCGCCGTGCCTTTGCGGCCGAGCGCAGTCGCCGCCTGCTGGTGCCCCTGGTTTTCGGCATCGTCGTGCTGGTGCCGCCGATGGTCTGGCTGGAGAAGCGCTACCTCGGTCTGACCGACGTGTCGCTGCAGACGTTCTACGGCACGCTGCTGTCCCGGGGGCTGTACCCCTCGGGCAACTTGAGCTGGCACCATTTCTGGTTCATCGCCTATCTGTGGCTGTACTGCATGCTGATGCTGCCGCTGCTGTCCTGGTTGCGCGGCGCTGGGCAGAGGCCCTTCGCACGGATCCTGACCTGGTTCGAGCGCGGTGGTCGCATCTACGCCTTTGCCGCGGTGCTGCTGTTGTTCGAGCTGCCCCTGCGGGCGCTGTTTCCCGGTTTTCGCGATCTGATCCATGACTGGGCCAGCTTCTGCCAGTGGGGCCTGTGTTTTCTCGCGGGTTTTGCCTTCGCCAGCCACGAGCCCCTGCTGTTGCGTGCCTACCACTGGCGCCGCTTGTCGCTGGCCTGCGCCATCGTCGCGAGCGCGGTGCTGCAGGTGCGGTTCTTTTCTCTGGACGCGGGGACATCACCATCCCCCTGGGGACCCGTTGGCGTCGATGACTACCTGCTGTTCTGCCTCGTACGCGTTGCGAATCTGTGGTGCTGGTTGCTGGCGCTGCTCGGCTACGGCGCGCGCTATCTGCAGCGCGACAGCTCCGTGCTGCGGTACCTGAATGCGGCAGTGTATCCGCTGTTCTGCCTGCACCTGCCCTGGCTGGTGCTGCTCGAGGTCTACATCCTGCCGCTGCCTTTGGGCATTCCTCTTAAGTTCGCTTTGCTGACCACCGGGACCGCTGTGGCTGTGCTGCTCAGCTACGAAGCACTGCGACGGGTGCGCTGGCTGCGCCCGTGTGTGGGCTTGTCGTCCCGGGGGTCGTGACCACTCGCGGGGTATCGGGCTACGGCTTGGAGCGTTCTGCGTCAGAGGCGGCGCTGTCGGTTGCGTCCTCCTGCCAGCGATAGCCCTCGCCGGTCATGGCCAGACGGACCCAGTGGTTGTCGGGGGAGCGGGCGAGCGCGCGCTCGAAGTAGCGGCGTGCGCCTTCGGCATCGCCCAAGTCGCTGTCAGCGCGCCCAAGCCAGTTCAGCAGGTCGACCTGGGCCCAGTCGCCTTCCGCGCACAGCGCGGTGTCCCGAACGGCGGGCTCGAGAATGGTCTTGGCCTCGCGGGCGCTGCCTCCGAAGATACCAGGCAGTACGACTTTAGCGCTGCCGCGGATGAGCCGGGCGCGCGGGTTGTCCGGATCCAGCGCTTCGGCTCTCGCAATGCGCCGCAGTCCACGCAGCCCGTTGTGGAAGAAGCGCCAACGGTTGATGAGCAGATACTCCCCATCCAGCATGGTTCCGAGCAGCAACAGCTCGACGTCTTCCGGATTCTGCTTCAGGGCGGCCTTGACCACCCGCAGTCCGCGGCGAATCGCGGCCAACGCCTCCGGCTTGCGATCCGCCGGAATGTAGGCTGAGGCCAGACGAAAGGACTGCTGGGCCTGCCAGCGAGGCTGCTTAGGCCGCAATGCCGCCAGATCTTCAATACGGTTCTGAGCGAACGCGCGCTCGATGGCCAGACACTCCGCGTCAACGGTGACGCCTGTGCTGGACGTTGCGACCACTTGGTCGCTCGCGGTTGGGGCTTCATCCGCTACCGCGGCTTCATCCGCTACCGCGGCTTCATCCGCTACCGCGGCTGTGG
>JBCDIK010000112.1:0-12774 GCA_038749065.1 Pseudomonadota bacterium | reverse complement strand
GCTGGAGCGGAACCAGGATCGACCGCCTTATGATCTGGCAGCGCTGTCGCGGATGCGCCGCACTGCCAACAACATGCAGACCCTACTGCAGACGCTGCTCATTCTGGCCCGGGAGGAATATCCGACCGCGCCGGAATCGCCGGCCAGCCTGAATCAGGCGGCACAGAAAGAAGCCGATCTGCTCTCGGACCTGGCGTCACAGCGGGAGGTGAGCCTCACAGTGACCGAGCGGGCCCAGGCGCAGGTAGACGCGCCCTCGGAGATGCTGCGCATCGTGATCAGCAATCTGGTGCGCAACGCCATCAACTACTCCCCCAAGGGGCAGGTGGAGCTGATCGTGGAGCGGGACGTGCTGACCGTGAAGGACTCCGGAGTCGGCATGTCGCCTGAGGAACAGAAGCAGCTATACCAAGCGTTCTATCGCGGCGAGGGGGGACGTAACCAGGCCAACGGCTACGGCCTGGGCCTTGCGATCGTGAAGCGGATCGCGGATCGCTATGGCTGGGATCTCGACGTTGAGAGCGCGCCTGGCGAAGGCACGGAGTTCAGCGTGCTGTTCAGGGGCTCTTGAAGGCCGCCAGCGCACGCTCCCGGGCGAACTTGTGGTCCACGATCGGCGCCGGGTAATCGGGCGCTGGCTGCGGCGCCGTCCAGGGCTCGAAGAAGTGCTTGCGGCGTCTGCCTTCAAGATGCGTTGCCAGCGGTTTGAGCTCTGGCACATGCGCCAGCACGAAGGCGCCGTCCGCGTCGTAGCGCTCGGCCTGCGAGGTCGGATTGAAGATCCGGAAGTAAGGCGCCGCATCGGTGCCGGTTGAGGCGGACCACTGCCAGCCGCCGTTGTTGGCGGCAAAGTCGCCATCGACCAGACGCTCCATGAAGTAGCGCTCGCCGAGGCGCCAGTCCATCAGCAGATGCTTGCTGAGGAACATCGCAGCCACCATGCGCAGCCGGTTGTGCATCCAGCCGGTGTCGTTGAGCTGGCGCATGGCAGCATCCACCAGCGGATAGCCGGTCTGCCCTTCCTGCCAGGCCGCCAGCTCTCCTTTGTCGTGCCGCCACGGCAACGCGTCCGTGTCCTCCTTGAACGCGCGGTGCTTGTTGACGTGGGGATAGTGGATCACGACATGCCGGTAGAAATCGCGCCACACCAGCTCGCTGATCCAGGTCGACGCACCGGGGTTGCCGCCGAACAGCCGATCGCCATTTGTCTTGAGCGCGGCGGCCAGGCAGCTCCGGGCGGAGATGGCGCCGATCGAGAGGTAGGGTGACAGCGCGCTGGTACCGTCCACCGCCGGCAGATCCCGGATCTCATCATAGTCACCGAGCCGCTGTCTGCTGAAGGCGCGAAGCCGCTGCCCGGCCTCGCCTTCGCCGCCGGGCCAGTGGCTTGCCATCAGCCCGGCATCGATGCCTTCGAACGGTTTCTCGCAATCCAGGCACTCATCGGTTCGCACGGCCACCTGATGAATCTGCGGTACCGGCGGTGCGGCCACGGCAGGCGCTGGTATCGCGATGGGCGTCCGAGCGGCAGCACCCAGCTGCGCCGCCCAGCGCTTCTTGAACGGGGTGAACACGCTGTAGGGTTCGCCGTTGTCCTTGACCACGCTGCCCGGAGCCATGAGTGCCCCGCCGTCATGCAGCACGAACTGAACGTTCGCATCGCGGCAGGCTTTGCCCACTTTCGAGTCACGGATCCGCTCGTTCAACGGAAACTCTTCGCTCGCGTGGATGTGTGAGGCATCAACGGCGCTGGCGATTCGCATCATGACTCGCGGCGCATCTGCAAAGCGGTCGGCGCGGGCGATGATCAGGGGGATGTTGAGCGCAGCCAGATCCCGCTGCAGCTGCGCCAGCGTGCGCCGCAGGAACGCAAGTCTTGGCGCACCGACGTCGTGCGCTTGCCACTGGGTCTCGGCCCAGAGAAAGACCCCAACGCAGGGCCCTGCCTGAACGGCGGCGCTGAGCGCTTCGTGGTCCGCGGTCCGCAGGTCATTGCGGAACCAGACGATTCGCACGCTCAGCCTTCCAGTAGGCGGTATCCGCGTCCCGGAAGCGTTTCGATGAGCGCTGCGTCGAACGGCTTGTCAACGACCTGGCGCAGGTTGTACAGGTGGCTGCGCAGGGCATCGCTGTCCGGGACGTCTTCGCCCCAGAGCTCGCGCTCGATGGTTTCGCGGGTCACCACCTTGGGCGCTTCGCGCATGAGAATCTTCAGGATATCGAAGCCCGTTCGCGACAGCTTCAGGGTCTGCTCGTCGCGGGTGACCGTCAGCGTGTCCACATCGAGTGTGATGGGCCCGACTTCGTAGCGCGCTGCCATGCCACGCTCGCGGCGGATCAGCGCCTCGATGCGTGCAACCAACTCCGGCATATCGAACGGCTTGACGAGGTAGTCATCACAACCCACTTCGAAACCGGACAGCTTGTCATCGAGCTGATCGCGCGCGGTGAGCATGATGATCGGCGTCGTAGAGCGTTCTTCCTCGCGCAGGCGCCGACAGACTTCGAGCCCGTCGATGCCCGGCAGCATGATGTCCAGAACGATCGCGTCGAAGGTCGTTTCGGCCACGAGGTTCATGGCCATGTTGCCATCGCTGGCATAGTCGACCACGTAACCGCTGGACTCGAGGTACGCGCCGGCGGTGGCGGCGAGTTCCTGATGATCTTCGACGAGGAGAATAGTGGCTGCGTTGCTCATTGCCCAAGTGTACGACGGCTGGTTGCTCGCGCGAAGTCTCGGAGTGCTCCGGTGAACCACCTGTGAACCAGCCTGTGACCCCAGCGGACCAATGCCTCACAATGGGAAAGTGATCTATCGCGGCTTCATTTATCAGGCCACCTACCGGATTTCCGGTGCACACCCTGTGGGCCACTACTTCGGTCTGCTTGAGAATGGCGAGCGCTTCCTCATTCGCGACCATCGCTCGCAGCCCACCTTTTACGTGCGGGCGTGTGACCGGTCCGCGGCGCTGCGGCTGGGCGCCCAGGCTGGTAAGACCACCGGCGCGCCTGTGCGTAGCCTTGTTGGCGAGCCGCTGACCCCACTGGTCACGGCGGTACCGGGCGATGTGCCTGCCATCCGCGAGCGCCTGCACGACGCCGGCCTGCCGACGTTCGAAGCGGATCTGCGCTTTGCCTACCGGCGGCTGATCGATGCCGGCGTTCGCTGCGGCGTCGCGATCGATGGCGAGCCGCGCCCCGGCCGCACGGATGCCGGTGTCGACTGGCTGTTTGATGATCCGCAGCTGCAGCCGGCGTCGGTTGCGGTCGCGCCCCGGGTGCTGGCACTGGATATCGAGACCGATCCTACCCGCGATGCGTTGCTGGCGATTTCGCTCTACGGTTGCGATGAGGCCATCGTGCTGCTGTGCGACCCGGACCGGCGACCGGTACCGGAAGGCGTGCGCAGTTTCCCCGACGAGCGGTCGCTCCTGGCACACTTCGTCCAGCGAGTGCGGCGCGCGGATCCGGATGTCCTGACCGGCTGGAACGTGATCGATTTCGATCTGGCGCAGCTACTGCGCTTTGCCGAGCGTGCGAAGCTGATCCTCGCGTTGGGCCGTGATGAGCAGTCGCCGAGGTTGCGGCAGGCGGAAGGCTATTTCGGCAGTAGCGCCGTGTCTTTAGCGGGACGTCTGGTACTCGACGGTGTCGATCTGCTGCGCGGTGCCTTCGTGTCCATGGAGTCCTATGCGCTCGACGCCGTGGCCCGGCAGGTGCTGGGAGAAGGCAAGGTACTCAAGGGCGATGCGAAGAACCGGCTTGGGGAGATCCTGCAGGGCTATCGTAACGATCTGCCGGCGTTCTGTGCCTATTCCCTGGCGGACTCCCGCCTGGTGATCGACATCCTGAGTCGGCTCAAGCTCGTGGAGCTCGCGCTGGCCCGGGGGCAGCTGACGGGCATGACGCCGGACCGGGTCGCGGCCAGCATCGCGTCTTTCGACTACCTCTACATGATCGAGCTGCATCGACGGGGGATTGCCGCACCAACGCTCAAGCGGCCGTCTCGTGCGGACCGTGTGCCGCAGGCGGGTGGCCGGGTCTTCGAGCCCCGGGTCGGTCACTATCACGACGTCTGGGTGTTCGACTTCAAGAGCCTGTATCCAAGCATCATCCGTACCTTCAACATTGACCCTCTCGGCTTCCGCGGCACCGCGGATGAATCACCGCTGCCCAGCGGGCAGATCGAGGTGGGTGGCGCTCGCTTCGATCGGGCGCCGGGCATTCTGCCCGCGCTGCTCGACGATCTGTTTCCTCAGCGGTCGGCAGCGAAGGCAGCCGGAAACTCGGTGGCGGCGCAAGCCATCAAGATTCTCATGAACAGCTTCTACGGGGTCCTCGGGACTTCGGCCTGTCGGTTCTATAACCCCCGGATCGCGAACGCGATCACCGCGGAAGGACGGCGGCTCCTGAATTGGGCGCGCGACTGGTTTACGCAGCGTGGTTACGCGGTGCTGTATGGGGATACGGACAGCCTCTTCGTGCTGGCCGATCGCGCTGACCCTTCGGCTGCCGCGGGCAGAGCCCTGGCGGTGCAGCTCAATGAAGACCTAAGCCGTGTCCTGAGCACCGAGGCCCGGGTGAGCAGCCGCCTCGAGCTCGAGTTCGAGAAGCGCTATGAGCAGCTCGTGCTGCCGGCTCTGCGCGGCGGCACCGGCGGCGCTCGGAAACGCTATGTGGGCCTGCGCGAAGGTGACCTGGAGTTCGTTGGCATGGAGGTCGTGCGCCGCGACTGGACGGCGCTGGCCAGACATACGCAGCGCGCACTCTATGAGCGGCTGTTCCGCGGCGAGGATGTGGCCGGCTACCTGGCGGATCGGGTGCGAGCGTTGCGCGCTGGGGAGCTCGATGACGAGCTCATCTATCGCAAGGGGCTGCGCAAGCCCGTCGCGGAGTACACCGCCAACACGCCGCCGCACGTGCAGGCTGCCCGCAAATCTGCCAGCCCGGCCGGCGGCCGGCGGCAGGTCATCGCCTATCGCATGACCCGCGCCGGCCCGGAGCCGGTCGATGCGCAGAGTGCTCCGGTGGACCTCGAGCACTATGTCGAGAAGCAGCTGCGGCCGGTCGCCGAGCCGGTGCTGGACCTGCTGGGGCTGAACTTCGCGCAGGTTGTAGGCGATGATCGGCAGCTGGGGCTGTTCTGACCGGGGGACCCATTGACTGACAGGAAGCGATTCGGACCCGTGGTGCTGGCGTACGGCATCGCGCTGCTGGCGGCGGTGCTGACCATTGTGCTGCTGCGGGAACGCCTTGGCGGCGGTGCGCTGCTGCTCGCGTTCGCAGCGGATGTCGTGGCGACGGTGGTGATCTTCGCCTTCAGCGTGGGCTATCGGAACTCGAGCTTCTACGATCCCTACTGGAGCGTGGTGCCACCACTGCTGGTGCTCTACTGGATGGCGGTTGGAGGCACCCTCGGTGACCCGCGCAGCCTGCTGCTACTGGCGCTCGTACTCTGGTGGGCGGTGCGGCTCACGCATAACTGGGGCCGTGGCTGGGAGGGTCTCGGCGACGAGGACTGGCGTTATCGCCAGCTGCAGGCGCAGCTAGGCCCGCTGTATTGGCCCGTGAGTCTGTTGGGAATCCATCTCATGCCCACGGTCTGGGTCTTTCTCGGATGTCTGGGCGCTTATGTCGCCACCGGTGCTGCGGTCGTCGATGCCCTGCCCTGGCTTGGCGCCGATGAGCTCCCGCGGCCGGCGCCCCTTGGCCCTCTGGATGGCGTGGCACTGCTGGTCACGGGGGCCGCGATCTGGTTGGAGCGGCGCGCGGACCTTGAGCTGCTGGCGTTCCGACGTAATCGGGACGATTCGAGCGAGCTGCTGCGCAGCGGCGTGTGGGCCTGGTGTCGGCATCCGAACTATCTGGGCGAGATCGGATTCTGGGTAGGCGTGTGCCTGTTTGGGGTCGGGGCGAGTCCCGCCGCCTGGTGGGTCTGGCTGGGGCCGGTGGTCATGATCGCGCTGTTTGCCGGCATCACTGTCGCGATGATCGAGCGCAAGCTCGCTGCGGCCAAGCCGGGGTACAGCGCCTATCAGGCCCAGGTACCCCGCCTGCTTCCCCGCTTGCCCCTCCGCGGCCGACGACAGTCGCCGGCTGCGTGACCCTTGAGACGCGGGGGTGGTTGAGGTTGCCGGCTCCTAGCGCTCGGCGACTTCGACGGTGACGCTACCGCGGGTGTTGCGGTACTGGCCCTGGTCGATGTTGTAGCTGATCAGCTTGCGGCCGCTGACGCTGGTTTCGCAGTTGATCCGTACCTTTACGCGATCACCGGATTCCCAGCGGGTCCCGTTGATGAAGTACTCGCGCGCCTCAGCGGAAGTGTTGGTCAGGTAGAAACGATCAGTGGTCAGACCACGGCTGGCCCTCTGAGCAGTGTCAACGCACTTGCTGTAGCCGCGGAACTCAGGTCCAGTGCTCGGCTGGGCCAGTGCGCTGGTGGCGCCCAGTACGGCGGCCGGGAGGATCGATAAGCTGATGATTTTCTTGGCAAAAGACATAAGGGGCTTCCTTGATTCGGGTCCTTTTCAGGGCCCTGCTGGCTTGGGGTCAGAGTCTTGCTGGCCAGAACGCGAATGAGCACCAGTCAGCACGTGTTACCTAAAGTAACGTTCTTCGGTGGTTCTGGGAACAAAAGTAACGTATAACCAGGTTCTCGAATTTGTGCAGGGGCTGACGATGGTTGTTCACAGTCAGGCGACTTCCAATCCGGACTTGGACTGGAATCTGGTGCGGACCTTCGTGGCCGTGGCTGATAGCGGTTCCCTGGCCGCGGCCGCCCGCGTCCTGCGCCTGGCGCACCCCACGGTGTCTCGCCACATCCAGCAGCTCGAGGCGGCGCTGGGGCTGACGCTGTTCAACCGCACCAAGCAGGGCTTGACCCTGAATCGGGAAGGCCGGGCACTCGCCTCTCAGGCGCGAGCGATGCGCGAGCAGGCCGTCGCCTTCGAGCGTCTGTCCGACGGCGTGCGTGCTGCGCCGCTGCCGCGGATCCGGATCACCGTGGCCGAGCTGCTGATGGAAACGGTGCCCGCACTGCTGCTGCCGAGCCTCGCAGCGGGGCCTGGCGCCGGCGTGCCGGTCGAGTTTCTGGTCGCCAATGAGCAGCTCAATCTGCTCGAGCGGCAGGCGGATCTCGCGATCCGACACGTGCGTCCCCAGCAGCAGGAACTCATCTGCCGCCGCGTCGGCGAAGTGCCGATGCTGGCCTGCGCGTCGAAGACGTACCTCGAGCGCTTCGGCGAGCCCACGCCCGACAACCTCGACGGCCATCGCTTCATCGATGGGGTGGAAGAAAGTCGCTTTCAGCAGGGGGCCGCCGGCGTCGGTGTGTTTATCCCGGACGCCGGAATCGTGTTTCGCAGTGAATCGATCCTCGCGCAGCGCGCCGCCATGCTCGCCGGCTGGGGCATTGCTGCGCTGCCGCTACCTATGCTCGATGAGCTGCCGGACGCAGTGCCGGTGATGGACGGTGGCGTCGCGGTCGCGATTGACGTGTGGCTGGTGGCGCGCCCCGAGTTGCGGAACACGCTTCAACTCAAAGCGGTCTACGACCACGTCGGGGATGCGCTCCAGGCGCACCTGGCGCATGATCTGCCGCGACTGCCGAAGTTCGAGCCACCGCTGCGCGCAACCCGGAACGCTAGTCCACCGGTGGCGGCCGCCGGTTCTGCTTGACCCGGCCGCGCTGCGCTTTGTTCTGCCGCCGCCGCTCGACACTGGCGCGGCTCGGGCGTGTCGCCACGCGCGCCTTGCGCTGACGATGGGCCTGTGCCAGCAGGGCTTCCAGTCGATCCAGCGCGTCTTCCCGGTTCCGGCGCTGAGAGCGGAAGCGGTCGGCGAAAATGGTGATGGCGTCATCGCCGCTGGCCAGATGACTGGCGTGATGCAGCAGTTGTGCCCGCGCAGTCGCCACGAGCGCAGCCGCATCCAGGCTCAGGCGCAGCTGCACCCCGGTCGCGACCTTATTGACGTTCTGCCCGCCGGGCCCGCGGCTGCGCACAAACCTTTCACTGAGCGCTTCGCTGGGCAGGGCATCGACGTAGGGCCGTTCCTTGCTCATGAAGAAGGTTCCGCTTGCCTGGCGGCGAGCAGATCATCGATCAGCTGCCACTCCCCGGAGTCCCAGTAACGGCCGCTGGCGCCCAGTCGCACAATCACCATGTCAGCGCCGGGCAGGACGTAAAGCGCCTGGTTCTGCAGACCGTGGCCGGCTAGCGTATCGGCCGGCGGCGGCGGTGCGCCATGTTCCTCGTAGACAGACAGCGGGCGCTGCCCCATGAATCCCGCGTGGTAGCGCCGCCTGCCGCTTTCCGGGGTGAGGGTGCTGACGTAGTCGACCCAGGACGGATCAAAGAGTACGCGCTCATCCCAGCGCCCGCGGTTCAGGTAAAGCTGCCCGAGCTTGGCCCAGTCGCGCGCCGACGCGACCATGAAGCTGGACCCGATAAAGGTGTCGGCACCGTCCGGTTCGATCACGGCGCTGTGCATGCCCAGGGTATCGAAGAGCTCGCGGATAAGTGCGTACATGGGCCCGGGCCCGCCGGCGCGGTCCGTGAGATAGCGGGCGGCGAGCACCGTGGAGCCGCTGGTGTAGGCGAAGCTCGTGCCCGGGGCGGCTCGCAGGCCACGGCCGATGGCAAAGCCGGCGGCGTCCGGCGTGGTGAACAGCATGCGCGAATTGGCGTCGAGGCCGCTGCCGTTCTCCGTCAGATCGATACCACTGGTCATGCGCAGCAGCATGTCGAGGGTGATGTCGGCGCGGTGATCCGGGTCCTGCCACTGCGGAAACAGCGCCCGATCGGTCACGGCAATCTGCTCCTGGTGCGCGAGCATGCCGGCCAGCGTGACCGTTGCGCTTTTGGCCAGGGACCAGCCGGGCAGTGGCGTTACCGCGGTGACCCCGGGGGCGTAGCGCTCGGCGATCAATCGGCCTTTATGCAGCACGGCGACCGCAAGCGTGTTGCGATGGGGTGGCCCTCCGAAGGCGCGATCCAGCGCTGCCTCGATGGCGTCGCCGTTAAAGTAGGTGGCGCGGGCGCTGGCGTCGATGGCTTCCAGTGGCCGGCGGCCGTCGAAGGCGATCGGCTCGAGAGCGCTGGCGGGCATGTCCGGGTGCTGCTGCGTGCAGCCGAGCCCGGGGCGATGGCTGGCCTCGCCGACGGCGCCACCGCCGCGGACGGTGACCGTGCCCGCGATGGTGTCGATCTCGTGCGCGAAGATGCGCTCGATGGGCCCGAACAGGGTTCGGAAGTACACCTGGCGCGCCCGCTCCGGCGTTAGCCGGGACTCGAAGATCAGGGTGCACAGCTGCTTGGCGATCAGGCCGCTGCCGACCGGGGCGGCGGTGCGCACGTACCAGACCCCGATACCGCCGGCGAGGGGCCCGACCAGGAACAGCGCCAGCAGAATGTTGCGCAGAACCCGCATCAGTTGGCGTACAGGGTGGTCGGCATCCACTCGCCGTCGAAGGCGGCGGTATTGGGCCAGACGCGATGGTGCGGCTCGGGCACCAGGCTCAGCGTCCGCACCTGCTCCACGTAGTCCCCGCGGAACTCATAGCCCGTGGCCGTGCGCTCCGCAAAGTCCACGATGGAGAAGCCGGGCCGGTGCCGGGGCTTCAAGGTGCCGGCGTTCAGCAGCACCAGCCCTTCGAAATGCACGAGCGTGCGGAAGTGCATGTGGCCGTTCAACAGGACGGCCAGCTCGCCGTCCTCGATCAGCGCGTCGAGATGCTCACTGCGCTCCGGGGGCATGCGGCTGTTGCCGGGCCAGATCTTGACCATGTCGTGCCGGTCGATGCCGTGGCACAGCATGCCCGGGCCCATGGGCGTATCGAACCGGACCGTGAGGGGCAGCGCCTCGAGATACGCAAGCGTCGAGTCCTGCAGCTGCTCGCGCCGGTGGGCCTCGGCGATATGTCGCACCTTGTCCGTAAGCAGCCAGCGATCATGGTTGCCCCGCACGGTGTGTACACCGTGCGCGCGCAACAGCTCGCAGGCTCGGTCGACGCAGCCACCGCCGTCGGCGAGATCACCGGTGCACAGCAGCGCATCAAGTTTTGGACGCTCGCCATCAAAGAACGCCAGCACCGTTTCGAGTCGGGTGTCTTCGGCGTGCACGTCGCCGATCAGGCCAACGCGCTGCACCGGGCCGATGTGCGTGATTGCCGGCGGTTCGGTTTGGGAAACACTTGGGTTGCTCATGGAGCAAGCCTACCGGTAATCCTGCCAACGGGCAGTAAAGACGCTGCTGTGGTAGACAGGAGCACTGTGCCTGACAGGGGATCAGTCGATGTATGATTTTGCCAAGGCGATGGCCGCGCGCTGTGCAGCAGCGACGCTGTTTCTCGCTGTGCTCTCGGGAGGGGTCATGGACAGCTATGCTGCCGAAAATCAGGGGATTCACGTGACCGGCCAGGGCGAGATCCTCGTGGAGCCGGATATGCTGCGCGTGGCCCTGCAGGTCAATCGCCAGGGGCGCGATGCCCGGGCGCTCAAGCAGGAAATGGACCGGATCGCCGCCAGTGTTCTAAAACTGACGGACCGCCTGGGCATCGATCGCAAGGACGTGACCGCGGCGATGGTGAACATCCAGCCCAACTACCGCTACGAGAACCAGCGCCAGACCATGGACGGAGTCACCGCCAGTCGCAGCGTCTCCATCATCCTGCGGGACCTCGACAGCGTCGGCGAGCTCATGGATCAGGCGCTGGCCGCGGGGGTCAACAGCATCGGTGGCCTGCAGCTGGACGTGTCCAAACGCGTCGAGCTCGAGCAGCAGGCGCTGACGCTTGCAATCGACGACGCTAAGGCCGAGGCGGCCCGCATTGCCCAGGAGTTCGGCGTGCGGGTGGCCGGGGTTCTGAACGTGCACGTCGGTCGCCACAGCGTCGTGCCGCAGGCGGCGCGCACCCGACTCCTGGAGGCCGACAGCGGCGAGAGCTTCAGTCCCGGGCAGATCGTGATTCGGCGGGACGTGCAGGCGACCTTCGGCATCGGCGGAGAGTAGCGCCAGCATTCACAGAAAACTACGGGCCTCATAGTTCTGGAATTCGTGGGGCTGGTCGGTGTTGCGGTAACCGTCGATTCGCTGCTCGAAGAGTGTGGGATCGAACGGGCGTTGGTGTTCGGTCTTCGCGCTGATTGGATTCATCTCGCGCGCATAGTCGAGCCCGGCCAGGTTGCTCTTTTGGGCGAAGAGCGCGGGCAGGAAGTTTTCGAAGGTACCGACTTCGATCACGTTGTGTCGCTGCCAGGCTGTGAAGAACTCGGGTCCGAACTGGCTGGTTAAGCGACGGTTGATCAGGCGAGACGCCATCCCGTTCCCCGAAGCGCCAATCACGACTTCGTAGTGATACTGAGCGCCCAGATGATTCAGGCCATCGAAGATGTCCTTGAAGTGAATGCGAAGCATCATGACCGGCCCCAGGAACGGAAGGACTTTGCCCATGGCCCAGCCGTCTTCTCCCACGTAGAAGATGTTGAGTGTGGAGTCGACGGGATATTTCCATCCGTAAACGTCGTATTGCATGGCTTCACGGATGTGAATCGCGCAACCCGCCTTCGGTGAATCATCAGGCCCTAACTTGCCCGAAAGCGCTGCGCTGAGATGATCCACTGGATGCCAGAGCAGATAGCCGGGCACCGCCTGTGTTTCGTATCCAGGCACGTCGCGTAAGCGCACCTTCAGTTTTGTGAAGTTCATGAACCACCAGTGGATCATGTCAGCCCGCACACCACGCAACAGCGCGTGTGCCAGCACCACACAAAACTGACCGTTGTCTCGTTGGTGTATCTCGAACGCGGAAGATGCCAGCGGCTTCAGGTCCCAGCCGAACGCTCGCGGTGCTGGCATTTCCAGTGTTTTCGCCATCCGTGAAACCCAGCTCCCTGATTGATGGCTGGCGAGGGCCCCTACCCCCGAGCGGCCAGTGTCTCGCGCACCTGTGCCAGCGCCTGGTCCTTGAGAGCCGGGTTCGTCACGGGCGTTTTCGTGGCGCCCTGCGCCAGCGTGGGTGAGCCACCGCCCCCACCGCCGCCGAGCGCATCGACCCCGGTGCCGAGCAGGTTTTTGGCCGGCAGGCTGCTGCTCAGCGCTTTGCCGACACCGACCACCACACCGACATTCTTCTCTGTCTCCGAGAGCAGACAGATCACGTCGGCGCGATTGTCGTCGAGCATGCGCCGGGCCAGATCCTTCAGCTCACGGCCACCTAACCCGGACACCGCGGCGCCCAGGTACCGCTGCGCGCCGATCTGCTCCGGCGCCTGCTGATCGAGCTGGCCCAGGGCATCGCCTTCCTTGAGCGTCTTGATCTCGCTCAGCAATCGCTTGCGCTCGGACACCAGCTTGCCGACGTCCTCCAGCAGCCGATCGCGGCTGCTGCGGGCGGTCCCGGCGAGCTCCGTCAGTAGCTGCTCCTGCTCGCGGATGACCTGCAGCGCGCTGTCCGCGGTCACCGCCTCGATCCGGCGCACGCCGGCGCCGACGCTTGATTCGCTCAAGATCTTGAATAGCCCGATATCGCCCATGCGGGTCACGTGCGTGCCGCCGCACAGCTCAACGGAAAATCCGTCCGCCATGCTGAGGACGCGTACCGTATCGTCGTACTTCTCGCCAAACATCGCCATCGCGCCGGAGGCGAGCGCGTCATCCAGCGCCATGAGCTCTGTCGCCGTGGCGGTATTGCCCATGATCTGCGCGTTGACAAGATCCTCGATCGCGTCCAGCTCCTCGCGCGTTACGGGGCTGCCGTGGGCAAAGTCGAACCGC
>JBCDIK010000111.1:0-12790 GCA_038749065.1 Pseudomonadota bacterium | reverse complement strand
GAGCTGGTCGTAGTGAACATCCTGCTCGGGAGTCTGTCGGCCGTTGCCCTGCCGCGTTTCGTGGATATGGGCAGCAGCGCCAGAGCTGCCGTGATGCAGGACCTGGAGGGAAAACTGCGGGTGACTGATCAGCTGGTGTATGGCAAGGCCATGGCTCTGGGGATCGCTGACCAGGAACGCAGCCCCTCATCAACGGTGCAACAGACCGGGTTCGTCAACGATGCCATCGTCGACCAGTGCTACTCGTACTTCATCTTCAACCGCGTCGACAATGGGGTGATCACGGGCTCAGAAACCAGCGGCTGCTGAGCCACTACCTCGGGCCCAGGCGCGCTAGTCCGTCACTTGGTCCGGAGCTTCCGGCCCCACCGGCTTCACCACAAACAGCAGGTCGCCGACGTTGACCTGCTCGCCGTTGGACATATTGATCCGGGTAACCTCGAAGCGCTGTTCCGGGTTGTACAGGGTCTGCTCCTTGTTGAAGTCTCCCAGCCGCAGTGGCGAGAAGATCTTCATGGCCTCGAGCTGACACATCACCGTCTGGCAGTCGATCAGGTCCCCGACAGACACGAATTCCGGTTCCGTGGGTGTCGGTGTGCTGTAGAAGATCGCCGTGGCCGGCGCTAGCACCCGCAGCTCATCGCTGCCATCGATAGCGATGCTGTCGAGGCTGATGTCGCCCTCGGAGCTGCCTGCGGCCTGTTCGATCTCCTCGATCAGCGAGGCAATGTTGATCCGACCCAGGAACTCCGGCAGGTAGCCGGTATCGTAGGTACCGCCGCGGAAGACCGAGTCCTTGAGCACCCGACGGAGCAGCGGAATGTTGGTGCTGATGCCGGTGATCACGACCCGTCCCAGATAGTCGTCCAGCTTGGCGATCGCGCTGTCGCGATCCGCCGCGTGCACGATGATCTGAGCGATCATGCTGTCGTAGTAGGGCGAGACGAACTTGCCCGGCCCGGCAGCGCTGATAACCTCGACGCCATCCTCCGTAGGCATCACGCATTCAGCGATCTGTCCCGGCTGCGGCCTGAAGCGCAGCTTGCCGCCCGCCTCGACCTGGACCCGCTCCGCGGTCACGCGCGCCTCGATCGCATAGCCCCGGTCGTCGGGCTCGATGTGCTCGATACTGCCGCCGGAGGCAATGCGGAACTGCTCCGCAACGATGTCGACCCCGCTGGTCCACTCCGTCACCGGGTGCTCGATCTGCAGCCGAGTGTTCATCTCCATGAAGTACACCGCTTCGGACTTGAGATCGAAGATGAACTCCACGGTGCCGGCGCCCACGTAACCCACATCGTCAGCGATCGCGGCCGTGTGCGCCAGCGCGGCCTCGCGCAGATGCGCAGGAAGCATCGTGGAATCGCTCTCCTCGAAGACCTTCTGCTTATCGCGCTGCACGCTGCAGTCACGGATGCCGAGCACGCGGGTGTTGCCATGGGTATCGCGCAGGAGCTGCACCTCGATGTGCCGCAGCGAGGTCACGAACTTCTCGAGATACACATCGCCATTGCCGAAGGCGCTACGCGCCTCGGCCATGACCTGGTGGAACAGGCCGTGGAACTCCGAGGGCTCATTCACGACCTGAATGCCCTTGCCGCCACCACCGTGTACGGCCTTGATCAGGACCGGGTAGCCGATATCGGCCGCAACTTCCGCCGCGCGCTCCACGTCGGTCAGGATCCCGTGACTGCCCGGCACCACCGGCACCCCGAGGCGCATCGCGGTGCTGATCGCGTTGGACTTGTTGCCCATGGTCTCCATGCTGGAGACCGGCGGGCCTACGAAGTTAAAGCCATGGCTGCGTACCAGCTCCGCAAACTGTGCGTTCTCGGACAGGAACCCGATACCCGGGTGGAGCGCATCGACGCCCTCCTGCTCGGCAACATTCAGCACGCTCATGGCGTTGAGATAGCTCTCATCGGGTGTGTTGCCGCCGATGCACACGAGGGTGTCCCGGGGCAGCAGCATGTCGACCACCGTGGACTCCATGTCCGGGTCGGACTGGACCAGCACAACCTCGATGTTCTCCCGCTGCGCAATGCGCACCAGCTTGACTGCCGTGCAGCCACGGGCGTGCACGAGCACGCGCTTGACCGGCCGGATCAGGTCCGCGTCGGAGTAGCGGGGCCGGTATGCCACGACGACCGGCCGCTCCTGGCTCAGCACGCCGGAGGCAATCCTGGTCAGCACCTCTTCGACGGTCTGCTGCGGTACCGGGATCGTCGGGTCGACGGCCTGCAGGACCTCATCTAGCTCCGGCTGGAAGGGATGCTTTACCAGGCCCTGCATGGCGTCCGGCGCCAGGGACAGGTAATTCGACAGAATCGAGTTCAGGGGCAGATTGGACGGCACCACGATCTGTCCCGCAAAGGGCATGCTGGTGCCCGAGAAATAGTAGGTCTGCACCAGCGGGTGCGTGACGAAGCTCGCCTGGGCACCGCCGGTGCAGTCACCAAAGCCGAAGATGACCACCGGCAGATCATGATCCCGCACGAAACGCGTGATCCGGTCGTTGACCGCCGCCATGGAGAACAGCGCACCGGCGCCCTCCTTGGTCTGCATGCCTCCGGAGCTGATGAAACACACGACCGGCAGATGCTGCTCCGCACACTCCACCAGCAGCCGACAGAATTTCTCGGCGCTGGCCATGTCGAAAGAGCCCGCCTGGAAATCCACATTCGAGATCAGCACACCCGCGCGCAGCCCGCCGGAGGCCTCATTGAACTGGCCGATCCCGGCCACGATGCCGCAGGGCACCACCTCTTTTGCGAGCGCCGATTCGATCGAGAGGCGGAAGCCCGGGAAGGAACAGGGATCGGAGGTCAGCAGATCCTCGAAGCGGGGCTCGAACTCATCGAAGTAGCGCTCCACGAACGACTGCCAGCCAAAGCGGTAGCGACCGCGCTGCTCGCGCAGCAGATTCTGCATCTGCAGATCGCGGTAGGCCATATTGAGCCGGTTCCAGAAGTCCTTGCGGCGCCCGATGTTGCGCGGCGCGATGCGGCCCTGGAACGCCTTGCCTTCGCGATCCGTCTGGATGTAGGCGCTCAGCAGATGCTCGAACAGGTAGGTGACCACCACAAACAGGGCATCGGAAAGGTGCGGGAAACTGGATTTCTTCCACTCCTCGACCTGGCGAAAAAACTCGTTGCCCTTGGGCGCGCGCATCACGCGCAGATACCAGTCTTCGAGCTGCGCCCGGATCGCGGTGACCGGGTCGTCATCGCTCCCCACGGGCACCTGTGGTCCCAGCGTCACGCCCTTGGCCGCAAGCTCCACGGTCGTGTCCAGGAGTCCCGCGAGCGATTCTTTCGAGAGCGCCTGATTCGCCTGCGCTTCAGCCGCGATGGTGTCGAGGTTGGCGATGATCTGATCGTAGACCGAGTCGAACAACAGCAGGTTTTCGCACTCGACGATGAAGTCCTCACGCAGGTCGTCCGCCAGCAGCACATCGAGTACCGTCAGCTCATTGAGCGAGGGCAGCTCTTCGGTCATCGCTTTGCGGGTAATGAACGCGGGATACCGATTCTGCAGGATCGCGCGGTTCACGGAGATGTTGGAGCCACCGCGCTGGTGCAGCAGCCGGGACTGATCGTCGGCATCGGCCCCGAGGCTCTCGAACAGCGAAGCACCGGTCAGCGCCAAGTTCAGCTCCGAGGTGAGCTGCGTGCCGATGTAGAGCTCTGACTTCTGCTTAAGGCCCTGCTCCTGCAGCAGCTTCTTCCCCTCGTGACTGAAGCGGCTGTGGATGGCGCGGTACAGCCGCTCGTCGGCGCGGATCGCCCGCACCAGGCCCTTGGGATCCGTGAGATCGCTGATCTGGAAGATCTGCCGCGTATCCTCGTGATGGTGCAGGTACTCGCGGAGCGTTCGCAGGTTGCCCAGCGACTCGCCCTTCCAGCGGTTGTAGAGGAAGGCGCCAAACACTGCCAGCAGGTTGGCCCGGGCCTCTTCGTAGTTCTTGGTCGGTTCACCGAAGATCAGCTGGGCAATTCGGCCCCGCTCACCACCGAGCGCCTCCTTGCGCTCGACATAGGTCTTCCAGAGTTTCGACAGGCTCTCTTCGTAGACCACCTTGTCAGGGTCCTGCAGCCAGCGCAGAAAGGTCTGCCGCCGCTCGAAGTCGGCTCGCTGGCTCAGTTCTCCGGTCGGGATCTCCTGGTTCGACAGCCGCCCGTATTGGGACTTGCTGGTGGAGCGGATGCGCTGCCGGACCTTGAGGTAGCGCAGATAACGATACGCCACGCCGAATACGTTGAGATATTCCGTAGGATTTTTGGTCAGCCGCAACGAGGCCTTCGACTGCATGACCTGTAGTCTCTCCGACGGCTCCAGGTAGCGCTGCAGACTCTGCCGGTAGTGCTCGATGATGTAGGGGTTCTCGGCAACGAACTGCGCCGTGCGCCGCTCCACCTGCGCGATGCCCCCAATGATCGCGTTGCGCAGGTTGTCGAGACCCGCCGGCTCCGTCGGCGAGTAGTCAATCACCCCATCGATGTTGCCCTGCGCGTAGAGCTCGTAGGCGGAGACCCCCACATACTTGGCACACTCCTGCCAGGACAGGTTGAGCCGCCGCGCGATGTTGGCAAGGCTCTTGGGCTGGATGGTACTGAACACGCCATCGCGCAGGGACAGGATCATGTTGCTCGCGGCCAGGGGAATGGCGCCGCCGGAGTATCCGAGCCCGTAGATCACACCCACGTTCGGAACGTCGACGTTGCTCATCTCGACGATCAGGCGCGAGATGCTGTGCGCCTGATTGTTTCGGTTCGCTTCTTCACCGGCGTCGGCCCCCGGCGTATCCATGAAGGTCACAATGGGCATCGCCCGCCGTGAGCAGCGCCCGACGAACTCGGCGGCCAGCAGATGATGCTGCGGCATCCACGCGCCGTTCTGCACGCTGCGATCCTGCGCCACGAATCCCGCCAGGCGCGGCTCGCCGGGAAAGGGCAACTCGATGATCGCGCTGTAGAAGGAACCCTCGGAATGCTCCTCGATCAACCGGCCGAGCTGACGGATCACCTCTGGCGCCGGCGTGCGGCCCGGGTCTTCCGCCTGGGATACGGCCGCCTCGATATAGGAGTCGACATCGAGATTCGAGAGGGCACTGCGTCGGCGCAGGACCTGGCGCCGCGTGAGCAGCCCGTCGATGGGTTCCTGGCGCTCGCTGGCCGGAAACAGAGAGAAATCTTTGGCCAGGCCCTCAGCGATGAGATATAGCCGGTCACCTTCTATCAACGGTTTGTCCAATGCCCGCCCTGTCCCATGTAGAATCGGCCGCTACTCTAACACCCGGCAGGCGCGCTGAACCACTGCTCGCCCGCCCCGGCTCCGCCCCGCGGGCGGAGCTAAGTTTCGGATATCCTTTGGAAAAATGCGTCAGGAAGCCTACTCATGAGTGCCCTGCGGATCGCCGTGCTGACCATCAGCGATACGCGCACACGCGCGAATGACACCTCCGGCGACCTGCTCGTCGAACTGCTGACCGCCGACGGGCACGCCTTGGGCGACCGCGCGCTGCTGGCGGACGACCGCTACGCCCTGCGCGCGCAGGTTTCGGCCTGGATTGCCGACCCTCAGATCAATGTGGTGCTGACCACCGGTGGCACCGGGTTTACCGGTCGCGACAGCACGCCGGAGGCACTGGCGCCCCTGTTCGATAAGACCATCGACGGTTTCGGGGAACTGTTCCGGCAGCTCTCCTACGATGACATCGGCACCTCCACCATCCAGTCCCGGGCCGTCGGTGGGCTCGCCAATGCGACGCTCATCTTCGCCCTGCCGGGCTCGAGCGGCGCCGTGCGCCTGGGATACGAGCAGATCCTGCACAACCAGCTCGACATCACGCACAAGCCCTGCAACTTCGTCGAACTCATTCATCGCTTTAACGAGCGCTAGCCCACCATGTCAGCCGCTGCCAAGGAGTCTTCATGACAGCACCTGTGTACATTCTCAGCGCCACGCGCACGCCCATCGGCAGCTTCCAGGGGGCCCTGTCCGCACTGTCCGCGCCCTCCCTGGGCGCGCACGCAATCGCGACCGCCGTGGCCGAGTCTCGCCTGGGTCCAGAGGCGGTCTCTGAGGGCATCATCGGCAATGTGATCGGGGCCGGTCTCGGCCAGGCACCCGCCCGCCAGGCCATGCGCCAGGCGCAGCTCCCTGACGGGTGCCCGGCGAGCACACTGAACAAAGTCTGCGGCTCGGGCATGAAGGCCACGATGCTCGGCCATGATCTGATCAAAGCCGGCACCGCGGAAACGGTCGTGACCGGCGGTATGGAAAGCATGACCAACGCGCCCTACCTGCTGCCAAAAGCGCGCGGCGGACAACGTATGGGCCACGGCGAGCTCAAGGACGCCATGTTTCTGGACGGCCTCGAGGACGCGGAAACCGGCGGCGCCATGGGCGCCTTCGCCCAGGCGACGGCGGATCGCTACCAGCTCACCCGCGAGTCCATGGACGCCTACGCAGTGCAGTCCGTGGAGCGGGCCCGCGCCGCCATGAAAAGCGGCGCGCTGGCTGCGGAGATCCGGCCCATCGCCGTCCGCGATCTGGAGATCAGTGAGGACGAGCAGCCGCTGCGCTCGAAGATCGACAAAATCCCTACGCTGCGCCCGGCCTTCAAGAAAGACGGCACCATCACCGCTGCCAACGCGTCCTCGATCTCCGACGGGGCCAGCGCGCTGGTGCTGTCGACCCGCACCGATGGTGCCACTCCGCTCGCTCGCATCGTGGGCCACCATACGCACAGCCAGCATCCGAGCGAGTTCACCACCGCGCCCGTGGGCGCGATCGGTGCGCTGCTCAAGAAGCTCGACTGGTCGGCGGACGAGGTGGATCTGTACGAGATCAATGAAGCGTTCGCGATGGTGACCATGCTCGCGATCAGCGAGCTGTCCCTGCCGGCCGATCGGGTGAACGTCTACGGCGGCGCCTGCGCGCAGGGGCACCCCATCGGCTCGACCGGCGCGCGGCTGATCGTCACCCTGGCCCATGCGCTCGCGGCCCGCGGCGGCAAACGCGGCATTGCATCCCTGTGCATCGGCGGCGGCGAAGCGACCGCCATCGCGCTGGTCCGGGACTGACGGCGCGATGGCGCAACGGTTACCGGTGATCGCGGGCTTTGGCGGCATCAATGCCGCCGGGCGACTGTCTTTTCACCATGGCTACCGCCGCATGGTGTTCGATACGCTACCCGACAGTGCCCGGCAGCGCACCCTGGAAAGCCTCGCCGCGCTGACCGGGCAACGCGATGCTCTGCGGTCATCGAACACCGCCGATGCCACCCGCCAGGCGCTGCTCGATGGCACGCTGATTCGCGGGCTGGAAGCGCCGCACAGCAATCTCATGCCCTGGCACACGGACGCCAGCGAGCGCCCGGGCGAGGCGCCGGTGAGCTTCGAGCTGAGCAACCGGCAGGTGCCCGATCCGCTGCCGCCAGGTTGGCAGGCCAGCCCCGTGGACGAGCGTCGCGTCCGAATCACTCTGCCGGCCGACGCGACACTGTTCGCACGGGCCAGCCAACCGCTGAAAGTCTCCGCCGCCGGGCAACTGCCGCGCGGCTTCGACCCCGGCGCGCTGTATCAGTCGCGCAATCATCCGCGCGCGCTCCAGATCACCGTGTTCTCCGCCTCCGATGCCCTGCGCTCCTGCGGCATTCCCCTCACGGAACTCAAGGGGCGCCTGTCCCCAGACCAGGTCGCCGTCTACTCAGGCAGTGCCATGGGGCAGCTCGACAACGAAGGCTATGGCGGGATGTACCAGAACAGCCTGACCGGGCGTCGACCGACCGCCAAGAACGTGCCGCTCGGCTTGTCGGAAATGCCCGGCGACTTCATCAACGCCTACGTGCTCGGCTTCGCCGGTGACACCGCCGGCATCATCGGCGCCTGCGCCACCTTCCTCTATAACCTCAAGCGCGGCGCGGAAGCGATCGCGACGGGCAGCAAGCGGCTGGTCATGATCGGCAACGCGGAAGCGCCCATTGTGCCGGAAGTGATGGAAGGCTACCGGACCATGGGTGCGCTGGCCGAAGATGAGGCGCTGGCGGCGCTCGACGGAGCAGCGACAGCGGACCTGCGCCGCGCCTGCCGACCCTTTTCAGACAACTGCGGCTTTACCGTGGCCGAGGCCGGGTCCTATGTCCTGCTGATGGACGATGAGCTGGCGCTCGAAACCGGCGCGCGCATCCTCGGCAGCGTCGGTGGGGTGTTCGCCAATGCCGACGGGTTCAAGAAATCGATCCCGGGCCCGGGCATCGGCAACTACATCACCATGGGCAAGGCCCTCGGGCTGGCCCGCAACCTGCTCGGTGAACGGGGCCTGCAACAAGGTCTGCACGTGCAGGCACACGGCACCGGGACGCCACAGAATCGTGTGACCGAGTCCGACATCCTGTCGCGCCTGGCCGGGGTGTTCGGGATCGAGGACTGGCCGGTGACCGCGATCAAAGCCTACGTCGGCCACTCTATGGCGCCGGCGGGCGGCGATCAGCTGGCTGCGGTGCTCGGCACCTGGGAAGACGGCATCCTGCCGGGCATCACGACCATCGATCACCTCGCGGACGACGTGCACCGCGAACACCTGGCCTTCAACCTGACGCACCGGGAGCTGGCGCCGGAGCAGCGCCAGGCCGCGCTGATCAACAGCAAGGGCTTTGGCGGCAACAACGCCACGGGCCTGGTGCTGTCTGCGCACGCGACCCGGGCGCTGCTCGAGCGCCGCTGGGATCGGGATCGGCTCCTCGCCCACGCGCGCGCCGCAGAGCCGGTCGCCGCCGCGGCCCGCGCCTACGACGATGAGATGTGCGAAGCCTCCGTGCCCTGCATCTACCAGTTCGGTGAAGGCGTGCTCGATGGCCCGGACCTTGAAATCGATGACCGCACGATCACCGTGCCCGGTTTCGGCAGCGCCGTCGATCTGGACGTCCCCGACCCCTACTGAGCCTGCCCCATGCTGAGCCCGCGCCCGACTGAGTAGAGCGCGAGCTCAGTGATGAATCGTGGGCGGCTGCTGCCGCAGCGCCGGCAGGCGATTCTCCAAGCGCTGCTGCCAGTGCTTACCGGCATCACCGGGAAGCCCGGCCCAGCTCGGATCATCGCGCGTCTGCAAAAGCGCCAGCCCCTGTTCACAGGCCTCAATGGCCATGTCCGCAGCGCCAAGTCGCTCCCAGGCGCCCGCCCGCTCCTCGAGGAGGGGAACCTGCTGAACGTGAGCGTCGGGCAGCAGCGCCTGCTGCAGCTCGAGCACGGCGAGGACTTCGTGCCACTCGCCTGAGCGCACCGCCGCGCCCTTGACGTTGTTGAACATGCGCAGCGCCAACGCCACCGGATCGACCTCCGGCGCTGCCTCTGCCCTGGCCTGCTCCGCCGGGCCGAGCGGCACCAGCGCGAAAGGATCGATCAGCCTCGCATCGATGCGCACCAGGAAATGTCCGGGATGATTCAGACCCACGGCCCGATGACCCCGGTCCCGAGCCAGCAGGATCAGCAGGACCGCGAGCGTGATGGGGATGCCGCGCCGATGCTCGATGACCGCCAGCAGATCGGAGTTGCGCAGCGCCGTGTAGTTGCTTGAGTCGCCCTCAAAGCCGAGCGCCTGCAGATGTGCCCATGGCGGAGGCTCCGACGCGCCAGCCGCCAGCAGCGGCTGCAGTGCTGTGCGATCGATGCCGGCAGCGGGCACCGCATCGGCGCCCACGGACTCCCGGCGCAGCCAACGGCACACGAGCATCGCGGCATCCCACTCGTCGGGACCGTTCGCGCGGTCTGCCGCGCGCACCGCCTGTCCGAGGGCAACGCAGTCGAGGCGCAGGGTCACCTCAGCAGAGTCCAGACAGCGGAGCGCCTCTCGTGCCGAGGAGTTCGGTGACGATGGTCACCAGGTCATGGCGATTAAAGGGTTTGGCGAGCGTGGCATTGGCGCCCATCTGCGCCGCAGTCTGCAGGTAGTCACCGGGACCAATGCGGCCGCCGCCGGAGATGGCGATGATGGGCATGACCTTGGTGCGTTGGCGCATGCGGGCGATGGTCTCGATGCCTTCGCGCTCAGGCATGATCAGGTCCGTGATCACGAGATCGAATTCGGTGTCCTCGTAGGCCTGTTCGGCCTCGATCCCGTTGCGCGCGCGCGTGACCGTATGGCCCTCGAGGAGGAGCATCTGGGACAACAGCTCCAGCACCTGGGGGTCGTCGTCAACGACCAGTATTGCACTCATCGCAAGCTCCGCTATCCCGTTCAGTTTAACAGGAACTTGCCTGACTGCTTCAATGCTCGCGGGTCGGCGCGAACTTCACGTCGGGCCAGCGCTCCTGCGCCAGCGCCAGGTTCGCCCGCGAGGTTGCGAGGTAGGTGAGATAGCCACCCCCGTCCACCGCCAGGTTGGCCTCGTTCCGCGCCTTAAACTCAGCAAGCTTTTTGTCGTCATCGCAGTAGACCCAACGCGCGGTGAAGATGTTCGTCGTCTCGTAAAGCGGATCGGCCCGGTACTCGTCCTGCAGCCGATGGGCGACCAGATCAAACTGCAGGGTGCCGACCGCGCCGACCACCAGTTCACTGCGCGTCAGCGGCTTGAAGACCTGGGTGGCGCCTTCTTCCGAAAGCTGGTCGAGCCCCTTCTCGAGCTGTTTGCCCTTGAGCGGATCGCGCGGGCGCACGCGGCGGAACAGCTCCGGCGCAAAGTTCGGAACCCCCTTGAACTCCAGCGCCTCGCCCTGGGAAAAAGAGTCACCGATCTGGATCGTGCCGTGATTGTGCAGCCCGATAATGTCACCGGCGAACGCCTGCTCGGCCTGCACGCGGTCGCCGGCCATAAAGGTGACGGCGTCGGAAATCTTGACGTCCTTGCCCAGGCGCACGTGCCGCATCTTCATGCCGTGATCGTAGCGGCCGCTGCACACGCGCAGAAACGCGATACGATCCCGGTGCTTCGGATCCATGTTCGCCTGAATCTTGAACACGAACCCGGAGAAGCGACCTTCGACGGGATCGACGCTGCGCGACTGCGCCTCCCGGGGCTGCGGGCCCGGAGCAATGCGGACGAAGCGGTCGAGCATCTGCTCAATGCCGAAGTTCCCAAGCGCGGTGCCGAAGAACACCGGTGTCAATCCGCCCTTTAAGAAGTCGTCGAGCTCGAAGCTGTGGGAGGCGCCGCGCACCAGCTCGATCTCGCCCACCAGGTCGTCGTAGTCCGCGCCCAGATAGCTGCGCGCCGCATCGCTATCGAGCCCGTCGATGGTGGCGAACGGGTGAATATGATGACCGTGCCCTTTCTCGTAGCAGAGGATCTGATCCGCGTAGAGGTCGTAGATGCCGCGGAAGTTCTGGCCCATGCCCAGTGGCCAGTTCATGGGCGCGCAGGCGATCTGCAGGATGTCCTCGATCTCGTCCATGACCTCCACGGGATCGCGGATCTCGCGGTCGAGCTTGTTGACGAAGGTCAGGATGGGCGTATCGCGCATCCGGCACACTTCCATGAGCTTGATGGTGCGCGGCTCCACGCCCTTGGCGCCATCGATCACCATGAGCGCCGAGTCCACCGCGGTCAGAGTCCGATAGGTGTCTTCCGAGAAGTCTTCGTGGCCGGGTGTATCGAGCAGATTGACCATCGCCTCGTCGTAAGGAAACTGCATGACCGACGTGGTCACGGAGATGCCGCGCTCCTGCTCCATCTTCATCCAGTCTGAAGTGGCGTGGCGATCGGACTTGCGCGCCTTGACGGTCCCGGCCAGCGCGATGGCATTGCCGAACAGCAACAGCTTCTCGGTCATGGTCGTTTTGCCCGCATCCGGGTGCGAGATAATGGCAAATGTCCGCCGCCGGGCAATTGCCTGCAGGTCGCTCTTGCTGGCCGGCGCTGCGGCTGCGCTGTTCTTCGCGTTCATGGCTTCATTCTAAAGGCCGCGGCCGACGAAGTATTGCGACAGGTCCAGCGCGTACACGACAGCATCTTCATGGCCGAGCTGCGACGGGTAGTAGTCCTTGCGCACACCGATCTCGAAGAAGCCCAGGGATTCATAGAGCGCGATCGCGCTGTAGTTCGACGGCCGGACTTCCAAAAACATGCGCCGCGCGCCGTGGGCGAAGGCCTTGCCGAGCAGGTGACCGAGCAGGCGCCGGCCGAAGCCATGGCTCTGTTGGTCGCGCAGCACGCACAGGTTGAGCAGGTGGGACTCGCCCACAGCGACGGTCACGATCCCGTGGCCAATGATTTGCTCGGCGCGCAACGCCACCCAGCACTGGTGGCCGGCGTTCAGGCAATCGAGAAAATTGCCCTGCGTCCAGGGGAACGCGTAGGAACGCTGCTCGACCTGCACCACGCGGTCGATATCGCTCGGCAGCATGGGACGGAAGGTCAATGCTTCCGGCGCTGCTGCCTGCTCACCCAGCTGTAGCTCGCCGTTCATTCGTGCCCTGGGGTTGTCTCGCTCACGCGCCGGCGCTGCGCGCTCAGCGCCTGCCACAGAGCGCGTTTACCTTTGCCATCATTGAGCAGCGGTTCGAGCGGTGGGACCTGCGCAACGGGCAACGCCGCAAGGAACGGCTGCTGTTCGAGCAGGGTGATCAGCTCCGGTGCCAGCTCTCCAGCCAGCAGGACCATCGTCGCCTGTGCTGCCTCGACGCGCTTGCTGACAAAGCCCAGGAGCGCTGCCACGCGTTCATCCGGTGCCAGGTCCGCGGGCAGGGATTCGGGCCGCAATACGACCTGCTGTGCCTTGCGCGTCTGGCCCGGGGTGGCCAGGGCACAGAGCAGGTCGGAGAGAAACCGTCGCTGCCCGGTCCCGACGCT
>JBCDIK010000110.1:0-12790 GCA_038749065.1 Pseudomonadota bacterium | reverse complement strand
CCGGTCGCCTATCTCGCGGTTGACGGTGTCTATACCAACAAAGCGCCGGGCGGGGTCAGCTATCGCTGCTCTTTCGCATGACGATCTGATCGTGGTGTCGGAATCGGATCAACTCGATGCCGACGCCTGGTACAACATGGGTCTGGACCTCGAGGAGATCGAGCCGGAGCGCGCGCCGGAGGCGTACCGGCGGGCCATCGCCATGGATCCGGACAATGCTGACGCACACGTCAATCTGGGTCGTCTCTGCCAGATCAAGGGCGATCTGCGTCGCGCCAAGCGCCATTATGAACGGGCACTGCAGACCGCCCCGGAGCATCAGCTCGCGGCCTACAACCTGGGCACGGTGTTCGATGAGCTGGACGAGCTGGAGCGTGCCGCCGAGCACTATCGCAGCGCGCTCGGCGTACCGGACTCTCACTACAATCTGGCCCGTATCTGCGAGCTGTCCGGTGATGAGCTCGCGGCGCGGCGCTACATGCGCTCCTATCGGGCGTTACTGGATGAGCAAGACCCGGATTAGCGACCGGCCCGCCGTCAGTCTTTCTTGCGCACGTACAGCACGAGCTGGTGGTCGACGAGTTCGTAGCCGTGCTCCGCAGCGATCTCATGCTGCAGCTGCTCGATCTTCTCGTTGACGAACTCGATGATATTGCCGTTGTCCACGTCGACCATGTGGTCGTGATGCTCATCCGGCGCGAGCTCGTACACGGAGTGACCGTCATCAAAGTTCTGGCGCTCGACGATGCCGGCCTCGGCGAACTGGGTCAGGACCCGGTAGACGGTCGCAAGGCCCACCGAGTCATCGGACTCGAGGAGGCGCTTGTACACGTCCTCGGCGCTCATGTGTTCGTGCGCCTCGGCGCGCTCGAGCACTTCCAGGACCTTGAGCCGAGGCAGCGTGACCTTGAGCCCAGCGCGCTTGATGTCGGAGCCTGGCACTTTCGCGCCCCCAATGTGCTAACGAATGGAGCGGGACCCTATCGCATGCCTGTGGCAGCGTCCAGAGCGCTCATGCGGCTGCGTATGGCAGCGCCCCCTGCACCATGCTGACCCTCGATCGACGGCTGGCGCTGCCGCACGATGAGGTCCATGGGCGGGTGTTCGTGACCCAGCCCGAAGCGCCGGGGCGCTATCCGCTGTTGTTCCTGCTCATGGACGCGCCCGGTGTGCGGCCGGAACTGTTTGCGATGGCGCGACGTCTGGCCACTTTTGGCTGTGTGGTCGCGGTCCCCGACCTGTATCGCCGAACCCTGCGCGATCCGCAGGCGGCGGCGGGCCTGGCCGCCGGTGCGCGTACGGCCATGTATCACCACATGAACGCGCTCACGGCCGCGCAGGTGATCGATGATCTGCGGGAACTGCGCACGCTGCTTGCGCGCGAGCCACAGATCGATACGCATAACATGGGTGTGATCGGTTACTGCATGAGCGGGCCCTTTGCGATCCAGGCCGCTGCCGCGTTTGGCCAAACCATGCGCATGGCGGCGTCGATTCATGGGGTGCGCCTGTTCTGTGCTGCGCAGCGGAGCGCTCACCGTGTGCTGGGGCGGCTCGATGCCCGGCTGTACGTTGCGACGGGGACGCTCGATCCCTGGGCGCCGCCCGCGTTAGTGGATGGTCTGGAACGCAGCCTGCGCGAAGCGCGCTGTCGCTACCGGCTGGCGCGCTTTGCCGATGCCGGCCACGGGTTCGTGTTCCCGGGGCGGCCCGCTTACCAGCGAGCCGCAGCCCAGGCGCACTGGGCCGATCTGGCGCAGCTGCGCCGGCAGGCGCTCCCACCGCCCGCAGATCTGCCTTAAACTGGCAGCGGAGATTCACAGCATGGAAGGAGGGCAGATGATGCTTACTGTTGAAACGACCCGTACGGTCTCGTTCCCGGCCCGCGCGGCTGCGGCGTGCCTGGTGCTGCTGGCGGCTCTGTTCGCAAGCGCCGGTGCGCAGGCGCTGGAAGCGATCCGCGATTTTGAGGATGCGCCGATCCCCGATGGCCTGAAGATGGAGCAGATCAAGAAAGCGATCATTCGCGCCGGCGCCAAGCGCAACTGGATTATCCGAGAGAGCACGCCCGGCAGCATGGAAGGCATCCTCAACGTCCGCAAACACATGGTGAAGGTCGCGATCAGCTACGACCGCAGCAGCTACAGCATCACCTATGTCGACAGCGTCAACATGAAGTACAAAGGTGGACTCATCCATCGTAAGTACAACGCCTGGGTGCAGAATCTGAATACGGATATTCAGACCAACCTGCTGCTCGAGTAGCGTTCTAGTCTCCCGGCCTGGGCCTGGCGCTGGGCTCAGTCGTCCCAGCGCTTCAGCACGATGGCGGTGTTGATGCCGCCGAACGCGAAGTTGTTGGTCATGGCGTAACACACGTCGAGTGCGCGCGGTCCGCCTGACAGGTAGTCGAGTTCGGCGCACTCCGGTTCGACCTGCGCCAGATTGCGGGTCGCGGCAAAGGTTCCCTCGCGCATCATCTCGATGGTCGCAACGGCCTCGAGCGCCCCGCAGGCCCCGAGGGTGTGGCCCATGTGGCCCTTGATACTGCTGATCGGGACGCTGCCCAGCACCGCAGCCGTGGCGCGTGACTCCGAGACGTCACCGGTGGCCGTGCCGGTGCCGTGGGCGCTGACGTAGCCAATGGCTTCGGCGGTGATGTCCGCATCGCGGAGCGCGGCTGCGAGCGCCTCTGCCTGCGTTGCTTCATTGGGGGCCGTCAGATGCACGCCGTCTGAGTTCGTTGCGAAACCGATGATCTCGGCGAGGATCGGGGCACCCCGGCGCTGCGCCGTCTCGAGCGCTTCCAGCACCAGGGTGCCGGCGCCCTCACCGAGGACCAGGCCGGTACGCTGCGCATCAAAGGGTCGCAGCGCCTGCTGCGGCGTGTCGTTGCTGGCACTGGTTGCGAGCAGGGCATCGAACACCGCACAGTGCGCGGCGGTCAGCTCATCACAACCGCCGGCGAGCATGCGGTCCTGAGCGCCGGAGCGGATGGCTTCAAAGGCGAAGCCGAGCGCCTGGCTGGCCGCGGTACAGGCGGAAGAGGTGGTGTAGATCCGCCCGGTGACACCAAAGTGTACGCCCATGTTCACGGCGGCAGTGTGGCTCATCGCCCGCAGATAGCTGGTGGCTTTGAGGGTGCTGGCATCGTTGTTGGCCACGGTCTGCACGAATTCGAGGAGCGCGTCCGGGCTACCCGTCGCCGAGCCGTAGGCGATCCCCGTTCTGCCATCGCGCAGCGCATCCCCCTCAAGGCGGGCATCGGCAATCGCCAGCGCGGTCGCGTGTACGCCAAGCTGCGCGGTGCGACCCATACTGCGTAATGCCCGGCGCTTGAGCACGGCGCTGCCGTCGAAGTCGACCGGCGCACCGAGGCGGCAGCGCAGCGCCGTGATCGCGTTCCACTGCGGCATCGCCACGATCCCGCAGTGTCCGGCCAGCAGCGCCTCGTGCATGCTGCGGCGATCATTGCCGACCGGTGACAGCACGCCGGTGCCGGTGACGACGACCCGGCGACTCATCCGGCCAGCCCGCCATCAACGCTGATCACCTGGCGCGTGATGTACGCGGCATCTGCGCTCAGCAGAAAGCGCACCAAAGCAGCGACTTCAGCCGGTTCCCCGAGCCGACGCAGCGGAATGGCGTTGCGGATGAACTCGACCGGTGCGGCTTCGGCCATGTCTGTGGCGATGAGCCCCGGCGTGACACAGTTGACGGTGATCTTTCGTTTGGCGAGTTCGAGCGCCAGGGATTTCGCTGCGCCGATCAGCCCTGCCTTGGAGGCGGCGTAGTTGGTCTGGCCCCGATTGCCGATGAGTCCCGAGACGCTGGACAGCACGACAATGCGCCCCGGGGCCCGGCGCCTGATCATGGGCATGACGATGGGTCGGGTGACGTTGTAGAAGCCGTCCAGGTTGGTGCGCAGCACCAGGTCCCAGTCTTCGTCGCTCATGGCGGGCAGGGGCTGGTCGCGACTGATACCGGCATTGAGGACCGCGCCGTAGTAGGCACCGTGCGCCTGGATATCGGCTTCGAGCGCCTCGCTGGCGGCGGCGCGATCAGCGATGTCGAAGGGCAGCAGGGACGCGCTACCTCCGGCCTCGACGATCTCCGCGAGGCACGTCTCGGCTGCCTCCCGGCTGCTGCCATAGTGCACGACGACGTGGTAGCCCGCGCCGCCCAGCGATCGGGCTATGGCGCGGCCGATGCCGCGGCTGGCGCCGGTGACGAGAACGCGATCAGCCATGAGGCTCTCCCTGCGGCGCGGTACCGTCCGCGGGCGGCACATAGACTGAGAACTCTGCGCTGACGGCGGGCTCATGGTCCGCCGCGTACGCGCGCAGCGCCGCGGCCGAGTCTGGCGAGTGCTCGCCACTTCGACCCCACAGCCGCCCCCGAAAACGGACCAGCGCGTGGCTGCCGGCATTGCCCGCCGCCGGTTCAACGGCGATCAGCAGCTGGGCGCCCGTCTCGAACTGCGTGACTCGGGTGTCCAGAGACCGGCACGCCACCAGCATGCCCGGCGCCGGTTCGGGCACGGCCACGTCGTCTCGCTCCGCCTCGCACATCGCGTGCCAGCCGAAGTACGCGGCGCTGGCCTGGGCCATGTGCTCCAGAGCGGCGACCGCCGGCAGCCGACCGTCACGCAGCAGCGCGTTCGGCGGCGCAACGAGCGCCTGTGCCCACAGCTCGCGATCATCGACGGCAAGGAGCGTATCGATGAGCTGCATGGGCGGGCGATGCGGAATGAGCGTCGAGACTGCAGGCAGGTTCACGCGCCGTCCCCTGCGGCGATGAGGGTTTCGACGCGCGCCCGCCAGTGATCGGGCACGCCGATCACGATCTGGTTGGTGCGCGCATCCACCGGGACTTGCAGCGTGACCGCCTCATTGGCCAGTGCTCCGTCCGGCAGGGTAATCCGATAGTACAGGCGCATCCGGTAGGCCCACTCGACCAGCTGGGCGCTCACCTGCGCCGTCGTGCCATACGGTAGCGGCTGCAGGTAGCGCACCTGCGTTTCCACGACCGGCCACAGCTGTCCCACCTCAGCCATGGCACGATAGCCGAACCCCAGACGGTCCAGCAGCTCGACCCGGGCGGCGTCGTAGTAGCGAAAGTAGTTGCCGTGCCAGGCCACGCCGGTTGGGTCCGCGTCCTGAAAGGGCACGGTCACGCTCACGGCGCAGCGCAGGCTCGCGTGGTCGGGCCAGTCTCGACGCCAGAGCCGCCCGCTCAAGACAGGCGCTCCGGTTGCGCGTCGCGACGGCGCTCTGGGCCGCCCCGCAGCCGGCGCCACAACCCGCCGCTGACCAGACGCAGATGCATGGCGGCAAGATTGATGTTGTCCCGCAGCATCCGGAAATGGGAGGCACCGTCATCCGGGTAAACCACGCGGGTCGGCAGGTAGCGCAGCCGTGCACCTGCCCAGCAGGCACGTACCAGCAGCTCCGTATCCACCTGCATGCGCACCCGCGAGCCCATGTCGTCGAACAGCGGCAGCACCTGGCTCAGAGGGTACAGGCGCAGCCCGCACATGGCGTCGCGAATCTGCCCGTCACCGGCTGCGATGCGTGCGAGGGTGTTGGTGATCGTGCGGCCGTAGCGGCGCGCCAGCGGGATATCGGGCCCGAACTGCGGATCGCCGCTGAACAGCGTCCTGGGGCTCGCCAGTGAAGCCTGGTGCAGTCGCTCGATATCGGTGCTGTCGTGCTGCCCATCAGCGTCGACGATGATCGCGTGCGTAAAGCCCTGCGCTGCCGCTGCGCGCATGGCGGCGATCATGGCCGCGCCCTTGCCCTGATTGGGTTCATGACCGTCTAGCTGCGCGAGGGGCTCTCCGGCCGCAAGCTCGGTCAGCGCCTGGTGCTGCGCCGTTTCGCTGCCGTCGTCAAAGACCAAAATGGGCAGCTGTGCGCGCACCAGCCGCGGCAGGAACCGCCGCAGCTGGGCGACGTGGTTGTAGTGCGGGACAACGATGCAGTAGCGGTCAGGCACGGTAGCGCAGGCGCCCCTCGGTATGCAGGCCCGCGGCCGAATGCACGCGGACGGTTATTGTGCCCGGCGCGGTGCGAAGCTCAAATTCAAGCTCGGCCGGTGGCTGCACCGGCCGTTTGAACTTGACTCGCGCGAGGCCCAGAAAAGCGGCGGTGCCATAACGCTGCGGCGCGAGCGCTTCGGCCAGCTCCACAGCCCACTGAAGCTGCACGATTCCAGGCAGGATCGGCGCGTCGGGAAAGTGTCCGGCGAAGCAGGGCAGGGCGAGCGTGACTGCGCAGCGCCCATATAACTCCGGTCCCCGATCTTCCTGCTGCAGCCACGGCGCGGCGCTCATGAGCGCGCCTCCAGGCGGCGGCGATAAAAGCCTCGGAACAGCCACTCGCCGGCGAAGAGCACGCCCACGAGGAGATAGCTCAAGAGCCCGTTGTACAGACTCCAAAGGGCGGTATCGCCGCGCACGGCAATCCACGCGGCAATGGCCGCATTCACGCCGAAGAAGCCCAACCACAGCCAGGTCACGCCCCGGGTGTAGCGTGCGCCGGTCGCGTCCACGTCCATGCCGGTGCGACGCGCCAACTGCTCAATGGCTGACGGTGGGTAGCGCAGCGTGTAGGCGCAATACACCGCGGCCCCCAGGCTCAGGAGGACCGGGTAAAACATCAGCCCCCCCAGTCCCGGTACCAGCAGCGCCAGCAGCGCAAAGCCGCCCAGGCCGAGTAGGGCCAGCAGGCGCCGGGAACCCTTGAGAGCATCGGTCATCAGGATGCGGGCGCACGCGAGCAGCGCGAAGAGCCCGATCAGGGCCGGTGCGCTCAGGACCTCGCGTAGCGCGTAGAGGAGCAGGGGGAACGCCGCGAAGGCGGCCAGCGTGGCCAGGCGCAAGAGTCAGCGGGACTCGATCAGGGTCAATACGTCGCCCACGGTCCGGAGCGACTTGAGGGCGTCTGCGGGTACCTCGATCCCGGTCAGCTCCCGCAGGCGGGAGAGCATGTCGATCGCGTCGATACTGTCGATCTCCAGGTCGTCGAAAAGATGGGCATCGACGGTCACAGCCTCTTCGGGGACCTCGAATTCTTCGGCAAGAAGATTCTTTAAGTCATTGATATTCATAGCGGTTGCGAGCTCGGCTCACGGCGCGTAAACCGCGCCTGGTCGGGATAGAAGCGGTTCAGGCGTTGCTCGAAGCCCCGCTCCAGCGCCGCTTTGAAGCGAGGGCGGAGGCGCCGCCGATCCGCCGCCGTCGGCGCGAGCGGCGGGCTCACCGGCGTGATGACCTCAACCCGATAGTGCAGACGCTTCACCGGCATTTCGTACCAGCGGCCCAGGCCGCTCAAGTAGCGGCCGTGGTAGTGAATGACCACGGGCTGAACCGTCGCACCGGTCCGCAGCGCCAGCTCGATCGCGGCGAGCTTGAAACTCAGCGCGGGCGCGCCTTTGGTGCGGGTGCCCTCGGGGAAAATCAGCAGCGACTCGCCGGCGCGCAGGCGCGCCTCTCCTTCTGCTAGCAGGCGCTCCGGGTCTTCGTTACTGAGATAGTTGAGGGCGCGGACCAGGCGACCGAGCACGGGCACGCGGCGCAGGTCTGACTTCAGGACGCAGCAGAGCTGCGGGAGCTCTGCCAGCACAAAGACAACGTCCACCAACGATGGGTGATTGGCGATCACGATCGTCCCGGGCGCGAGGGGTTCTGCGGACGACCGCACGTCATGCTGCAGCAGCCCCAGGCGCGCGCCCAGGCGCAGCCAGGCCGCGGAGATCCTGCTTGCTTCGGCGCGCAGGCGCCGGATCTGCTGCCCTCGGGCTTCGCGGCGCGCGGCGCTGAGGGCGAGCAACAGCAGCAGCCACAGACAGCCGATGCCGAACAGCGGATAGAACACGGGCATGGTCAACGCCTGCCAGATCCGCCAGAGACGATTGCTCGACGGGCTCGGGGTGAAGAACAGACGACTTGTGGAGGACTCAGACATCGGACCGGAACAGCGCGGGATGTACCTGGCAAAGCGCTAGTTTAACCTAGCCTTAGAACGTAGGAGCGCGTCGGCGGGGAACCGGCGCAGCCAGGGGATCAGGCAGTGGAGAAAGCCATGGCAGCTCCGGTCAGCGCGACCCTGTGGCGCGGCCGGATTGACGCGGGTACGGGTGCGGGCGGCCAGATCGCGCTGGCGGGCGTCCACGCCGGGAACGCAGGCGCGAATGCAGCAAACCGCGCGGCCTTGCGCGCGCGCCTGAGCGCTGTGCTGCTGCCCGCGAGCGTGCGGGCGAGCGATGTTCGCTGGCCCGCTCGGCGCGCGCCGCAGGCGCCACGGCCCTGGCGCTTGTCCGCGTCCCGCAGCGGGCCCTGGATGGTGCTGGCGGCAACCGGCGGCAGCCCCGCGAGGGCCGGTTCCTGCGCCATCGGGGTTGACGTTGAGCGGCTGCGCCCGCGTAATTTCGCGGCCCTCGAGCGGCACCTGGGGTGGTCCCGGGCCAGTGTCGGGGCGGAGCACTTTTACCGCCGCTGGACGCTGGCGGAGGCATGCTTCAAGTGCGGCACCGGTAGCCCGCAGGTGAGCGACCTGCGATCGGCGCTCTTCGCCGCTTTGGATTGCGCGAGCAACGCGCCGAGCTGGGGGCAGGCGTATCGGGCCACGCTCCCCGACGGAGCGGTCGCCAGCGCCGGATGGTTTGCCCCGGAACCCGGGTTGGTTGTGTGCGCCGTGGATCTATGGACGCCTGCGAACGCCGATACCGATGGCATTGCGCCACAGATTGAGTCGGAAGAAACGGGCAGGAACGAGTAGAGAGTTGTCGATTTACATTCAGCATTACACCCTAACCTCGGCCCTCGGGATCGGCCTTGATGCCATGCGCGCCGCACTGCATAGCGGATCCAGCGGCTTGCGGGCCGAGCCCTGGCCCGACTGCGACGTGCCCTGTTACCTGGGCCGGATCGATGCGCTCGACCAGCTCGTCGAGGCGCTCCCGGCGGAGCGTCGGAGCCGCAACAACGCGCTGGTGCGGCTGGAGCTCGATCAGGACGATCTGCGGCCTGCGGTCGCTGAGGCGGTGGCGCGCTATGGCAGCGACCGGGTCGGGTTGGTGATGGGCACCAGCACCTCGAGTATCGATCGGACGGAAGCGGCGTACCGTGAGCTCGACGCGGATGGCGCGTTCGAGCCCAGGTTCCGGCAGCCGCACACACACAACCCACATGCGCCGGGCGATTTTGCCGCCGCGGAGCTACAGCTTCGGGGGCCGCGACTGACCGTCAGCGCCGCCTGTGCCTCAAGTGCGAAGGTCTTCGCGACGGCGCAGCGCTGGCTCTCGCAGGGGCTCGTGGATGCCGTGGTCGTGGGCGGCGCCGATACGCTGTGTCTCAGCGTAATCTACGGGTTTCATTCGCTGCAGCTCGTGTCACCCGAGCCCTGCCGACCCTTCGCGCCGGATCGCAACGGCATCAGCCTGGGCGAGGCCGCCGGCTTTGCGCTGCTGACTCGGGATCGCGGTCACAGCTCCCTGGCACTGCTAGGGGCGGGCGAAAGCTGCGATGCTCACCATATGTCGAGTGCACATCCGGAAGGACTCGGCGCCCGCCTGTCCATGGAACGAGCCCTGGCGAGTGCTGGGCTGACCATGGCTCAGATCGACTACGTCAATCTGCACGGCACGGGCACGCGCGCCAACGACGAGACCGAAGGCAAGGTGTGCGGCGAGCTGTTCGGGCCCTCCACGGTGGCCAGTGCCACGAAGGGCTGGACGGGCCACACGCTGGGTGCGGCCGGTATCGTCGAGTGCGTTTTGTGTCTCGAAGCGCTACGTTCCGGCGTGCTGCCGGGGACACGCAACACCGTGGCTGCGGAAGCGCCCTTCGAGCTGCTGCTTGAAAACACGCAGCGCGAAATCACCACCGCGCTCAGCAACAGCTTTGGTTTCGGTGGCAACAACTGCAGCGTGGTCTTTGCCGCCCAATGAAGATCGACGTGCTTGGCGCCGGGGTCTGGGCGCGGAATCTGACCGGTGTGAGTGCGCTGCAGGCGCTGCTTACCGGCACGCCAGCGAATCCGCAGATCGCCTTCGAAGCGCCGCGTCCGGAAGCCATCGCGGCGCGGGAACGGCGGCGGGCGGGCCTGATGATCAATCTGGCCGTCACGGTGGCTCACGAGGCCTGCGAGCGCAGTGAGCTCCCGGTCGCGCAGCCCGGTTCGGTCTTCACCTCCGCCATGGGCGACACAGCGATCACGGACTACATGTGCCGCAAACTGGCCGCGCCCGAAAAGTTGCTGTCTCCCACCAAATTTCATAACTCGGTACACAACGCACCTTCCGGCTACTGGACCATCAGCGCCGGGAACCGGGCGCCGAGCAGTTTCGTTGGCGGGTTCCGGGAGAGCTTCGGCGCCGGTCTGCTCGAGGCAGCCAGCCAGGCGCTGGCGGCGCAGGAACCGATTCTGCTCGTCGCCAGCGATATCGCCTGCGAGACCCCGTTCGACAGTATTGAGCCGGTGCGCGAGTCTCTGGGACTCGCCATTGTGCTGGCCCCGGCGGGCTGGCGTGCGCAGGGCCCGGTGCTCACGCGCGCCACGTTGACCTTTGCAGCGACGGAACGGCCCGACGCGCAGGCACCTCAGCACCCGTGGCTTGCGGCTTTGGCCGAGGCGAATCCCAGTGGCGCCGGACTTGCGCTGCTGGAACGGCTGTACACGCAGGAGCAAGCGCCGGCGGATTCTACGGAATCCGTACGCACGCCACAGCGTGCGCCGTTGAAGATCAAAGCGGCGCCGGAAGCGCAGCTGACTGTTGAATTTGAGGCAGTGCCATGAGCAGCGAACAGATTGATGTGTGCATTCTCGGTGGCGGCTTTGCCGGCCTGACGCTGGCACGGCAACTGCGCCGAGCGCAGCCGGACCTGTCCATTACCGTGGCCGAGCACCGGCGTTTTCCCGTGGCCGACGCGACCCACAAGGTGGGCGAGTCGACCGTGGAAGTGGCGTCTCACTACCTCGCCAATGAGCTCGGCCTGGCCGATCACCTGGAAACCATGCAGCTGCCGAAGTTCGGGTTGCGGCTGTTCCTGCGCGGCGCGGATCCGATTCGCGATGATCTTGCGCGCTACGACGAGATCGGGGCCAGCCGGACCTTGCCCATTCCGACCTATCAGCTCGATCGCGGGCGTTTTGAGAATCACCTGGCGCAGGCCTGCTCGAACGACGGGGTGCAGCTGCTCGACGGCACGACCGTCCGCCAGGTGGAGCTTGGCGACCGGCGCCACCGGGTCACCCTCCGCGACGATGGCAGCGAGCGATGTCTTCAGTCGCGCTATCTGATCGACGCCAGCGGTCGCCGGGCCTGGGTGCGCAAAGGCGAGGACCTGTCCCGGCCGGCGCGGCACGATAACTGCGCCATCTGGTTCCGGGTCGAAGGGGATATCGAGCTCGATTCATTCAGCTCGGACCCGCAGTGGCTGGCCCGATGTCATGGGCAGTCGCGGCGTCTCAGCACCAACCACTTCACAGGCCCCGGTTACTGGCTGTGGCTGATTCCCCTGTCATCCAACGCGACCAGCGTTGGTCTGGTGTTTGATCCGAAGCGCCTGCCGCTCAAGGCCGTGCGCCAGCATGCGGATCTGCTGCAATGGCTCGCGCAGGAACACCCGATCATTGCCGAGGTCCTGGCGCAGCGCGAGCCCCTGGATTATCACGTGCTCGAGAACTATGCGGTCACCAGTGCTCAGGTTTTCTCCGAGCAGGGCTGGATGACCACGGGCGATGCGGGCATTTTTTCTGACCCGCTGTACTCTCCGGGCAGCGATTTCATTGCCCTTGCGAACGGCTACATCACCGAGTTGATCACCAGCGGTACCCGAGATCCGCAGCGGGTGGCCGACTATCAGGGATACTTCTTCTCTTTCTTCACCAGCACCCTGTCGCTCTATCGCGGCCAGTACGGCGGCTTCGGTAACCGTGATTTCATGGTCGCCAAGACTTTGTGGGACTACGCGTACTACTGGGCGGTGCTATCCAAGCTCTATTTCTCCGGCGCCTACAAGGATCTCGAATTCATGCGCGCCCAGCAGCCGACGCTGCTGCGGGTGGCGGCGCTGAATTCCGGAATGCAGAAGCGGTTTCGGGAGGTCGCCCGTGCCGGCGCCCGAATCGGCGGCGAAGGGCGCTTCTACGACCATCATGCGGTCCCGATCTTCCACGAGCTGAAGGAAGACCTGCTGGCCGGTGCTCCGACCGAGTCCGGTGCCCAGCTGGCCCGCAACGTCGCGACTCTGGAAGCTGCGGCCGTTGGCGTGCGCGCGGTGCTTGACGGCCATGGCCGGGGCCTTCGAGCCCCGGCGCTGGATCAGGTCGATGGGTTTGCGTCGCTCGTGCCTTCGGTCGCGGCGGCCGGGTAGCGTCCCAGGCGGGCCAGCAGGTAAGCCCCCAGCACCCCCGTGGCCACGGTCAGACCGATCCCGCGGAGCAGGGGCACGCTGGATAGCGACAGGATCCCGAACACCAGCAGGCTGGATGCGGCGCACAGCGTCACCGCTTGGGCAAAGGCCCGGGCTTCGCGCGCGCCGCGGGCTGCAGCGCTGTAAAACAGCGCGTAGTCCAATCCCAGGCCAGCGACCAGCGCCAGTGACACCAGATCGAACAGCGACAGGCCGCGCCCGAGCAGCTGCGCCGCTGCCGTGCTGAGGGCCATCGCTGCGGTCACCGTTCCGAGTAGCCACAGGGTCCTGCGGCTGCTGCGGCTGACCAGGGCGAGGAGCGACGCGATGAGCACGCCGGCGATGGCGAAGGCTGTGAGAAGACGCGCGCGG
>JBCDIK010000109.1:0-12836 GCA_038749065.1 Pseudomonadota bacterium | reverse complement strand
CGGTCAGAATGACGACCACGTTATAGCGTGCAGGGAGAATCGTGATCATCGCTGATGATTCTCCGATGTTGACGCCATTCGCATCAAACACATCCAAGAAGAAGTTCTCAGCTCGTTCGTCTTCGCTGTCGGCAATCAGCGGAATCTCGATGACGACGCGGGTGGTGCCAGGGGGAAACTCGATTGAACCTTCTGTGTGGGGGTAGTCCTCGTTCTGGAGCGCGCTGCCTTCGCGCGTGCGATAGGCTGCGGTGATCGTCTGGGTTGCCGGCGCTGCGATAGCGAGCTCAACCCGGGCAACGCCTTCCGCTTCTGTCGCGCTCGTGCTGCTCAGCGTCAGCTCCTGGGTCTCGTCGTCGATGATGACGCCGGTGGCTGTGGGGTGTTGCAGTCGCGCGTTGACGCTGGTGTTGAGCAAGTGCAGGGAGAAACGTTCGTCGTCTTCGCTGAGAACGTCATCGAGCAGCGGGATGTCGACAGTGGCGGTCAGCGCTCCGGCGGGGATCGCGATCTGTCCAGCCTGCGGAACGTAGTCCACATCACCGGTCGCATCGCCGTCTCGCGTTTCATAGCTGATGAGCACAGTCGTGGCGGCTGGCTGGCTGAGGGTCACGATGAAGCGCATGGCGCCGCTCGGGTCGGACTCCGCGAGAGTCTGATCGAGCACGGAGACCTGGGGTATGCCGGCGGCGCACTCGGTTCCTGTGGTGATGTCAAAGCTTGCCGGCATCGCTTGCGCAGCGGGCCCATAGAACACTGGTGCGTCGTTCGGTGCGGTCCGTTCAAAGCAACCGCTCGCAAGTGGTTCGAGCCCGAACTCTGCGGCGTCCACACCGCGCCCGGTCACTTTGAAGGTGAAGCTCAGTGCGCTGGGGTCGCTGCGGGTATCGAGGCTGTCGGAGGCTTCCAGTCCAATGCCCTGGGGATTGAGAAGCTCGCTTGAAGACTGAAGGGTGCCCATCAGGGCGACGAAGCGGCCAGCGGCTTGTGCTTCGACTCGATAGCGCTGCGATGCGCAATCACGAAACAGATACAACCCGGCTTGCTGACGGTTCGCGGCTGCCGGCGCGCCGCAACGCACGTCATCGTCCTCGATCGTCACGACCGCGCGACCGCTACCTGCCAGTAGGGCGTTCTGGGGCATATCCAACTGCACCGCGAACTGCTCCGGACCCTCTTCCAGTGAGTCGTTCAACAGCTGGATCGGGATTTGTTTCGTCTCCTCGGAAGGGGCGAAGCTCAGGATCGTGGGCAGCGTCTCGGCGACGTAGTCCGTGCCCACGGTTGCATCCAGATCTTCCACCATGACGCCGACTGTCGTGGTGCTGTCGGTGGCATTGCGTAGCTCCACTGTGAACTGCATCTGTCCCTGTTCTTCGCGTACGGTTTGATCACTGACATGCAGAGTTGCCGGGAGAGGGGTGCTGTCACAGGGGCCTCCTGTGGCGGGATCCAGTTCGTTGTTGGCTGGTATGGCCTCCGATCCATAACGGATCAGATTCAGGGGCTGTTGCAGCCGCAGACAGCTGCGTACGCCAGGATCCAGCTCGAGTGCGACGGCATCGGTGCCCACCCCGGTCGTTTTCAGCGTTAGCGACAGCGTCTGGTTGCCGTCTCTCAGTTCGATGCGGTCGCTGGTCTCGATCCCGATTCGACGCGCGACTTCGATTGGTGCCTCGGACGTCAGCTCTGCGTTGTATTGGATGAAGGGCCCACCAGAAGCCGCTTCGATCAGTAACTGCGAACTCGCGCAGTCCGTGTACACATACAGCGCCGCCTCGGTGCCGCTGCTGTAGGTCGGCCTGCCGCAGCCTGGTCCGTTGCCATCGACAATGGTCACCACCGCTCCGCCGTCTGCCTCGATGTCCGCCCCGATGGCATCGGACAGCTGCAGCCGAAATCGTTCCGGGTCCTCCTGCAGGTCATCGTCGATCAGGGTTACGGTTATCGGCTTCTCGGTTTCGCCCGGCGCGAAGTCGATCACCTGCTGCTGCATCAGCGGTTGGTAGTCTGTATTCGCCTCCGCGGTATCGTCTTCGGTTGCGATCCGGACCTGCACGGCACTGGTGGTGGGTAGGCTCAACGAGACGGATAGAGTCACACTGCCCGCTGATTCAGTTGCGGTTGCGTCGTCAATGGATAGGGTTGGCGTCGCTGGTACCCCACCGCAGGCTCCGAGCCCTGGGATCGCCACCTCCGCCGCAAGTGATTGCGCCGCACTACGGTGAAACACCGGCCCCGTCACCTTGAGGCATGCCTCAGTGCCTGGCGCAGGGGCAAACTGCAGCTCATCGCGGCCTCGCCCGACGACCTTCATGGTCCATGCGATGCGCCGATTGCCCTGCGTGATGGCGATCTGATCGGAGTTTTCGATACTGCGGCGCAGGATATGCTGCAGTGGCTCTTCGCTTTCGACACTGCCACTGAGCGCTCTGAAGTTGCTGCCAGACCAGGCGTGCACGGACCAGCGGCCGCTGCTGCAATCCTGGCTGAGGTAGTGCCCAGGCACCGTGAACGCCGGGGCGCCGCAGGTGGGCTGAGCCTGAGCGGAGGCAAACAGTGGAATCAGTAGGGTGATACCCGTCAGGAGCCATCGCAGCCGTTGGCTCAGGAGTATTGCGATCGGCACCGTCCTCCCATGATCCAATCGTTCTTCCCGTGATCCCGCCAACGGTAGCGCTTTTCCGAGCAATACTCCACTTCGGGGCCGCTCATCGCTTCCTAGAGTGGCGGTTCGAGGAAGGCCGCGTCAGGTCCGATCAGCACGAGTTGAGTGACTTCGGGCTTCTGTTGTGTAGCGCTCAGTCGATCGAACTGCAGCGAACCGGCGACCAGCTGCACTGTGTACCATTCCATCGTTGCTGTGAGTTGCACGAATCCTTTTGCGCGGATACTACGATCCAGGTTTTCAGCCCAGTGCTCCAAACGCTCGCGATCTACCGGGCCGTTGGCGCGAAACGTACGAGTCTGAAAGGTCGGGTGTGTCGCACGCAATCCAGGTAGCGGCGGGCGGCGATGTGCATCCACTGCCAGCACCTTGCGGTCGTCGGTGACGATGGATGCAGATGTCTGCGCGTGCAACCACTCGAGTACATCACGCTGCTCAATGGGGCTGCTGCGGTCCAGCTTGGAAACAAGGATCTGGTCGGCGGTCACGATTTGAGCGCGGACGTGAGCGCCGATGTACTGGTCCCGACACAGGTCTCGGATGCGCAGTGCGTCTGCAACGACCGTCACGCTCGCCAGCCTAAAGCCAGGCCAGGTATCCGCCATACGCCCGAGGCGCAGCGGATCGGCCACCCCGCTGGCCTCGAGCAGCACCGCATCGAGGCGGTCACGTCGCGCCTGCAGCTGCGCCAGCGCAGCGCCGAGGTCATCGCCAATCGCGCAGCACACGCAGCCGTTGGTCAGGGCGATCGTGTCGCCCTCGGCGCCTGCGATGAGCGTTGCGTCGATATTGAGCTCGCCGAAGTCGTTCACGAGTACCGCCAGGCGTTGCCCGGTACTGCGTGCCAGCACGCGATTGATCAGGGTGGTCTTGCCGACGCCGAGGTAGCCGCCGATCACCGTCAGAGGCAGGGCCGGGCGCTGCGCTTCGATCACGGTTGCGATACCTCTGTGATCTGCCCTTCGAAACAGGTCGCCAGAATATTCAGGTCCTTGAGCCCCGCGGCGCCGACCGCATAGGGATCCTGATCGAGCACGACGAAATCGGCGCACTTGCCGGCGCGCAGGCTACCGGTTTCTTCCTGCAGGCCGAGCACCGTGGCGGCGTCGATGGTGATGGCGCGCAGCGCGGCATCCAGGGTTACGCACTCCGCGGGTCCCACCACGTCGCCCTCGCAATTCTGACGCGTACAGGCGACCCAGGCGCTGTACAGCGGCATGGCCGGTGCCATCGGAAAGTCCGAGTGCAGTGTCCACAGCACGCCGTCGCGCTCGCAGGTGCCCAGGCGCGCCATCTGCTGCGACCGCTCGACGCCCACGCCCTGGTCGCCGTAGGCGGCGCTCAGCTCGTGCAGGTAGTACACGTTGGCGGATACGTTCGCGCCCAGCGCCTTGATGCGACGGACCTGCTCCGGCGTCGAGAAACCGAAGTGCTCAATGGTGTAGCCATGATTGAACCGCGGCCGTTCCCATTGCAGCGTTTCCAGGGTGTCGATGGCGAGCTGCAGGCCTAAATCGCCCGTGCAGTGCACGTGGATTTCGTAGCCGGCGTTCCAGTAGACGCGCGCGGCCGCCTCGTAGTCCGGCGGCGTCATGAGCCACTCGCCGAGATGTCCGTCGATGTAGCCCGGCGCCTGCAGCACGGCGAGCTGGCTGAAGAAGGCGCCATCCGTAAACAGTTTGACCTTGCGGCTGTAGCGAAACCGATGAGTGTTGCGCTCCGGCAGCGCCTCGATCAGCGACAGGGTCTCCTCGTGACTGCGCTGAGCGCCGGCCAGGCGCACCGCATGGGGGACCCGGAGCACGCGAAAGGGCGTATCCGGCAGGTCGAGCATGCGCTCCGCAGCGTCGTGCTCGAGATCGGCATTGAAGATGCCGACGGCCATATCGCCCACGGTGGTGTGCCCACCAAAGTGCACGAGCTGTCGCAGCCGTGTCAGGCCCCGATCGATCCACTCCTGCGACATGATGATCGGATTGAGCTTGTTGATGGCGTAGCCCAACCCGTTCTCGTAGAAGTGCCCTCGCGCCACGTCGATCTGGTGGCGCCCTTCGAGCTTGCGCTCGTCCATGCCCAGTTCCGCCATCATGGCGCTGTTCATGTACAGCTCATGGAACGACCGCTGCCATGCCACCGCCGGGCGTGCACCGAAAATCTCATCGAGCAGGGCGCGGCTCATCTCATCGTGCCAATGCCGGTGATAGCCCCAGGTAAAGAACGGCGCATCGCCACCGGCGGCGGCGTGGCGCGTCAGCGCCTTTCGATAGGCCGCCGGGGTTTCGGTCGCGGGGACTGTTTCCCAGGGAAAGCGCCATTCAAGCGCTGTGATGAACTGCATGGGTAACAGCACGGCGGCCATCAGCGGGTGCAGGTGCGGATCGATGAGCCCCGGCATGATCACTTGCTCGGCGAAGCGGTCGATGATCGTGCTGTCGTCCTGCTCGAGCCAGGGGCGCATGGACGCAAGGCTCCCCACCTCCAGGATGCGGCCGTCGCGCACGGCGATCGCCTCGCCCTCCGGCCAGGACGGGTTCATGGTGATGACCCGCCGGGCGGTGTAAACCTCAATCATATCGCTCCCCGCGGTTCCCCAACGCGCAGGCGCAGTGTACCGAAAGCGCAGGTGCTGTCGGCAACGCTGGCGGTCGGGACCTGCGAGCCTGTATAAGGGTGCATCCTTGATGTCGGACGCCGCATGAGCGAAGCCACCACCGCCCCGATGCCCGCTACGAAGACGCCCGCCACGAATACGGGCACCTCTTTCGGGACGCCGGGTTATCGCAACTACGTCATCATCTCCCTGACGGTGCTGTACACGCTCAACTTCGTCGATCGGGTGCTCGTACAGATCCTGGCGCAGCCGATCATCGAGGAGTTCAAGCTGCAGGACTGGCAGTTCGGACTGCTGTCCGGCTTCGGGTTCGCCTTCATGTACACGCTGCTCGGCATTCCCATCGCGCGGCTCTCCGAGCGCGTCAACCGGGTGCGGATCATTGCCGCGGGGGTGGTGTTGTGGTCGGTGATGACCGCCCTGTGCGGACTCGCCGGCAGCTTTCTGGCGCTGCTGCTGTTCCGTGTCGGGGTCGGGGTTGGGGAGGCCGCGCTGACCCCGCCGGCCAACTCGCTGATTGCGGACTATTTCATTCCCAAGAGCCGGGCGCGGGCCATGGGCACCTACGCCATGGGCGTTACGCTCGGTGGCGTGTTCGCCGCGGCCTTCGGCGGGCCCCTGGCGGAGCTGTTCTCCTGGCGCACCGCGTTCATCGCGCTCGGGGTGCCCGGCATCGTGATCGGACTGATCTTCCTGTTCACGGTGCAGGAACCGCCGCGGGGTTACTCGGATCCGCCGGGCACCAAGGTGCCGGAGAAAACCGGCCTGCGGGATACACTGGCGGAGCTGTTTCCCAAGGTCAGCTTCTGGCTCAACATGGCCGCGGCAGCCACCGTCGCGTTCGTCGGCTATGGCTATACCAGCTTCCAGGCCGCCTATTTTCAGCGCGCCTTCAACATGCCGCTGACGGACATCGCCCTGCAGGTCCTCGTGCCCGTGGGGCTGGTCGCCGCGGCCGGCGCCTACAGCTCCGGTGTGCTGACGGAGAAGCTGAGCGGCCGTTATCCGAACGCTGTGGCCTGGTTGCCAGGCTGGGGCCTGATTCTGTGCGTCCCCTTCTACTGGTGGGCGTTTACGACCTCGAGTGTGCTGTTCGCAGTCATCGGCCTCGTGATCGGCGCCTATGTGCACTACGGCTACCTGGGCGCGCAGTACACCATCGCTCAGGGGGTCGCGAGCGTGCGTTCCCGGGCGACCGCCGTGGCGCTGTTCCTGTTCGTGGTCAACATGATCGGCTATGGCCTTGGGCCGCTGTTCGTCGGCTTTGCCAGTGATGTATTCATGGGGCACGTGCTGCAGGCATCTGCCTTTTCCGGCGAGCTGACGACAGCGCTGTGCAAGGGCACCGCGGCGGAGCTGGCGGCGACGCTGGGCGCAGAGCAGGCGCTGGTCTGCGCCGAGGCCAGTGCGCGCGGACTGCGCAGCGCGATCCTGGTGACCGTCACGGTGTTCGCGGTGGCCGGGGTGATCTATCTGATCACCTGCCGACGGCTACAGCAGGACCTGGTGGCGAGCATGCACTAGCGCAACGAGCCGTCGGATCTGCTGATGGCTCTGATGGTCATGAGGGAGGCTGCGAGTCGGTCTACGGACGCTTGCTAAGTCCTTGCCGCACGGTACATCGGCGTGACAACCGGGGAGCTGCCCACCTGAATCTCGCCGGTGACCTCAAAACCATGTCTCTCGTAGAGTGAAATGTTCCTGGGATTGGAGGACTCCAGGTACGCGGGGAGACCTTCCTCATCGATTCGCTTCAGCGCTGCCTTCACCAGGGCTGATCCGATGCCCTTGCCCTGGTGCGTGGGATCCACCGCAATGAGTGGCAGATACCACACCGGTTCATCGGGGTGGTGCTGGGTGCCAGCGGTGCGGATTTCCGGAGGGTTCATGGGCAGTGCGGTTTGAGTGGGACCGGTCGAGCCTATCGAATTGCCGAGCCGGATTCATCGTCAGGCGATGGGAGAAACTTTCTGACCTCGAAGGATTCGAAGCCACTCTGCGAAAAGTCCTGATGTTCGCCTGGCGATCCCTGGGCTAGGGTGCCCGCTGCCCTCTCTCATCAATCGGGGGATTGTTTTTTGGGCTCGGGAGACCACGGCGATTTGCAGGCGTGCAGCGCCTATCAGCGCGCGCTGCGGGCCACAGGCGCGCAGTGGGAGCGACTGTCGGTCGACACCCTCGCGGGGCTCGCCCGGGAGGTGGTGAGCCAGCTGCCCACCCATCTGCGCAGTCAGCTGGCCATGGAGCAGGGCCCGACCCAGGCGGCGTTCGATACCTTTGTTGAGGCGCTGATCTCGGACTCCCCGGCGCAAGCCGCAGAGCTGATCGATGTGGCGCGACGCGGTGGTACCCCGGTCGACACCATCTATCTGGCGTACCTTGGGCCCGCAGCTCGTGAACTCGGTGAGCGCTGGGAGCGCGATGAGCTCGATTTTGTGCAGGTGACCGTTGGCGTCGGACACCTGTACGCCATGCTGCGGGGACTGCGCCCGGTCCCTGCGTACTGCGGTGATGCCGAGCGTCGGGCGCTGTTTCTGACCATGCCCGGGGACGACCATATCCTGGGCGCAGCGATCGCGGCGGACCTCTTCCGAACGCGGGACTGGCAGGTTGAGCAGGTCGTTCCGGTGGACCAGGCCGCGGCGGTTACCGCCCTGGTCCGGGGAGACTTTCCGGTGATCGGGATCTCCGCGAGTCGGCGAGAGCAGGTCGCCGAACTCGCGCGCCTGGTGGTGGCTCTGCGGATCGCTCGCCCGGAGACCTTCATCCTGCTGGGGGGCCCGATTGCCCAGGGGGAGCCTGCGTTTCTGGATGTGGTCGATGTGGATGCCTGCGCGACCAGTGCGCTGGCGGCGGTCACGCGCCTGGAAGATCGCATTGCCTTGGCGCACCGCTCGGGGTAGCTTGTTGGCCTCCATTCACCTACAACAGGAGGCCCCTATGCGCTCGTGCCCGGCCCCCAGGCTAGTCCTGGGCTATGCACCATGCCCCTCGGGGTCTGTCCACGGTCATTTCTGCCTGTCGCTGCAGCCCTGACCGATCCTCATCTGGCCGCGACCTAAGGTCGGGCCCCTCGTTCTGTCGGCTGCGCACGTTCGCCTGTTCTGTGCTGGAAGACCGATATGACTCTCATCAATGCTCATCAGATCACCCTGTCGCGCGGCAGCAAGCCGCTGTTCCGCGATCTCAGCCTCACCATTAACCCGCAGGATCGGATCGCCCTGGTCGGCCACAACGGTTGTGGCAAGAGCAGCCTGTTGCGCCTGCTCGCCGGCGAGCAATCTCCCGATGATGGGGAGCTGACCTGGCAGCGCGGGTTGCGCATCGGCACCATGGAGCAATTCCTGCCGGAAGCGCTGCGCGGCTGTACCGCGCGCGATGCGGTGCTTCAGCAGCTACCCGCGGAAGAGCGCGCCGGCTCTGCCTATCGTGCGGATGCGCTGCTCGGGCAGCTTGGGATTCCGGAGCGGCAGTTCGTCGCAACTGTCGATGCACTCAGCGGCGGGCAGCAGAACCTGGTGCTGTTCGCACGTGCCCGGGTGCTCGAGCCCGAACTGTTGCTCATGGATGAGCCCGGCAACCATATGGATGAGTCGGCATTGGCGGCGCTGCGCGGCTACCTGCAGCAGACCCGCGACCTGACCTTCCTCATGGTGTCGCACGACCGTGACCTGCTCGATGCCTGCTGCAGTCGCACGGTGTTTCTACGAGACCAGCGCAGCTACAGCTTTGATCTGCCCTATACCCCGGCGAGGGCGGCGCTTGAGACGCAGGATGAACAGGCGGCGGCGCTCCGCGGTGCTCAGGAGAAGGAGATCCGCCGCATCCGCGCCAGTGCCCGCCGCCTGGCCCAGTGGGGGCGCACCTTCGACAACGAGGATCTGGCGCGCAAGGCCAAGACCATGGACCGTCGCGCGGACAAGCTCGATGCCAGCAAGACCGAGGTCACCGAAGGGAACCCGCTCACACTGTCCCTCGATGCCCAGGGGTTGCGCAGCCGCACGGTCGTCACCGTTGAGGATCTGACCGTGCACGCCCGCGATGACAACCGCGTCCTGCTGCGCTGCGAGCATCTGGTGATTGCGCCCGGTGATCGCGTCGCGCTGCTCGGGGCCAACGGCACCGGCAAGTCCACCACCATCGCGCGCCTGCTCGCCGGGCACGGCGCGGACGAGGCGACGGTCCGATTTAATCCCAATGTGACCCTCGGCTACTTCGATCAGGAGCTTGCCGGGTTCGAAGAACCCACCGCCCGTGATGCCTGGCTGCGGGCGCGGTACCAGGGCGCTGATCAGGACGTGACGCAGACGCTGCTAGGGGCCGGGGTGGCCTATGCCGATCAGCAGCAACCGGTCAACAGCCTCAGCGGCGGCGAGCGGGCGCGGATGGTGTTCATGCTGCTGGCGCTGGTGCGACCCAACCTGATGGTGCTCGATGAGCCAACCAACCACATCGATCTGGAGAGTCGCGAACAGTTGGAAACGCAGCTCATCGACTCCGGTGCGACGCTCGTGATCACCAGCCACGATCGAAGATTCCTGTCGCGGGTCTGCAATCGTTACCTGGCGATCATCGATCAGCGCCTTGTGGAGCTGCATGATCTTGAGCGCTACTACGCGGGGCTGGTGCCGGGGTCGACTCCGACGGGTGGCAAGCCGCGCGGAGTGAGCGCTTCGGTGACTACGGTGGCTGACGCCGGCTGCGCTGACGATGCTGACGGCGAAGAAGCGCTCCTGGCGCGTATCGAAACGCTGGAGACATTGCTGCGCGATGATCTGGCACGCAAGCCCAAGTTTCAGAAGCCGCAGCGTCAGGCACGCTGGCGCGAAGAGCTCAGCACGCTCTGGGCAAAGCTGGATGACGCGCCGTGAGCGAGCAGTTTGATGTGGTGATCGTGGGCGGCGGCATTATCGGCGCCAGCATTGCCTACCACCTCGGTGCGCTGGGTCAGCACTCGGTATGCCTGCTGGAGCAGCATGAGCTCACCAGCGGGACCACCTGGCATGCGGCTGGGCTCGTTGCAGAGCTGCGCGCGTCCGCCAACCTGACGCGACTCGCGCGGTACTCGGCGCTGCTCTACGAACAGCTCGATGCCGAGGGCTATGCCACCGGCTTTCGTCGCCCGGGTGCCTTGACGTTATCGCGGAACGCGGCCCGCACCCACGAGCTGGCCCGGCAGGCGTCTATGGCGCGCGCGAACGGGATCGACTGTGAGTGGCTGGTACCGGCGGCCCTGGCGGAGCGCTGGCCGGAGCTTGCGGTCGATGATCTCGACGGTGGGTTGTGGCTGCCGCGAGACGGACAGACCAGCCCGGTGGATACCACTCGGGCACTGATCCAACGAGCTCGAGCCTCGGGCGTCGAGGTCCGCGAAAGCACCGCGGTGCTGGACTTCGAGCAGCGGGGCACGACGGTGGTGGCGGTGCAGACCCCGTCCAGCACACTGCGCTGTCGAACGCTGGTGCTTGCTGCCGGGCTCTGGACGCGCGCGCTGGCGCAGAAGCTCGGAGCCGATGTGCCCGTCTACCCCTGCGAGCACTTTTACGCGGTCACCGAGCCGGTCCCGAGGTCGCTTCCAATGCCCATCGTGCGCGTGCCCGACGACGGCGTGTACCTCAAGCCGGAGACGGGGCCCGTGTTGCTCGGCTGCTTTGAGCGCGAGGGCAAACCGGTCCCGCCGGCGCGGTTGCCGGCACAGCCGGGCTATATCGAGCTGCCCTTTGACCTTGAGCACTTCGCGCCCTACCTCGAAGCGGGACTTGCACGCGTGCCAGCGCTGACCGAGGTCGGGATTCGCACCTGGTTCAACGGGCCGGAGAGCTTCACCCCGGACGGGCGTTACCTGCTCGGACGACTGCCGCGGCACAGTAACCTGTACGTCGCCGCAGGGTTTAACTCGATCGGCATCCAGTCTGCTGGTGGCGTTGGCCAGGTGATGGCGCGCTGGGTGACCGATGCGCTGCCGCCGATGGACCTGTGGGAAGTGGACGTGAGGCGCGTTCAGCCGCTGCAGAACCGCACCGGCTATCTGGAAGCCCGTTGTGCCGAAAGCCTCGGCCAGCTCTACGCCATGCACTGGCCCTATCGGCAGATGGAAACGGCCCGCAATGAGCGGCGCTCGCCGTTCCACGATCTGCTTGCGCAGCGCGGTGCCGTCTTCGGTGAACTGGCGGGATGGGAGCGAGCCAACTGGTACGCGCAACCGGGCCAGGACGCGGCCTATGCCTACAGCTGGCAGCGGCAGAATTGGTTCGAGAACGCCGCGAGGGAACACCACGCGACCCGCGAGGGTGTTGCGTTGTTCGATCCGTCGAGCTTCGCCAAATTCCTGTTGCGCGGGCCCGGCGCGCTTGCGTTTCTCAATCACTGCTGCACCGCGCAGCTCGATGTGCCTCCGGGTCGTGTGGTGTACACCCAGTGCCTGAATGAGCGCGGCGGGATCGAAGCGGACGTCACCGTGACGCGCCTGCAGCGGGACGAGTTCCTGTACGTGACCGCCGCGCCCTGCGGGGTGCGCGACAGCGACTACCTGCATCAGCATCGGGGCCCGCTTGAGCTGGACATCACGGATGTCACGGAGCGCTATGCGGTCCTTGGGCTCATGGGACCGCAGTCTCGTGAGCTGCTGGCATCGTTGTGCCCTGAGTCCCTCGACAACGCGGACTTTCCCTTCGGGACGGCCCGCGATCTCACGATCGCCGGGGTGCGCACGTTGGCGTTGCGCACGACCTACGTCGGGGCGCTGGGCTGGGAGCTGTACCTGCCATGGGCGCAGGCGGCCAGCGTACTGCCCGCGCTGCTCGATGCCGGCGCGACCCCGGCGGGCTATCACGCGATGGACAGCCTGCGGATCGAGAAAGCCTATCGCCACTGGGGACACGACCTGACTGACGAGGACACGCCGCTGGAAGCCGGTCTGGGTTTCACCGTGGCCTGGGACAAGCCGGAGGGGTTCATTGGCCGGGAGGCGTTGGCCGAGCAGCGAGCGCAGGGTCTGCCGAAGCGCCTGCTGCTGTTTGCCCTGTCCGATCGTGAGGCGCTGCTCTACCACGATGAGCCCATCTGGTCGGGTGGCGTGCGCGTGGGCCACATCCGCTCCGGCGCCTACGGCCATAGCCTGGGGCAGCCATTGGGCTTCGGCTATGTGGAAACAACCGAGCACACGACGCTGAAAGCGCTCTGCGGGCGATCCTACGATGTCGAGGTGGCCGGCGAGCGAATTGCCGCGCAGGCACACGCCCGAGCGGTGTACGATCCAAAGCATCTCGAGCTGAAACGGTGAAGGAAGACGCCATGCAACTGGTTCACGAGTTCACTTTTAACGCCACCCTGGCTGAGGGCTTACCCGTTGGCCCCGGCCCCATTGGCACTCGCAACTACCTGGGGGTGACCGGCGGCCAGGTGATTGGCGATCGGGTCCGCGGTGAATTGCTCAGCGGTGGCGAGTGGGCGCTGTTCGGCCCTGATGGCTTCGTGCGGGTGGATGTGCGGCTGCAGATCCGCACCCATGACGATGCCTATCTGTACGTGCAGTATTCAGGCCCAGCAGGCCGGAAT
>JBCDIK010000108.1:0-13122 GCA_038749065.1 Pseudomonadota bacterium | reverse complement strand
TGCGGAGGCGGCGGCGCTGGGGATCATCAATCGCGTGTTTCCCGATTCGGACTTCCGTGAGCAGGCGCGCGCCTATGCGCTGCGCATCGCGCAGGGCCCCACCACGGCGCTGCGATTTATGAAGAAGAACATCCATACTGCGGCCACTCGGGATCTGGCGACGACCATGGATCTGGAGGCGGACCATATGTTGCGAGCGTTCGCGACGGAGGACTCGCGGGAAGCGATTGCCGCGTTCCGGGAGAAGCGCCCGCCGACGTTCCGAGGGCGATAGGTATCCGCGCGAGCAGCCAGTGAGCTTCTGGCAACCTGGTTTCCGATGGCAGGTTAGCTATGATGGCGCGTCCGCGGGGCGGGGAACGGGACGGCTGTTAGCCTGCGGGCGATCGGAAGACAGGGTCCCTTCGATGGCAGAGGGGAGACCATGGACCTGGTATATCCGAACGAAATCAAGCTGTTTCGCATCGCTCTGGTGCTGGCCGTCTTGTTCTGGCTGGTGGTCATTGTGGGGACTGTCGGGATCGCGCTCATCTACTTGGCGCTGTTTTTCCTGTTCGCCCTGTTTGTCCAGGCGGGTTTCATTACCTACGTCAAAGGCAGCGGCGTGCTCATTACGCCTGAGCAGTACCCGGATATTCATGCACGCCTGCTCGCCTCTTGCGAGAAGGTCGGTGTGCAGGATGTACCCGATACCTATCTCCTGAGAACGGATTTCTTCAATGCGCTGGCGACGCGGTTTCTGCGCAGGCACTACATCGTGCTCTTTACCGATGTGGTGGATGCCCTTGAAGCACAACCCGAAGCGCTCAACTTTTACATCGGTCATGAACTCGGTCACATTCACCGGCAGCACATTCGCTGGGGTTGGATTCTGGGCCCGGTGCTTCTGTTACCCATACTCGGGAGCGCCTACCGTCGCGCAGAGGAATACACCTGTGACCGGTACGGCAATGCCTGCTGTCCCACGGAGGAGGACGCTGTGGCGGCCCTGGCGGCGATCGTTGCCGGAGATACCCGATGGAAGACGATCAACGTGCCGGAGTATCTCAAACAGGTCGACGGCACTGGCGGCTTCTGGATGTCGCTGAATGAGTTCACCAGCGACTACCCTTGGCTGAGCAAGCGCATGGCCTGGGTTCTGGCGATGCGTCGGTCTGAGACACCCTCGTTTCCGCGGCGGCATCCCCTCGCCGCCTTCCTCTCCGCTTTCGTGCCCAGTGTTCCCGGTGGCTTTGCGGCGCTACTGTTTACCGTCATCCTGATCGGCGTGCTGGCAGCCGTTGCCTTGCCGGCATACCAGGCGTATCAGCAGCGGACTGCTGAAGCACTGGCGGCGGCGCAAGGCGCTGATGCCGGCGCGCCCTCAGCCAACGCGGTCGGCAGTGATGCGACAACGATGCCGGAGCAGGCGACGCTACAGCTGGTTCTTTCGGAGCTCGCGCCAGTTCGCGAAGCGGTCGCGGAACACCACTCGCAGCAGGGATCAATGCCGACCGCCATCTCCCAGCTCGGCTGGGACCAGGATGTGCTCTATTCGGAGCATGGCGGCATGCCGATCCAGCTTTATGGTGAAGGTATTGTCCTGGTGGGCCTGGGTGAGAGTGATGATGGGAGCATCTACTTCGTGAACGAGCCGTTCATCGCCGAAGATGGAACCGTGCAATGGTATTGCTACGGTCAAAATGTACCAACAGCGTCGCTACCGCACGTGTGTCAATAAGGCGCCCGCAACAGCTCACGCAAGTCGTTTTAAGGAATCGTTATGTCCACGATCATTCATACCAGCCCGCTACCGGAAGTTGAGATTCCGGACGTCACAATCACCGCGCACGTGCTGCGCCAGGCCGACGCGCTCGCCGACCGGACCGCGATCTCGGACACGGCCGGCAACAGTGCTTACAGCTATGCACGCCTGCGCGATGAGATCCATCGCCTGGCCGGCGGCCTGGCCGCCCGGGGCATCGCACCGGGCTCGGTGATCGGCCTGATGGCGCCCAACCTGCCCGAGTACGCGGTGGTGTTTCACGGCGTCGCTGTGGCCGGAGCTGCGGTGACGACCATCAATCCGACCTATGGCCCCGAAGAGGTCCGGCACCAGCTCAACGATGCCGGGGCCACGATGCTCTTCACCATCCCGATGTTCGCTGAAACGGCGCAGGCCGCGGCGGAAGGGACCGATGTCAGCGAGATCGTCATGATCGGCGATGCGGTACCGGGGACCACCGCCATGGGCGACGTCTTTGGCGAGCCCCTTGCGCAGGTACCCGTTGATCTGGCCAGCCACACGGTGGTGTTGCCCTATTCCTCTGGCACCACAGGACTCCCCAAAGGGGTCATGCTCACGCACCGCAATCTGGTCGCCAACATCGAGCAGGTCCAGCACGCGATCCAGTACCAATCCAACGAAGTGGCGCTGGCGGCCTTGCCGTTCTTTCACATCTACGGGATGCAGGTGCTGATGAATGGCCTGCTGGCTAACGGTGTCACCACCATTACCATGCCGCGGTTCGACATGGTTGAGGCGCTGACCGCGGTTCAGGAACAGAAGATCACCCGCTTCTTTGCGGTGCCGCCCATCGTGCTCGGGCTCGCGAATGCGCCCATCGTGGACGAGTACGATCTGTCGTCCGTGCGCCAGGTGTTTTCCGGGGCAGCCCCTCTGGGCGCAGAGCTTGCGGCCAAGGCGGCCGAGCGATTGAGCTGCGAGGTGGTGCAGGGCTATGGCATGACAGAGCTGAGCCCGGTCAGCCACTCGACGCCGGAAGGCGACTTTCGTCCGGGCACCAGCGGCGTCACCATTTCCAATACCGAGAGTCGCATCGTCGATACCGACACCGGCGAAGACCCGGGTCTTTGCGGAAGCGGCGAGCTCTGGGTGCGCGGGCCGCAGGTGATGACCGGCTATCTGAACAACCCCACGGCAACCGCCGAGACCATCGATGCCGATGGCTGGCTGCATACCGGTGACATCGCGATCATCGATGAGCACGGCCACATGTCGATCGTCGATCGCATGAAGGAGCTGATCAAGTACAAGGGTTTCCAGGTCGCGCCGGCGGAATTGGAAGCGCTGCTGATCACGCACCCCAAGGTCGCCGATGTCGCGGTCATCGGGATTCCCGACGATGAGGCCGGCGAGCTGCCGAAAGCGTTCGTGACGGCAGCGCCCGGGGAAATGGTGAGCCTGGAAGAGATCCAGGCACTGGTGAGCGAGCACCTCGTGAGCTACAAGCAGATCCGTGAGCTCGAAGTGATCGATGCGATTCCCAAGAGCGCCTCGGGCAAGATCCTGCGCAAGGATCTGCGCAACCGCTAGCGCTGCTGGGCGATCCGTGCACGCTCGCGTAGCATGAGGCGGCGCGAGCGATTCAGGCGGGAATTTGCTGGGTTTCAGCCTTCTCAGCGCACCAAAAAAGTGCAGGGAGGGGCGATGGGACGGCATCGGCGAATCTGGATGAACGGGGCGACGGTTGGAATGCTGCTGTTGTGCAGTACCGCCATCCCGGCATCGCAACCTCCGGCAGATCTGATCGTCCGCAATGCGGATATCTATACCGTCGATCCCGCCCAGCCGCGCGCCAGCGCCTTTGCGGTCCGTGCCGGTCGTATTGTTGCGCTCGGCGATGAGGTGCAGGTGCGCCCCTTGCAGGGGCCAGCCACCCGGGCGCTGGATGTCGCCGGCGCAACGGTGCTCCCTGGCCTGATCGACGGCCATGTCCACCTGCGCTCCGGCGCGTCCCTGCTGCGCGGGGTTGATCTTTACGGCATTGCGGAGCGCAACACCTGGCTCAAACGAATCGCCGCCCGCGACAAGCAGCTGCCCAAGGGTCTGTGGCTGATCGGGGGGTTGTGGGACCACACCATCGCCGATGATCCGCTGCCGACCCGGCAGGAACTCGACGCGGTGCTGCCCGATCGCCCGGTGGTGCTGACGGACGTCGACGGGCACTCGGTCTGGGTCAACAGCGTTGCGCTCAAGCTCGCCGGCATCACAGCGGATACGGAAGACCCGGCGGACGGTGCGATCGTCCGCGATACGGCGGGCGAGCCGACGGGTATTCTGCTGGAAGGGGCCATGAACCTGGTGCGGGAGAGCCAGGCGTACCGGGACGGGATGGCACTCACTGCGGCCAAACGACTGGCGCTCATCGAGGACATCTTCGCCTACGCCAACAGCCTGGGGCTGACCGGCGCGCACGAGATGAATGACCGGGGTGCCTTTGACGAGTACGAAACGCTGCTGGCTGCCGGACGTCTGAACCTGCGTCTGTGGTATGGCGTGACCGGAGAGCAGATTACGGCGGAGAGCGCCCACGAACTGCGGCAGCGTGCGGACCGCATCGCGGCGCACCGCGGCAATCGGGAGCATGGGCCGCGGCTGCAGATGGGCTATCTCAAGCTCGTGGTCGATGGGGTGCTGTCAACGCGGACGGCGGTGCTGTTGCAGCCTTACAGCGACCGCGTGACACAGCGGGGACTGTCGCTCATTCCCCGCTCGGAGTTGTTTCCGGCGGTCGCCGCTGCCAACGCGGCGGATTTCCCCGTGGCGGTGCACGCGATCGGAGACGGCGCGGTACGCCTGGCGCTCGATGCCTTTGCCGCCAGTGAGCGGCGCCCATCGTTCCCGAACCGCATCGAGCATATCGAGCTGGTGCACCCGGACGACGTGCCTCGGTTCAAGTCCCTGGGCGTGGTCGCGAGCATGAACCCTCATCACGGCGCGACGACGTTTTATAACTATCTGCGCGCGCGGGTAGGCGCCGCGCGCGAGCCCCGGGCCTATGCCTGGCAGACCTTTCTCGCGGCGGAGATTCCCCTCGTGCTTGGATCAGACTGGTACACCGCGCCCCTCAATCCGTTCGTGCAGCTGTGGGCGGCGGTGTTTCGTGAGGATGCCTTCGGCAAAGTGCCCGGCGCCTGGCGCAAGGAGCAGGCACTGACCTTGGCTCAGGCCCTGCATGCATACACCCAGGCGCCGGCCAACGCGAGCGGCTGGGGGGAAGAACTGGGCTCGCTCAGCGTGGGCAAGTGGGCGGACTTTATCGTGCTGGATCGCAGCCTGGCGGACCCGGTCACCCCGGCGTTGCGCGACGCGCAGGTCCAAAGCACCTGGATCGCCGGTCAGCCGGTGTTCGAGACTGATGTGGATCCGTTGGCTGTGCGGGGTGCGGGTGAGTGACACGGTCACACCGGCGTCGGAGGTGACCCTCGGTCGCCGGGATGCCTTGCTCTACAGCATCTCGGCGATTCTGCTGCTCGACACGGTCGCGTCGAGCGCAGCGATTGGCGTGGCGAGCATTGGCTGGTGGCTGGTGCTGGGCGCACTGTTCTTCGTGCCCTTCGCGCTGATCAGCACCGAGCTCGGCTGCAGTTACCCGGATCCCGGCGGTATCTATGGCTGGGTCCGGCGCGCCTTTGGTGGCCGCTGGGCGGGCCGGATTGCCTGGTACTACTGGGTCAATGTGGCGGCCTGGTGCCCATCAATCTACGTGTTGTTGGTCGGTGTGCTGTCGCAGTGGCTCTCCCTCGAGATCAGCCTGCTGGCCCAGGTAGGGATCGGTCTGGTCCTGGCCTGGCTCACGGTGCTGGTGAACTGGCTGACGCTGGATCTTGGCAAGTGGGTGCCGAACGTTGGCGCGCTCTTTAAGATCGTGATCTTCAGCGCGATCATTCTGGGCGCTTTTGCCCTGGCGGCGGAGCAGGGCACTGCCAACGCGTTCTCTTTGGCGGCGCTCGTGCCGCGCTGGGAGCAGGGCGTTCAATATGTGCCGGTGATCGTCTACGGCATGCTGGGCTTTGAGCTGATCAGCGCCTCGAGCGATGCGCTCGATGATCCGGCGGCGGTGCTCCCCGGCGCGACGCTGGCGGCGGGCGCCATCATCCTGCTGTTCTACGTGCTCTCAACGGTCGCCGTGCTCGTGGCGATCCCGGTGGCGGAGGTCAATCTCGTTGAAGGGTTGGTCGATACGCTACGTTTGCTGTTCGCCGGCGACCTCACCAGCTGGCTGGTCCATGTGCTGATCGCCGGCGCGCTCTACACCTTCTTCTCCAACGGCGTGACCTGGGCGCTCGGTGCGAATCGCGCGGCGGCTGCGGCCGCTCGCAGTGATCATCTGCCATCGGTGTTCGGCCGCGAGGATCGCCAGCGCGGTACACCGGTCGGTGCGGCGGTGCTGCTCGGCGTTGCGAGCAGCGCGATTCTGCTCCTGTACGCGCTTACCGCGAGTAACAATGAAGACCTGTTCTGGTCTCTCTTCGCCTTCAGTGGCGTCATCTTCTTTCTGCCTTACGTGGTGATGATGCTGGCCTATGTGCGACTGAAACGGCGGCCTGATTACCCGGCGCGCTTTCGCTTTGCGCCGCCTGCGGTGACCACGGTGCTCGCCTGGCTGTGTGCCGGGATCCTGCTGTTCTGCATCGGCCTGTTTCTCTATGTCCCGGGAGAGGGTCTGCAGTGGCCGGTGCTGACCGGCGCTGCGGTGCTGATTGTGCTGGGGGAGTTCGTCATCCCACGTCAGGTGCGCCATGGCTGAGCCGGCGACGCGGTTGGCGGGCACCCGCTTTGCCAGTCTCTGGCACTGTGAGCCTGAGCTGGATGCGACGACCGCATCGCTGCAGGGCGCCTGCAGCACCGATCTGCTGATCGTCGGCGCCGGCTTTACTGGGTTGTGGGCGGCGCTCTGTGCGCTGCAGGCGAATCCGAGCAGGGCCGTGACGATCATCGAAGCCTCGCATGTTGCGGCCGGCGCGTCCGGACGGCCGGGCGCGATCGTCTCAACGTCGGTGATGCACGGTCTCGCCAACGCCGTGCGTCTGTATCCGGAGGATATCGGGGCCCTGGAAACGCTCGGGCAGGAGAACATGCGCGGCTTCCGGCAGGCGCTGGTGGATTACGGCATTGATTGCGATCCCCACTGGGGGGGCGAGTTGACTGTGGCGATTGGGGAGGAGGCACTGCCGGCGATCCGGGAGGAATATGACCTGCAGCGACGCTATGGCCACGACGTGACGTTGCTCGACGGGCAGGGCGTGCGCTCGCAGCTCGACTCGCCGCTCTTCAGTGGCGGAGTTTGGGCGACGTCACAGTGCGGCACGGTGCATCCGGGCAAGCTGGCGAGCGGTCTGCGCGATGCGGTGCTGGCCCTGGGTGCAACGCTCTTCGAAAACACGCCGCTGACCGGGGTCCGGCGCCGGGGCGGGCGCATTGAGGTCGCAACGCCCGAGGGCGTCGTGAGTGCCAACCGCGTGCTGCTCGCCACCAATGCCTTTGCCGCCGGCGAGCGCCGCATCCGGCATCGGGTGGTCATGGTGCGAGATCGTGTGCTGGCGACCGCGCCGCTCACCGATACGCAGCTGGCGCGCATTGGCTGGCGCGAACGCCAGGGGGTCTACGACACCCGCACGCAGCTGAACTACATGCGGCTCACTCGCGATAACCGGATTGTGTTCGGGGGACGTCTGGGTTACGGCTGGGACGCGGGCATGCCTGCGACGGATCGCACCGCGGCGCCCTACGAGCGGCTCGCCCAGGCCTTCGCGCGCACCTTTCCACAACTTGACGATGTGCCCTTCGATTTTGCCTGGAGCGGCCCGATCGCCATGACGACGCGCATGGCGGTGCACTTCCAGCGCTACCTGGACGGCGCCATGGTCTTTGCCGGCGGCTACTCCGGGTTCGGGGTCTCCGCCAGCCGCTTCGGTGCGCGGCTGGCGCTGGCGCTGCTCGACGACGAGCCAGACCCGGCGCTCGAGCTGTCCTTTGCTCGCACGATGCCCGGCTGGATTCCCCCGGAGCCGTTCCGGGGGCTTGGCGCTCGACTCACCATGCATGCCCTGGACACCCACGATGAACGTGGTGGTTGGCGTGGTCCCTGGCTGCGGCTCGTCGAGCGGCTGGGCTTTCCGCTGTCTTAGCGGCTAGTTGGCTGCCACCTGGTTGCGGGCGAAGGCACGGCGATTGGCTGAAATGTTGGGGTTGTCGCTGTCAAGTGACCCAGCCCGCTCGAGTGTTTCGGTCGCGCTCGTGACATCGCCGGCGATTGCCTGCGCAACGGCGAGGTTGCCCAGAATCACGGCCCGCGTCCGGCGCTTGTTGCGCAGCCCCATCGGCTTGTCGCTGACCCGCCGCAGGGATTGCTCGCAGGTGGCGATGGCTTCCGGGAGCTCGCGCTGCATGATGCGCAGGACACATAGGTTGTTCAGATCAGCGTAGTCCATGGGCATGCTCGGCCGATAGCTGAAGCGCGAGGATGCTTGCTCAAGGTCCATCCGGTCGAGGGCTTCGTAGCCGCGGGCGTTTTCGAAAGCGGACAGCCGATATTCCGCCTGGGCGACACCGCTGAAGGTCAGTGCGATAGCAATGCTCGCGCCAGCGAGCGTGGATTTCATCAGGGCTTTGGCAGTCATGAGACAGGGTTTCCGTTTGCATTGAACTGCCTAAACCCTAGGAGTCAGCCGCCGCCGCGACAAAAGATCATTCATCAGGCGACGGATGAGAAGACATCATCTGTCGCAGCAAAGCGATTCACGATCCAGTCACAGAGCAGCTCGGTCGCGCTCAGATCCGCCCCCTGTGGGTTGCGGGTCATCCAGTAGTGATCGTCGCTGTGCAGAACCGCGTTGCCCAGAGGTACCAGTGCGCCGCGGTCAAACCACTGCTGACTCACCGGCATGGGGATCAGGGCGATGCCGACGCCCTGCTCTGCGGCTCGGGCCAGGGCATACATGCTGTCGACGGAGATGATCTGCCGCGGCTGGATCAGCGGCGGCTGTGCGCCGGCGCTACTCTGTTGTTCCTGCCACTGCGCCCAGGCGTTCGGTCGGGCCCGATGCACCAGCACCGTTGCCTCATCGAGTCGCCCGAGCAAGCTGCCTTGCCGCCCCTGCCAGCGGGCCTTGAAGGCGGGGCTGCAGGCGGGCTGGTAGCGGATCGGAAAGAGCGCCGTGGCGGCTTTGGTGTCGGGCGAGTGGCGACTGAGCTCGATGTTGATGTCCGCCTGCGGGTTGCGCGGCTCGTGCGGGTTCGTCGTTTCGATGTGCAGATCGATGTGGCGGTGCGCCTTAGCGAAGCGGTCCATCTCCGGCAGGAACATCTCGCTGGCGAAGAACGCGGGCATCTCGATGAGGAGCCGCGTTTGCGCATGTTCGCCGCGCAGCGCCTGCGCCGCGCCGTCGATGGCCCGCATGTGAGGCTCGACAGCGGCAAGGAATTGGTGCCCGGCGGGTGACAGCTCGATCGCCCGCGTATGGCGGATGAACAGCCGCGTGCCCAGGTAATCCTCCAGGTCGCGGATCTGGTGACTGACCGCGCTGGCGGTCAGGCACAGGGTTTCAGCAGCGTCCTTGAAGCTGCGTTTTTCGGCGGCGACGCAAAAGGCGCGAAGTCCTCGGTACTGCATGAGTATGGGTCCTGGATTCCAAAAACGGCCCCTTCCCAAAACCAATCCCGACCAAAGTTACGCAAAGCCTGTGCCAGTCTTGGAAGATGCGACGGCAGCTTGTCCTTCAGGGCGTCAACCAGCCGGCAAACAGCAGCAGAACGGGCAGGGTGATGACCGTGCGCAGCAGAAACAGAACGAACAGGGTGCCAAGGCCAAGGGGCAGCGGTGAGCGCAGCATCAGCAGCGCGAACTCGGACAGAAAGATCACCTGAGTCACCGCCAGACCGGCGAGCACGAAGCGCCAGAATGGGCTGTCGAGCTGCGCCGCGACCAGGGCCGGTAGGAACTGATCGGCGAAGCCGATGGTCATGCCGTTGGCGATGGCCTGGGCATCGGTGGTGCCCAGCGCTTCCAGGACCAGGCTCAGCGGCAGCGTCAGCGTCGTCATGAACGGGCTGTGAAACAGCAGGAGCGCAGCCAGCGTTGCGACAGCGAGGCTCGGCCCCATCACACCGCTGGCGGTAATGGCGAAATTGCGCAGCGCGCCGGTCAGATAGGCGCGCGGTCCCGGAGCGCTCGCGGCGCGGAGTCGCGCCGCGCGCCAGGCCGCCGCCAGGCCCTGGGCCTCGCTGTCGGTAGATACCGTGGGCGGTGTCGCGGCGTGAGTGTCCGGCAGCCGAGCCAGCGGCGGGATGCGCGCCAGGATCATGGCGCACAGGACGCAGGCCGTGAGCACCGCGGCGTACCAGCCAAAGAACAGGGATTCGATGCGGGCCACTTTCGCGATGAGCAGCGTGAATGGAATCGCGACCAGGGAAAAGTTGCAGGCGATGATGCAGGCCTCGCGCACGCTGTAGTAGCCGCGCCGGTACTGGGAGATCGTGACCAGCAGGCCGATGGCGGCGGCCGCGGCGATCGATGTCAGCGTGTCGATCGCCGCGCGCCCGGGTAATCGGAACAGCCGGCTGAACAGTGGGCGGCACAGGGTGCCGGCGAACTCCATGAGCCCGTACTCCGTGAGCAGCGGCATCAACAGCAGCCCCGCAAAGTAGATGACGACCACGTTCTGGCCAATGTCGCGCACCACCGTGATGCCGGTGTCCGGCTGGCGCAGCAGCGCGGGTCCCGCATCCAGATAGACGCACAGCACCACCGCGAATCCGAACAGTCGCAGCAGGATCCAGGGCCAGCTGGTGCGGAACATCTGCGTAACCAGGGCATCTTCCGGTCCCTTCGGCGCGATCAGTGCCACGAGCAGCGCACCGATGGCGGCCACGCCAATGACCAGTAGCAGCACTTCGTTTATGGCGCTGCCGAGCAGTGCATGGATCGCGTCGGTGATGAGCCCGAAGACCACCGTCTGCCGATCCCCGGTGACCACGGGACCAAGAAAAATTACGGCGCCGAGCGCGGCCGGCAGCAGGAAGCGGAGCGGGGGCGCAGGGTCGGGCGTTGAAGCAGTCGGAGCGGTTATGGCGAGCACCTCAGGGCAGCGCTCATTGCGCGCGGTTGTGACGGCGCTGTCAACGGCTCCGTCTATGGCGGGAGACGATGGCTGCGAACGCTGCGCCCGGCGCCCCTTGGGCGGTGTGCTATTTCGGTGCGCGCAGCGTCCGCCTTGGGATCGCGTGCACCAATGCGTCGCCCCGGAGCTCGGTCGCGCCCCGCGCAGACGCGATCTGCGGCGCCCCGGCCGTGGCATGAACCTTGCTCGACAAGATCGTGGAATTTGAACTTCAGACGCTGCTGTTGCTCGGTGCCCTGTGCGGCGCTGGTGCCATCGCGGGGATCACCTCTGGCCTGTTTGGCAATGGGGGCGGTTTCGTCGTTGTGCCCGCCTTGCTGGCGGTCTTCCCGTTGTTCACCGATCAGCAGGCGCACCTGGTCTACGTTGCGATCGGGACTTCTCTAGCCACGATCGTGGTGTCCTCGGCCCGATCCGTCCAGGCACACCATGCGCGGGGCGCGGTCGACTTTGACGTGCTGCGCGACTGGTCCCTGTGGCTGGTTGCCGGTGTCGGCATCGGGCTCTACATCGCCTCCGTCAGCGACGCCAGCGGCCTGGTTCGTCTCTTTGCCGTGGGGGTGCTGCTGTACTCCCTGTACTTCCTGTTTCCCGGAGCACTCGCCAACATCTCGCGCCAGCTGGCCATGCCGACCGGCGCGGCACGCGCGAGCCTCGCCTCGTTCCTGGGCGGATTTTCTGCCCTGCTCGGTATCGGGGGCGGTACGATCACGGTCATGACCATGGTGATCTGCAACCGACCGGTGCATCAGGCCGTGGCCACCGCGGCCGGGGTGGGTTTCATCATCGGGCTGCCGGGTGCCATCGGGTTCATGGTAATGGGCCTTGGCCAGCCGGGTCTGCCGGCGGGCTCTGTGGGTTACATCAACATTCCCGCGCTGATCGCGATCTGCGCCGTTTCCGTGGTCACCGCGCCCATTGGCGCGGGCTGGGCGCACCGCCTCGATGAGAATCGCCTGAAGCGGCTCTTCGGGGTCTACCTGGTCATCGTCTCGTTTTCCATGTTCTATAAGTCCACGCATCTATAGCTAACAGTTGGCAAGGAGCACGCCATGAAACTGTCTCGAAGGGTTCTGATGGGAAGCGCTGCGGTCGGCGCTGGTGTACTGGCCAGCTCGCAGGGGGTTGCGAAAGCGCCTGCTGCGCCGCTGCGCTACGGCCCGGCACCGGGCATCGCGAAACTGAACGCCAACGAAAACCCCTTTGGACCGAGCGAGGGCGCGATCAAGGCGATGGCCGAGGCCGCCAGCCAGGGTGCCTATTACGTCGGCGAGAGCGTGCCGCGCCTCAAAGCCATGATCGCCGAGCGCCATGGCCTCATGCCGGAGCACATCAGCCTCAGTTCAGGCTCGAGCGGGGTGCTGAGCTTCTTCGCGATCGCCAAGGGCAAAGAGGGCAAGATCCTCGGCCCGGATCTGTTCTGGGACACCACGGCCAAAGCAGCGGAGCGGCAGGGCACGGAGATCCTGCGCCTGCCGAAACGAGCAGATCTGGCGATCGACCTGGACGCGCTGTACGAGCGTATCGACGACAGCGTCGCCCTGGTGCATGTCACCAATCCGAACAATCCAACCGGCCTGACCCTGGACGGCGATAAGCTGCGCGCCTTCTGCATCAAGGCCAGCAAGAAAGCGACAGTGTTGGTCGACGAGGCCTACAACGAACTGACGGAAGATCCCGAGTACACCTCGATGGTTCCGCTCGTGAAGGCTGGCCATGACGTGGTGGTCGCGCGCACCTTCTCCAAGATCTACGGTCTCGCGGGCATGCGAGTCGGATACATGCTGTCTTCTCCAGAGCACGCGGAGAGTATTCGCCGCTATGGTCTGGGCGACTACGCTCTGAACCAGGCGGGCGTCGCTGCTGCCGTTGCCAGCTATGACGACACGAAGTTTCTGGCGCTGGCGAAAAGCCGGATCGAGGCGGCACGGCAGCAGATTGTAGAAGCTGTGACCGAGATGGGCCTGAAGCCGCTGCCGTCGCAGACGAACTTTTTGTTCGTGGATCTCGGCAAGATGAACGCGGAGGCCTTCCGCGAACGGATGGCGCGGGAAAACGTGCTGATCCGCGGGATCTACCGCGACTACACCAACTGGTCGCGGGTCTCCATGGGAACCGAAGCCGCGGTGTCGCAGTATGTGAGCGCGCTGCCGAAGGTCGTCGACAGCCTCTACGCGTCGGCCTAGGCCGACGTCGCCGGCGCTGCCTCCACTGGCG
>JBCDIK010000107.1:0-13137 GCA_038749065.1 Pseudomonadota bacterium | reverse complement strand
GCTCGGCCTTGCGATCTCACGACAGCTGGTGGCCCTGCTGGATGGCGAGCTGACCTGTGACAGCACGCCGGGGCAGGGCTCGCGCTTTGTCGTCACGCTGCCCCTGCCGCCTCTGGCGGAGGTGCCGGCCGTTGCGGGCACGGACGCAGTGCGTGACCTGCCGGTGGCGGTCATTGTGGAGCAGCCGCTGCGCCGTCAGGCCCTCGACGGGTTGCTCGAACACCTTCGGGTTGCCCGGGTCGACGCGGGCTCAGCTGAGGTTGTCATTACGGACCAGATTGAAGTCGCGCAGCTCGGCGCCGCGCGAACGCTGCTGATCACCGATATTGGCCAGGGTCAGGCCGGTTCGGTTTCCGGTGTGATCGCCGGCGATATCACCCCTCTTTACAGCCCGCTGAAGCGGACCGCCACGCTACAGGCGCTGCTGGGTGAGGCGGCGGGTGCACCAGCCCGCGCCGCGGCGCCCGACACCGAGCGCTTCGCTCGGGCTCGCGTGCTGCTGGCGGAGGACAACCGGGTCAATCAGGTGGTGGCGCGGAAGACGCTGCGGACCTTTGGCATCGAGTGCGAGGTCGCCGCCGACGGCGCGGAAGTGCTGGAGCGCGTGGCCGCGGACTCGTTCGATCTGATCCTCATGGATTGCCAGATGCCGCGCGTGGACGGTTTTGAAGCAACGCGCACGCTGCGCCGCAGAGAGGCCGAGACCGGTGCGAACCGGGTGCCCATCGTGGCCCTCACCGCCAACGCCATGGAAGGGGACGCGCAGCGTTGCCTCGATGCGGGCATGGACGACTACCTCGCCAAACCGATCGAGCGCGACCAGCTGGCGGCGGCACTGACGCGCTGGCTTGCGGGCGACACCGCTGCGCCGCAGGCCGCGGCATCGGAACCGGACCGCGACGCGCCTGCGCCCTAGTCGCTGCGGAAGGTTCGGATCGGCCGCCACAGCCAGCCGATCAGCAGGGTGGCGACGATAGAGAAGATCCCGCCGACCAGCATTGACTGGCTGGCGCCGATGGCCCCGGCCAGCGCCCCGACCCAGATGGTGCCGATGTTGTTGGCGCTCTGGGCTGCGAGCACCATGAGCGCAAAGGCGCGACCGCGCATATGGTCAGGGGTGGTCAGCATCACCGTCGCCTGCCGGACCGCAACGGTGACCGAGTCGGCCGCGCCCAACGCGGCGATCAGCAGCAGGCCGAGCCACAGGCTGCTCGCCAGAGAGAACGCCACCATCAGCGCGCCGTAGATCAGCGATGCGTACAACACCAGCATGCCCTTGGCACGCCAGGCGACGAAGGCCATGGCGATGAGCGCGCCGACGATGGCTCCGGCGGAATTGGCGGCGCCGAGTGCGCCCGTTGCGCTGGCGCCGCCGGCGAACAGTCCCAGGGCCAGCACCGGCAGGATCTCCCGGTAAAAGGTCGCAACGGTAATGCCGGCGTCCAGCAGGTACAGCCCGGGCAGGATCGGGTGCCCGGCCACGTAGCGGAATCCGGCGGCGGTCTGTGCCAGCGCCGACGGCCTGGGCGCGGCTTCGTCATCGGCCACCGCGCGGCCGGGCGCGCGAATGAGCAGAGGCAACAGGCTCGCGAGCGCGGCCAGCACGCCGCCGGTCGCGAACACCCAGGTCAGGCTGGCGCCGGTTGCGATCAGCGCGAATAACAGCGGCCCGATGACCGCAGCGATGTTGAAGCCGGCCGTGTCCGTGGAGGCGGCCAGCAGCTGTTTCTCCCGGGGCACAATGATGGGGACCAGCGCTGAGCGGGCTGGGTTGGCGAGCGTTTGCGCGCCCGCGCTGAGGGCAATGCCGACGAAGACCAGCGTCGGCGTCAGTGCGTCCTGGGCGCTGAGCCAGGCCAGCCCCAGCAGCGCAATCGCGTTGGCGCTGTCCGCGGCCCGGAGAAGGCGTTTGCGGTCCACACGGTCGGCCAGGGTGCCGGCGACGAGCAGCATGGGTACCTGCACCAGCAGCTGTACCAGGCCGATCAGCCCGACGACCGTTGCTGACCCGGTATCGTCCAGCAGCCATTGGCCGGTCCCGAAAATCCGCAGCCACAGGACCACCTGCGTCACCAGGGTCAGCAGCCACAGCCAGCGGTAGTCGCGGAAGGCGAAGGCGCCCAGGCGCCCAAAGCGGGGTGCGGTCTCGGAGGCGCTCATGGTGGCTTACAGCTTATAAAAGACGTGCTTGCCGATGGTCACGGTCTTGGTGCGCGGCACCTTCCACGGCGTCTTCAGCCGGGTGGCGTGAAAGAAGACGGCGTTGCCGGTGGTATCGCGCAGCTTGCCCTCCAGCAGCTCCTGCGCGAGCCCCTGGGCGGTGGCCCAGTTCGTAGCTTCCGTCGGCTTGTCTGAGCGGCCGTCGCAGTACCAGGAAAACTGGCAGGGCGGCGTCTCGCCCCCTTCGTACACCACCGCGCAGGGCGTATCGGGGAACCGCGGGCTGGCCATCCGGTTAAGGATGACGTGCCCGACAGCGCGCATGCCGGCGCGGCCTTCGGCTTTCGCCTCCCAATACATGGACAGTGCCAGGCAGTGTGCCTGCTCAGCGCGAGCGCTCGTCACCGCGGCGGCGGCGGGGTTGGCGGCGGCGGCGGCCGGCGGCGGGTTGGCGGTTCCACCGCCGGAGCAGCCGCCGGCGAGCAACATCAGGCTGAGCAGCAGGCTGAACAGCCCGTTTCCAGGTGCGTTACGAGGAGAGCAGCGCGAAGGCATCGAGTTCGTCCAGGGCCGTCATGCTGCGCTCGATGAGCGCCTGCGCCAGCGCGACCCCGCGCTCGTTGCCGAGATCGAGCGTGCCGGCGATCACCACCGCGTAGTTCAGCAGATACAGTGCGCTGACCCGGTAGCGCCGCTCGAACTCACTGCGATCGTAGCTGGGGACATGCGCACGCAGCGCCTCGAAGTAACGTGCGCAGAAGTCTTCTGAGCGGCGGACCGCCGGCGTCAGGCTCTGGGTCAGGAAGTAGGCCAGATCCATTTCCGGCGCGCTGCTGCAGATCGACTGCCAGTCGACGAACAGCACCTCGTCGTCGCCGAAGAACAGGTTGTCCAGCCGCACGTCAGCGTGCGATAGGCAGACCGGACCGCGGCACATCTCTTCGAGCAGGCCGGCGGTGCTGCGGCCCATGCGCGTCCCGGCGCTGCGGGCGTTGGCCGGAACCAGTTCCCCGAAGCGCTCGAGCACCACGGGCCAGCCCAGGTCGAAGCCGGCGATCATGCCGTCGCGCTGGGCGGGATTGTTGTGGGAGCGCAGGCCCAGGCGCTCCGTGTCCTCCCAGGTCTCCCCATGCAGGCGCGCGATCGCGTCGACCACACGGCGGGCATCTTCGACGCTGGCACCGGCCACCTGATCACCGAGCCGATACCCTGCCAGGTCTTCGAGCAGCAGCACGAAGTCCTCTGTCGCCGGGTCGTGCGCGGCGAAGTAGCACGCCGGCGCGCGCACGCCGACGCTGTCGGCCAGGGACTGGTAAAAGCGGACCTCGCGACCGTACATATCGTAGGTGGCGGCTACCGCCCGATTCTCCGGTGCCGGCGAGGGGAACTTGGCGATGATCGTCGCGGGCGCAGCAGTGCCGGTCAGGTGCAGGCGCACGACCTGCCCAACCACGCCTACGCCTTCGCCAAAGCGCTCGATCGAGAAGTCTGTGACCGGCTGGCCGAGGGCGTCGCTCAGCCAGTCCGTGGTCAGCGCGTCGGGCGTCGTTGGATAGCTCATGGGGGGCAGTGTAGCGAAGCCCCGCCGTCAAGTCGCAGGGGCCAGCAGGTAGTGCCCGACCCCCCACTCCTTGCCCTCGGCGAGTCCGAACATCTCGGCAACCGCCATAAAGAACATGCGCCAGCGCTCAAGCGCCAGGGCTGTGTCCTGGCCGCACACCGGGCGCAGGATGTCCGTCAGGGCCGCCGCGTTTACGTCGAGCTGGCGCAGCCAGTCGTTGCTGGTGCGCGCGTAGTGGGTGCCGTCGATCCACCAGCGCCGCTCCACGGTTACATGCTCAGGGAACTGCTCGAACAGATCGAAGCTGGGCATGATGCCGCCGGTAAAGAAATGCCGCGCCATCCAGTTGGCCTCGCCTTCGGCCACGAACGGATAGGTCAGATCCCGATGGCAGAAGTAGTGCACGAACAGCCTTCCGCTGTCCCCCAGCCAGGGGCGGATCCGCTGCAGTAGGGCGTCGTAGTTGCTCATGTGCTCGAACATCTCGACGGACAGGACCCGATCGAAGCGCTCCGCGGTGTCAAAGCGGTTCATGTCAGCGGTGATGATCTGCAGATTGGTCAGCCCCTCGCTGCGGGCGCGGGCCTCGATGAAGTGGCGCTGCTCGGCTGCGTTCGAGACGCCGGTGACCTGTGCCCCGGGGAACGCTCGCGCCAGGTGCAGGGACAGGCTGCCCCAGCCGCAGCCCAGGTCGAGCAGGCGCATGCCATCCGCGACGCCGGCGCGCTCGCAGGTGCGCTCGAGCATGGCGGCTTCCGCTGCCGCCAGAGTGATGTCGGGGTCTTCGTAGAGACAGCAGCTGTATTTCAGCGCCGGTCCGAGCACGGTCTCGAAGAACGCCGGCGGGACCTCATAGTGCTGCGTGTTGGCGGCGTCCACGTGCGCGGCGATGGGCCCGCTGCGCAGGGCCGCGAGGTGCCCGCGCTGGCGCTCGAGCTGCTTGCGGTGCTGCCAGCGCCCTTCTTCCCACAGGCGGAGGCGCGACACCATGCGCATGCCCGCCCGCGAGAGCCCATCGGGCACCCGCCCCGCTTCAACCCAGTCGATCACGCCCATGACTTGTTCCTGTTGCTCCTGCGGCGACCCCAATCCCCTGGCCCGTCGCGCCTCGCGGGCCAGAGCCCCCGGAGCGCCGAGTCGTTATCATGCAAGGCTAACTCCGCCGGGATCAGGATGGCGTATGGCGTTTCGCTTGGGGTGCGCACAACGCGCGTGGGGATGGGTCGCGTTCGGGATCTTGCTGCTGGCTGGTTGCCGTCAGGTGCCCGAGGTCCCAGCGGAGACCTTCGATCTGGCGATCGATGCGGTCGCTTTGGTCGATGCGGTCAGCGAGCGGCGCGATGCCCGCACGCTCTATGTCCGCGACGGCCGCATTGCTCGCATCGAGCCGGCCACCGCGCCCCGTCTGCCCGCGGCGCGCCGCGTGGACGGCAGCGGCCGCGTGTTGATCCCCGGCTTGTGGGACATGCATGTGCATGTGATCTACGAGCCGGAGCTGACCGCGACCATGGCGGACCTGTTCCTCGACTACGGGATCACCAGCGTGCGCGATACCGGTGGCCTGCTCGAGCCGCTGGTGCCCGTGGTCGAGCGCTGGCGCAGCGCTGACGTGGCCGCGCCGCACATCTACTTTTCCGGCCCGTTGCTCGATGGCTCGGTGGTGGTCTACGACGGCGACGACCGGCCCGAGATCGGCATTGGCAACGGGGATATTGAGCGCGCCTGGGCCAACTTTGCCCGCCTGCAGGACGCCGGGGTCGATTTCATCAAGATCTACGAGCTGGTCGCACCAGAAGTGTTCGCCGAGCTCACCGCCCTGGCGGATGCCGCCGGTTTGCCGATCGCAGCGCATGTGCCGCTGTCCATGACCGCAGACGTCGCCGGTCCACGGGTGGACTCTATGGAGCACCTGCGCAACATCGAACTGGCCTGCAGTGATGAGGCGACGGCCCTGCTGACCGATCGCCGGGCGCGCATTGCCGGGGCTGGCCCCGGCGGCGGCTACGCGCTGCGCAGCGCGCTGCACGCGGAGCAGCGGCCTCGGGCGCTCGCGTCCCTGCAGGTCGATAGCCCGCGCTGCCAGCAGGTGATCCAGGCGCTGCGCAACACCATTCAGGTGCCGACAATGCGGCTGAACACCATCGGCGGCTACTCGCCGCTGGCGCGCGCGGACTGGCGCGAGGCGCTCGCGCAGCTCCCGGAGAGCGTCAGCGCCCGCTGGCTTGAGCGCGCGGAGTACTTTGCCGGGCTCATGGCTGCGCGCGCCACGGACACCGTGGACTGGAACTTTGCGCTGGTGCGGGCCCTCGATGCGGCCGACGTACCGATCGGCGCCGGTACGGACACGCCCATCGCTCAGGCGATTCCCGGCTACAGCCTGCACACGGAGCTGGAACGCATGGTGGATGCGGGGCTGTCGCCGCGCACCGCGCTGGCCGCGGCGACGCTCCGGCCGGCGGAATTCTTTGATCTGCGCGACCGCATGGGCGAACTCGTCGTGGGTCAGCAGGCCGATCTGGTGCTGCTCGATGCCGATCCCCTGGAAGATATTCGCAACACCCGCGCCATCGCGCTGGTGGTGCTGGCGGGAGAAGTGGTACGCGATCTCACTTTGCGCTAGCCGCGCTTTGTCCGCGCGACAAATGTTCGTACAATCGCGCGCGCGTTTCATGCTGAAACCAACAGAAGCAGCAAGCAACAAGAGGACACACGCGTGCCAGGAAAGTTTGAAGTCTACAAGGACAAGGGCGGCAAGCATCGCTTCCGGCTGAAGGCGGGCAATGGCGAGATCATCCTGGCGAGCCAGGGCTATGTAGCCAAGGCCGGCTGTGCCAACGGCATTGCCAGCGTCCAGAAGAACGCGACCCGCGAGGCAGCGTTCAAGGTCGCCAAGACCAAGGCGGGCCACCGCTTCAATCTCTGTGCGCCGAATGGCAAGGTGATCGGCACCAGCGAGACCTACAAGAGTGAGTCTGCCTGTGCCAACGGCATCAAGTCCGTGCGCAAGAACGCGCCCAAAGCCAAGGTCGTCGAAGTCTGACCTGCGGCGCGACGCCGCGCGGCGTCGCGCAGGATCATGAGCGGGCGGGCCGGCAAGCCGGCCGGCGAGCCGTCCCGCGACCCAGCCGGCGGGCCATCCGGCGAGCCCCTGGGCAAGCTTTCCGGCGAACCCGTCGCCGTCACTGGCTCCAGCGGGCACCTGGGCGAGGCGCTGGTGCGCGTGCTGACCGGGGCCGGCGCGATCGTCCGGGGGCTGGATCGGCGGCGAGGCCCCTACACCTCCCATGTGGGCGATATCGCCGACCGTCACTTTCTTGCGGATGCTCTCGAGGGCGTGCGCACGCTCTACCACAGCGCAACGCTCCACAAGCCCCACGTGGCCACCCACAGCGCCCAGGACTTCATCGACAGCAACTTGAGCGGCACGCTGGCGCTGCTCGAGGTATCGCTGGCGGCCGGGGTCTCGCAGCTGGTCTTTACCAGCACCACCAGTACCTTCGGCGCTGCCCTGCGCCCCGCAGCCGGCGAGCCGGCCGCCTGGATTACCGAAGATGTGTCCTGCGTGCCGAAGAACATCTACGGGGTGACCAAGGTCGCCGCCGAAGATCTGTGCGAACTCTACGCCCGGCGGCACGGCCTGCCCTGCGTCGTGCTGCGCACCTCGCGATTCTTTGCCGAAGCCGACGATGACGCGCAGCAGCGGGCGGCCTTTTCGGACCGCAACCTGAAGGCGAACGAGTTCCTCTATCGCCGTGTCGACCTGGAGGACGTGGTCCACGCCCATCTGCTGGCGGCGCAGCGGGCCGCCCAACTCAAGTTTCGCCGCTACATCATCAGTGCGACCTCGCCCCTCGATCGCGCGCACTGCCAGGCGCTGAATCAGGACGCGGGGGCAGTGCTGCGAGCGGTGGTCCCGCAGATCGAGGCTCGGTATGCGCGTCTGGGCTTTGCGCTGCCTGCGCGGATCGATCGGGTCTACGTCAACGCTCGGGCCCGCGCGGAGCTCGGCTGGGAGCCGCGCTACGATTTTGCGCGCATCCTCGAACAGCTGGCGGCCTCAGAGCCCCTCGGCAGCGCGCTGGCCCAAAGCGTCGGCAGCAAGGGCTATCATGACGAGATCTTCAGCGAGGGCCCCTATCCGGTGGCAGACGAATGAATATCTGTGTCTTTTGCGGCTCGAGCCCCGGCAACGATCCGCGCTACATGGCCGCAGCGCGCGCCCTCGGGACGCTGCTAGCGGAGCGCGAGATCGGCCTGGTGTACGGCGGTGCCACCGTCGGCACCATGGGCGCGGTGGCCGACGCGGCGATCGCCGCCGGCGGCCGGGTGTATGGCGTGATTCCGCGGGCGCTGCATGACATCGAGATCGCGCACCCGGGGCTGACCGAACTCGACGTTGTGGAGACCATGCACCAGCGCAAGGCCCGGATGGCGGAGCGTTCCGCTGCATTTCTGGCCCTGCCCGGAGGCATTGGCACCCTCGAGGAGCTGTTCGAGGTGTGGACCTGGGCGCAGCTCGGCATACACCAGAAGCCGGTGGGTGTGCTCAATGTCGACGGATTTTACGAGCCGCTGCTCGGCTTTCTGGATCAGCTGGTCCAGGAAGGCTTCGTGCGCACCGCGCATCGCGATCTACTGCTGGCGCGGGCCGAGCCCGCAGCCCTGGTCGATGCCCTGGGCACGGCGGCCCCGGCGCCCGTGGCTAAGGTCGGCGTCGCGCCGTGACCGGCATCTGCACGCTGGCGGTGCCGACGACTGAAGGGAGCGATCAAGTGCGGCAGGCCAATCCCATTAATCTCCGCGGCCTCGACCACGTGGTGCTGCGAACAGCCGCGCTGCCGGCCATGCTCGAGTTTTACTGCACGGTGCTGGGCGCGTCCCTGGAGCGTGGCCCGGGCGAGCTCGGGCTGGCGCAGCTGCGGGCTGGGCACTCGCTCATCGATCTGGTGACCCTGGATGGGCCAATCGGTGGCCGGCTGGACGGGGCGCCCATGGCCGCGCACGCGAACATGGATCATCTGTGCCTGTCGGTGAGCCCTTGGGATGAAGCTGCAATTCTTGCGCACCTGGAGCGGCACGGGGTCTCGCATGACGGGGTCGCCCAGCGCTACGGCGCGCGCGGGACCGGGCCCAGCATCTATCTGAGCGATCCGGACGGTAACCGCGTTGAGCTGACCGGCGCTTAGGGGATCGATGAACGCAAAAGAGGGGATGGTGATGTTGCGCGTGCTGATGGTGTTGCTGGTGAGCGGCGGGCTCACCGCCTGTGCGGCCAGCGGGTCGGGTCGATCAACCGCCGTCGTCGATGATGCGCTGGTCGCCCGCATTCACCGCGATGCCTGGGTGTTCGACGCCCACGTGGATGTGGTGATGCCCGATACGGCGCCCAATCTTCTCGGCCCCGGCGGCGAATCCCGGGCCTCGCTGGCGATGCTCGAGCAGGGGGGCGTGGATGCCATCGCGCTGGCGCTGGCGGTCTCCGCCGGGCCGCGCACCGCCGAGGCCGACCGCGCGGCTCTGCGCGACGTGCGTGCCAAACTGCAGGCGGTCATGACTCTGGTTGCCGAAAGCCGTGACGGAGGCGCTGGCCTGGTGCTGGCACGATCGGCGGATGCCCTTGAGATTGCGCACGCCGCCGGCGATCCGGCCGTGCTGCTCAGCTTTCAGAACGCGCGCGCACTGGGCGGGAACGCCGCGAACATCAACCGCTTCTACGATGATGGCGTCCGCATCTTTGCGCTCACCCATCTCGGGCACAACGACTATGCAGATTCCTCGCGCCCGCTGTATCTCAGCGGAGCCAAACGCTATGAGCCGACGGAAGAGCACGGCGGCCTGTCGGAGCTGGGCCTGGCGGCCATCGCGCGGATCAATGCGCTCGGCGGCATCGTGGATGTGTCGCAGATGTCGCGGGCGGCGACGCTGCAGGCCATCGCGGCGTCGACCTCGCCAGTGATTGCCAGCCATAGCAACGTGAAGGCGCTGTCTGACGTCACCCGGAACTTGAGCGACGAAGAGATCGATCGCATCGGCGCCACCGGCGGCGTGATCCATGTGGCGCCCTTTGGTGCTTACCTGGTCGCGCAATCCGACCCCGAGATGGTGGCGCGGATCCGGGCGGCCCGGGTGGCGGCGGAGTTGCCACCGGACTACAGCTACCCCTACGAGCTGTACTGGGAGCTGCCTGACACCGCGAGCAAGATGGCCTTTCTGACCTCCGTGCGCGACATCCTGGGCCCAGCGGATGTGGCGCGGCTGGTCGATCACATCGACTACATCGTGGATCGCATCGGCATCGATCACGTGGGGATCGGCACCGACTTCAATCACGGCAGCAGCATCGACGGTTTCGCCGACGCCAGCGACGCCCCGAACGTCACCCGGGAGCTACTGGCGCGCGGCTACAGCGAGGCCCAGATTCGCAAGATCTGGGGCGAGAACTTCCTGCGGGTGCTGCGCGCTGCGGAAGACGGGCAGTCGGTGCGCTAGCAGGCGCGCGCGTCAGCGCGGCTGAATCAGGTCCCACAGGTTCCCGTACAGGTCCTGGAACACGATGACCGTGCCGTAGGCTTCCTCCCGCGGTGCGGCCTCCTCGAATCGGACCCCCGCGGCCTTGAGGCGCGCATAGCACTCGGGGAAGTCGCTGGTTTGCAGGAACAGCCAGACCCGCCCGGCGCCCTGCTGCCCGATCATGGCCGCCTGCTCGCCTTTGGCCACGGCCAGCACCAGGGCCACGCCGCTGCTGTGGCCCGCGGGCGCGACGACCACCCAGCGCTTGTCCTCGGCCGGCAGCGGGGTGTCTTCCCTCAGCTCGAACCCCAGAGCCTGTGTGAACCACTCGATCGCTTCGTCGTAGTCGCGAACCAGGTAAGCCACCTGAACGATGCGTTCCTGCGTCATAAGCGCTGCCCCACAAATTGAAATCAGTAGCTCAAACGACCGTTCGTACGGCGACCATGAAGGCTCGCAGCTTCTCCTCGTCCAGGTCGCCGTTGGAACGAACCCCGGAGCAGAGGTCAACGCCGAAGGGGTTGACGCGGCCGATCGCGCCGCTGACGTTGCCGGGTTTGAGGCCGCCGGCCAGAAACACCGGCCGAAGGGTCGCCTCAACGAACCGCCGACTGATTTCCCAATCGTGCGTTCGGCCGGTCCCGCCCAGCTCTACGGTATCGGCGTTCGGCCGTCCGCTGTCGAGCAGAAAGGCGTGCACGTAGGGCTCGTAGCGGCCGATCAGGTCGAGGGCTCCGGCATCCTCCACGTGGATCACCTGCACGCGTTTGACCCCCGGTGCGGCCTTCATCAGGAGCGGATACACCCCCGGGTCCACGTGCTGGACGACCTGCACCACGCTCGGTCGCACCGAGCCCACATGCGCCAGGATGTCCGTCGCCTCGATCCGCGAGGTCAGCAGGAACGTCTCCACCCCCGGGGGAGTGGTGGACGCGATCCGGGCCGCCAGGGTCTCATCGATGATGCCGGGCCCCGAGGGCATTGGCCCGACCAGCCCCAGCGCGTTGGCGCCGCAGGCCACGGCCAGCGCCGCCTCCGCCTCCGAGGAAATGCAGCACACCTTGACCCGGGTCTGGCGCGTTGCGCTCACGAGGCGTCTTCCGGGATCAGGTCGCCGATGATCCCGAAGATCGCCGGCCGGTTGCTGCGGATCTCGTCCTTGCTCAGACCTTCCAGCGAGTGGGGGTACTTCAGCCAGCGATCCGTCTCGTGCACGAAGTAATCCGGCACCAGGTCGGTCTGGTTGCGGCTCGGCTTGTAGTAAGGCACCCCGACCCGGATGTCCCCGGGCGTGTTCTTACGCAGCTTGCTGCGCAGCTGGTCGATGATCGCCGCCAGGGTATGTCCGGTGTCGAACACGTCATCGACGATCAGGAGCCGGTCCTCCGCGGTCAGATTCTTGACCAGGTAGCTGAGACCGTAGACGGCCACCTGCCGCGCCCGCTGATCGATGGCCTGATAGCTGCTGGTGCGGATCGCAATGTGGTCGGTCTCGATCCCGACGTGGTTCAGATACTCCTGCACGGCAACCCCGATCGGCGCGCCGCCGCGCCAGACTGCGATCATGCAGGTTGGCCGAAAGCCCGAGTCCACGATATCCGCAGCCAGCCGGAAGGAGTCGTCAAGCAGGGCCTGGGCATCCAGATAGTCTTTCTGCACGGTGCGGGATCCGGTGGCGGAGGGTCATTGAACGGCAAGCGGCCGCGCTCGGGCAAGCGAAAGGTGGACCCGCTACACTGCGTCGTGGTGAGGAGGCGTCGGTGAGCACGAGCGATAAGGTTTTCGTATCCGAGCAGCAGCACATGCTCGACGGATTTCGCCTGGGCCGGCAGATTTTTGAGTCCGGCTTTCGGCCCACCTTCATCGTCGGGCTATGGCGCGGCGGTAGCGCGGTTGGCATCGTCGTGCAGGAGTGCCTGGCGACCCTTGGGATCGAGACGGACCATATCTCGCTGCGGACCTCCTACCAGGGCCGGCGCGACTACGAGCAGCGCCTGCGTAACCGTGGCGAGATTCGCGTGCACGGGCGGCAGTACCTGCTCGAGAACATGAACAGTGAAGACCGACTGCTGATTGTCGATGACGTCTACAGCAGCGGCCGCCATACCCAGGCGGTGGTCGACTCCCTGGCCCGCGGGCTCAAGCGCAACATGCCAACGGACGTCCGGGTGGCGGTGACCTGGTGGCGTCGCGGTCAGGAAACGGAGCTGTTTCGTGGCATGGCGACCGGCCCCGACTACTACGTGAACGAAACCGATCGCTGGCTGGTCCTGCCCTACGAGCTGACCGGGCTCACGGACGATGAGATTCGCGAGCACAAGCCATCGCTGGTACCGCTGCTTAAGCTGTCGTCCTAGGGGGCGTTACTCCGCGAGCCGCGCCAGCGTCGCCGCCAGCACGGTCACGCCGTTCGCCACTTCTTCCGGCGCCGTGTACTCATCGGGCCGGTGGCTGATGCCGTCTTTGCTGGGAATGAAGATCATCCCCGTCGGCACCTTGCGGGCGATGAACAGCGCATCGTGATAGGCGCGGCTGACCTGGTGGTTGGTCGTCAGCCCCGCCTGGGCGCTGCTCGCTTCGATCGCTGAGCGAATCTCATCGGCGGCAGTGACCGGCGGGTCTGCGTTGATCAGCGTCAGCTCGTAACCGAGTTCGCGCTCGGCGGCGAGCTCGGCACCGCGCGCCTTCAGCGCAGCGACGATGCGTTCCCGGGTTTCCAGATCCGTATCGCGCACGTCGAAGCTGATGGTCACCGTGCGCGGAATGCTGTTGATCGCGCTTGGGTGCACATCGCAGATGCCCACGGTCGCGACCGTGTCCGGGCTGCCGCTGTTCCGGGCCAGGGTCTCTGCCAGCTCGATCATGATCGCCGCCGGCACCAGTGCATCCTTGCGCGCAGGCATGAG
>JBCDIK010000106.1:0-13163 GCA_038749065.1 Pseudomonadota bacterium | reverse complement strand
GCGTGATCGGCCTGTGGCCATGCAATCGCGACGGTGACGATCTGGTGGTGTACGCCGATGCGCAGCGCACCATCGAGCGCGCGCGCCTCCATCATCTGCGCCAGCAGCGCATCAAGCCGGAAGGAGAAGCCAATCTGTGCCTGGCGGACTTCATCGCGCCAGCGCCCTTCCCCGACCACATCGGCGGTTTTGCAGTCACCGCCGGAGATGGCATCGACACCGTGCTCGCACAGTATCCCGATGATGATTACAGCCAGATCATGATCAAGGCCCTGGCTGACCGGCTGGCGGAAGCCTTTGCGGAGTATGCCCATGAGCGGGTACGGCGCGAGCTGTGGGGCTATGAGCCGGATGAGACGCTGGATAACGACGCGCTCATCGCGGAGCGGTACCGAGGCATCCGCCCGGCCCCCGGCTACCCGGCCTGCCCGGAGCACAGCGAGAAACTGACGCTGTTCGAGCTGCTGGAGGCGCCGGCGCGTACAGGGATCGAGCTGACGGAGCAGTTCGCGATGACCCCCGCGGCGGCGGTGAGCGGTTGGTACTTCGCCCATCCGCAGGCACGGTATTTCGGCCTCGGGCCCATTGAGAACGATCAGTGTCTGGACTATGCCGAGCGCAAAGGCATCTCAGCGGAGCATGCGGGGACGCTGCTGCGGCCCAGCCTGGGCCGTTAAGGGCCTGGAGGTGAGGCGCCTGGAAGAGCGGGCCCCGTCGCTCAGGGTCTAGAAGTCGAAGGACCAGCCAGACGCAAAGTGCACCGCAAACAGCACGGCGGCGGCGAAAATGATCACGATCACCTTGGCATCGGCCTGGCTGTCAGCCGTCGCTTCAGGGTCGTCGGACTCAATGGCGGGCTCAGGGTTGGCGCTCATGGGGACGATCTCGGCTCGCAGGTTGAAGTGCGGCGCGGAGTCTACTGATTCTCGCGGAGCCGGGCAACGAACCAGCCCACGAAAATGTCGACAGCGCCCCTAAGTCGTTCTAACCATAGACAAAACTCGCGGTTTGAAGGGGTCTGAGGGGGTGCTAAGGTCCGCGCCCGGCTCCTCCATGGACCTTTCATGTACCAGTACGAAGCGTTCGATCGCCAGTTTGTCGCAGAGCGCGTGGCGCAGTACCGGGAGCAGACCCGGCGCTATCTGGATGGGCAGCTGAGCGAGGACGAGTTCCTGCAGCTGCGCCTGCGCAACGGCCTCTATATTCAGCGGCTGGCCCCGATGCTGCGGGTGGCGGTGCCCTATGGCACGCTCAGCAGCACCCAGCTCCGTACCCTCGCGCGCATCGCCCGGGAGTACGACCGTGGCTACGGGCATCTGAGCACTCGGCAAAACATGCAGTTCAACTGGCCGGAACTGGAAGCGGTGCCGGACATCCTGGATGCGCTGGCCGAGGTGTCCATGCACGCAATTCAGACCAGCGGCAACTGCATCCGCAATGTGACCACCGACGAGTTCGCCGGCGTCGCCGAGGATGAGCATATCGACCCGCGCCCCTACTGCGAGCTGTTGCGGCAGTGGTCGACCAGCCACCCGGAGTTCGACTGGCTGCCGCGCAAGTTCAAGATCGCCGTGACCGGAGCGGCGCAAGATCGAGCTGCGGTGGCCGTCCACGACATCGGCCTGCGCGTGTATCGCGACGAGCAACAGGAACCGGTCTTCGACGTGCTCGTCGGCGGTGGTCTCGGCCGCACTCCCGTGCTTGGCAATACGCTCCGCAGCGCGTTGCCCGTGGCAGATCTCCTGACCTATGTCGAAGCCATCATGCGGGTCTACAACCGCTATGGGCGCCGGGACAACAAATACAAGGCACGGATCAAGATCCTGGTACGCGCGCTGGGGCTCGATGCCTTTCGCGACCAGGTCGAGGCCCAGTGGGCCAAGCTGCGCGGCAATGCCAGCACGCTTACAGCGGCGGAGGTTGCCCGCGTCGAGGCAGCGTTCGAGCCGCCCGCCTACGAAGCGCTGGAGGATGCCACCGCGCTCCTCGCCAGCCAGCGCCTGGCGGAGACCGGATTCGAGCGCTTCATGCGCCACAACGTGCAAGCCCACAAACGGCCAGGCTATGCGGCTGTGACCCTGTCGACGAAAGCCACTGGGGTGCCGCCGGGCGACGTGTCCGATCGCCAGATGGAATGGGTCGCCGACTGGGCAGATGCCTTCGGCTTCGGTGAAATTCGAATCAGCCACAAGCAGAACTTCGTGCTGCCGGATGTCCGTCAGGATGCCTTGTTCGAGCTGTGGCAACGCGCCTCGCATGCCGGGCTTGGAACACCGAACGCCCGGCTGCTGAACGACATGATCTGCTGCCCCGGAGGCGATTACTGTTCTCTCGCCAATGCCAAGTCCATTCCCGTGGCGGAGGCGATCCAGACCCGGTTCGATGACTATGAGCGCCAGTACGACCTCGGTCCGCTGCAGCTCAATATCAGCGGCTGTATGAACGCCTGCGGCCATCATCACGTCGGCCACATCGGCATCCTGGGGGTCGACAAGAAAGGCAAGGAGTTCTATCAGATCTCCATCGGCGGCAGTTCCGCGAACGGCGCGTCCCTGGGCAAGATCGTCGGCCCATCCATCGAGCGCGCCGAGGTCGTCGGCGTCATCGAGACAATTCTCGATACCTATCTGGCCACTCGGCAGGACGGTGAATCGTTTCTCGACTGCTACCGCCGAGTGGGCATTGAGCCGTTCAAGGAGCCCCTCTATGCCGATGCAGCTTGATCTCAGTGCCGCTGCGGCGCGCAGCCCCGCGCAGCCCGCGGCCCTGACCGTCGCCGTGGATGCGGAACCCGACGCAATCGATCTCGACGCGCCGAGCATCGCGATCGAGTTCTCCGCCTTCAACGATGGGCGCGGCCTGTCTCTCGCGGTGCTGCTGCGAGAGCAGTACGGCTATCAGGGCGAGCTGCACGCGACGGGCGAACTGATCCCGGACATGATCCACTATCTGCGACGCTGCCGATTCGACCGGGTCACGCTGCCAGAGAGATTCACCGCGGCAGAGATCGAGGCCGCATCCGCACCGCACAAGGCTTATTATCAGGGGAGCGCAAGCGATCCGGAGCCGGCCTTCCGCCGAACGAGCCGAAGTGCATGAACCTGGCATCATCCAGTCCTTTTTCCTGATCTTCTCCGGCGCGGCACTCCTCGCCGCCGCCGCTCTGTTCGCCCGCCAGCCGTTCCTCATCGCCTACATTGCCCTCGGCGCCCTGCTCGGACCGCACGGTATCGCCTGGGTCGAGAACCCGGCCCTTCTCGAAGAGATCGCCGAGATTGGCATCATCTTTCTGCTGTTTCTGGTTGGGCTCGATCTCCGGCCCTCGCGGCTGCGCAACATGCTTGGGGAATCGTTGCTGACCGGCCTGGTCACGACCAGCGTCTTCTTCGGCATCGGCCTCGGAACCATGCTGGCGTTCGGGTTCACGCTGCCGGAGGCCCTGATCACCGGCGTCGCCGTATCCTTCAGCTCGACGATCATGGGGATCAAGCTGCTGCCGACCACCGTGCTGCACCATCGTCACATCGGCGAGATGGTCGTCAGCCTGCTGCTGATCCAGGATCTGCTCGCAGTCATCGCGCTGCTGGTGCTCGCCGGCGTGGGTGGCGGCGCCACCGGCCAGGGCGACGCAATCGCAGGCCTCGGCACACGGTTGGGCCTCGCGTTGGGCACCCTACCACTGCTGGGCGCGCTTGCCTGGGCCGGCGTCCGCTGGCTGCTGGTCCCGCTGCTGCAGCGCTTTGACGCCTTTACTGAGTTCGTGTTCCTGCTCGCCATCGGCTGGTGCCTGGGCCTCGCGAGCCTCGCCCAGGCAGCGGGTCTGTCGCTGGAAATCGGTGCCCTGATCGCTGGGGTGTCCCTCGCAGCGACGCCGGTCGCCGCGTACATCGTCGACAACTTGAAACCGCTCCGGGACTTTTTCCTGGTGCTGTTCTTCTTCGGCGTTGGCGCCGAGCTGAACGGTGCTCTGGTCCTCGAGGTCTGGCTGCCTACGTTGCTGCTCGGCACTGCTCTGGTGCTCGCAAAGCCGCCGACCTTCGCCCTCGCCCTGCGCGCCCAGGGCGAGAGCAGCGGCGCTTCCTGGGAGGTCGGGGCCAGGCTCGGGCAGGCCTCCGAGTTCTCTCTGCTGGTCAGCTACGTGGCGGGCGCAGCCGCGCTGATCGGCGCGGAGGCCGCGCACGTCATCCAGGGCGCAACGGTGTTCACCCTGATCGTGAACACCTATCTGGTGATTTTTCGCTATCCCAGCCCGATTGCGCCGGTCGCGCGTCTGCGTCGCGACTGAGGAGTCGCGCCAAGTCGTTGCTGCGATTGATTAGTCGCGCAGGTGCAGACCGGTAAGCGTCGTCTCCGCCTGTGCCTGGGGCGCCAGCCGGGACTGTGGATCGGCCGGGGATGCACCCCACCAGCGGCGCGGCAGCGACGTCAGGGCGCTTTCCGCCCGCGCCAGGATGCGTTCGATTGGTTTGCGCTCCTCGCGCCAGCGCAGTCGGAACACGTCGCGCTCGCGGCAGGCCGCGACCAGATAATCGTCGCTGGTCAGGATCTCATCCACGAGCCCGCGCGCCAGGGCGTCATTGCCGTACCAGGCTTCGCCGGTCGCCACCGTGTCCATGTCGAGGGTCGGCCGGTACTCCTGGATGTGAGACTGAAACAGCGCGTGCGTGACTTCGAGATCTTCCAGAAACTTTGCCCGGCCTTCGTCGGTGTTCTCGCCGAATACGGTCAACGTCCGCTTGTAACGCCCGGCGGTCAGCACTTCGAAATCGACATCGTTCTTTTTGAGCAGACGGTGTACGTTCGGGACCTGGGCGACCACACCGATCGAGCCGATGACCGCGAAGGGCGCAGCGAGAATACGGTCTGCAACACAGGCCATCATGTAGCCGCCGCTCGCCGCAACCCGGTCCACCGCAACGGTCAGGGGGATCCCCCGGCGCCGGATACGCGCCAGCTGCGATGCGGCAAGTCCGTAGCCGTGGACGAGTCCGCCAGGGCTTTCCAGGCGCACGAGGACTTCGTCACTTGCCGTTGCGACGGTCAGCAGCGCGGTGATCTCGCGCCGTAGGGCCGCGACCTGGGAGGCTTCGAGATCCCCATCAAAGTCGAGCAGGAACAGCCGCGATTTACCGGGCAGCGCTGCCTCATCCTGCCCCACCCCCTGCTTGACCGTTGCCACGGATTCCTTGGCGCGCGCCTTGTCGGCAGCCTTCTCAGCCTTGCCCTCCGCCTTGATCAGCGCCTTGTAGCTGTCCTTGTCGAGGAGCATTGAGCGCAGCAGGTCGCGGTAGTCATCAAACTGCTCATTCACGCGCACCGCCGTGAGGCGACCGGGCGCGGTCTCGCCCCGCTGCCCGCGGAGCCCGGCGAGCGCACCGAACACGACCACGAGCACCGCAGCGATCGTCACCGCCTGCGCCAGGAACAGCAGGTACTGATACAAATAGCTCATGCGTCTTTCCGTTTTCCGCAAGGGTAGCCACTGCATTGCAGGGGGTCTACAGTCACCGCTCCGTGTCACCCGGGCACCGCACCATGGCCTTGGCGAAGCCGCCTTCGATGACCTTGACGCAGCTCGCAGGCGCGCTGAACGAGCGCCTGGAGCCGGCGCTGTTCGACCGCTTTGAGGGGCGGGTACTGCTCCGGTGCCAGCTCCCTTCCCAGCGCAGTGCAACGGCAGAAGAGGCGGCGCAGAGGCTGTTGAGCCTCGAAGCACAGGCGGCCATCGACCTCGGTTTCGAACTGAGTGCAGGGTGTTTTCACTGGCACCCGCAACGACGGGCGGATGCCGTGTTCTACTTCGAGAGCGCAGACGCGGCCTTTGCGCTACTCACCGGCGCAGCGGACCCCATGCAGGCGTTCTCCGCCGGCACCCTGCGGGCCAGCGGGTATCTGGTCTGGACGCCGGTGGTGCTGGGCCTGTTTCGCGGTCGGCCCGAAGCGTCCTAGCGACGCGCCTTCACTGCGGCGCAGAAGTCGTCGATCAGCCAGCGCGAGATCGCCGCTGGTGGGGGGATCTGCGGCAGGTTGTCGACGGTGAACCAGTCCGCCTCGGAGATTTCCTCGTCCTGCAGGACCAGCTCGCCGCCGGCATATTCGGCGTGGAAGCCGAGCATCAGCGAGTTTGGGAACGGCCAGCTCTGGCTGCCCAGGTACTTCAGGCTCGTCACATCTACCCCCACCTCTTCTTTCACCTCCCGGTGCACGGTCTGCTCAATAGATTCCCCGGGCTCAACGAAGCCCGCCAGGGTGCTGAACATGCCGGTTGGCCAGGCAGCATTGCGTGCGAGCAGCATCTCATCGCCCCGGGTCACGAGTACGATGATGCTCGGCGACAGGCGCGGGTAGGCGACGTAGCCACAGTTCGGGCACTGCCGGGCGCGATCGTTGTGGTGGTCCTCCATTGGCGTCCCGCAGCGTCCGCAGTACTGGTTGCTGCGATACCAGTCGAGAATTTGCGCGGATCGCCCGGCCAGGCTGAACAGGTCAGGCTCGACACGGCCCAGCCAGGAGCGCAGATCGCCACTGCTCGTGCCCGGAGGTTTGGCGCCGCTGGCCTGCACCACGTAGCACGCGGCCCCGTCATAGAGACCCAGGAAGTGCTCATACTGCACCTCGATATCGAGCCAGCGATAGGCATCGCCATCGAGTGGCCGCAGTGCGCCCTGCTCTTCCTGTCCCAGCAGCCGGCCTTCGAGCCAGACAAAGTAGCAGCGCCGGTCCGGCAGGGGGTCAGGCGCGTGTTCAAGGGAGATGAAGCGATTGGGAGCGGTGGGCCAGGACATCTTGTGACGGAGCTCTCGACGGGGCAGCCGCGCAATGTAGCACGTTCGCCCGGGCAGAAATTGCGACTAGACTACGCTCAGGAAGGACCCGCTACGCGATTGCCATCGCTGATGTTTTGCCGCTGCCTTAACGCAGCAGGTCTGACCATAGCCGGCTGCGTGCTACGGCTGTACGCGTACGCGCGCTCGTTGGCGCACGCAGAACAGACCACCCAAGGACTTGGAACCGCTCATGACGACTGCCGCCCAGCACAAGATGCTGCCCGCCCTGTGGAGCAATTTTCTGGGACAAGCGCCCGACTGGTACAAGGTCTGCATCGTCACGTTCCTGCTGATGAACCCCCTGCTCATGCTGACCGTCGGGCCCTTCGTGACGGGCTGGATCCTGGTTCTGCAGTTCATCTTCACCCTGGCCATGGCCCTCAAGTGCTATCCCCTGCAGCCTGGCGGGCTGCTCGCGATCGAAGCAGTCATCATCGGCATGACCTCTACGGAGACCATCCGCCACGAGGTATTCGGCAGCTTCCCGGTCATTCTGCTGCTCATGTTCATGGTGGCGGGCATCTACTTCATGAAGGAGCTGCTGCTCTTCACCTTCACGAAGATCCTGCTCGGCGTGCGTTCCAAGATCATCATTTCCTTTCTGTTCAGCATCGTGGCCGCGTTTCTCTCAGCCTTCCTGGACGCTCTCACCGTCACCGCCGTGATCATCAGCGTCGCCGTGGGCTTCTACGCGGTCTACCACCGGGTGGCTTCGGGCAAGGGCTACGACGATGAGCATGAGCACGGCGCCGACGAAGGGGTCCATGAGCTCCATCGCAGCGATCTCGATGAGTTCCGGGCATTTCTGCGCAGCCTGCTGATGCACGGCGCCGTCGGCACCGCGCTCGGCGGCGTGTGCACGACTGTAGGTGAGCCACAGAACCTGCTGATCGCCAACCGCGCCGGCTGGGAGTTCGTGGAGTTTTTCGTCAACATGGCACCGGTGACGATGCCGGTGCTGGTCATTGGCCTGCTGACCTGTATCGCGCTTGAGGTCACCCGAACCTTCGGCTATGGCGCACAGCTTCCGGAGCGGGTCCGCACCATTCTCGAGGACTACGACCGCGAGATGGCCGCTAAGCGCACCCAGCGCGACCGCGCCCGGCTGCTCATCCAGGCCATCGCCGCCGTCGCACTGGTCTTCGCGCTGGCGTTTCACGTGGCCGAAGTTGGCCTGATCGGCCTGATGGTGATCGTCGTCCAAACCGCCTTTAACGGCGTCATCGAGGAGCACCAGCTCGGCAAGTCCTTCGAAGAAGCGCTGCCCTTCACCGCGCTGCTGGTGGTGTTTTTCGGAATCGTCGCCGTGATCCATGACCAGCATCTGTTCGCCCCGGTCATCGAGTACGTGCTATCCCTCGAGACGAGCGTGCAACCGGGCATGTTCTATGTCGCTAACGGCGTGCTGTCCGCCATCAGCGACAACGTGTTTGTGGCGACGGTCTACATCAACGAGGTCAAGGCCGCGCTGGACAGCGGTCGCATCGATCGAGCCCAGTTCGATCTGCTCGCCGTCGCCATCAACACCGGGACGAACATCCCGAGCGTGGCCACTCCCAATGGCCAGGCCGCCTTCCTGTTCCTGCTGACGTCATCCGTTGCCCCGCTGGTCCGGCTGTCCTACGGCAAAATGGTCGCCATGGCGCTGCCTTACACCATGATGATGGGCATCACAGGCTTTCTGGCGGTTCGGTACCTGCTCTGAGGCGAGGGATCTTAGGCAGGATCCCGCCAGACGGCAGTCCCGGCGCGCTCGTCGATGAGCTGCAGGTAGGCTTCGTGCGCTGCCTGCTCCGCGGCCGACACCGGGACGACCCGCAGGTTAGCCGGCGGCGTCCACGCCTCCTGGTCCGCGGTCTCCGACGCCTGCGCATCCGCCGCCGCGAACAGTGCGGTCTGGCCACCGGTCATGAGCAGATAAACATCCGCCAGGATCTCGGCATCCAGCAGCGCGCCATGAAGCGTGCGCGATGAGTTATCGACCTCGTAGCGACGACATAGCGCATCGAGACTGTTGCGTTGTCCGGGATGCTTGTCACGCGCCAGCTTCAGCGAATCGACCACGCTGCACAGCCGTTCCAGGCGGCGGCGTCGCTGATCGCCGAAGTGGCGCTTGATGCCAGGCACCTGCGCCGAGTTCAGCAGCGACAGCTCACTATTCAAGAACGCCATATCGAAGGGCGCGTTGTGGATGACCAGTTCCGCGCCATCAACGAACGTCAGAAAGGCATCGGCAACCTCGGCAAAGGTTGGCTTATCAGCGAGGAACTCGAGGCTGATGCCATGGACCTCCTGGGCACCCTCATCGATCGCCCGCTCGGGATTCACGTACTGGTGATAGTGCCGTCCGGTCAGGCGGCGGTTGACGATCTCTACCGCCCCGATTTCGATCACGCGATGGCCCTGCTCGACCTCCAGGCCGGTCGTTTCCGTGTCCAGCACAATCTGTCGCATTAGCCCCCGCCTTGCGCCTGCATGAGATCGATCGCGTCGTTCGCGCCCTGATCGACGCGCTCATTGTCCGGATGACCGCTGTGGCCTTTGACCCAGAGCCATTCCACGGTGTGGCGCCCCGCCTGCTCGTCCAGGGCCTGCCACAGGTCCTGGTTCTTAACGGGCTTGCGGGCAGCCGTGCGCCAGCCGTTCTTCTTCCAGTTGGCCAACCACAGGGTCACCCCCTGCCGGACGTACTGTGAATCGGTGGTCAGGCGGACCCGCTGGCGACCCTTGAGCGCCCGCAGCCCTTCGATGGCCGCCTGCAGTTCCATGCGATTGTTCGTGGTTTCCGGCGCCGCGCCTGAGAGCAGTTTCTCCCGCTCCCCATGACGCAGCAACGCGCACCAGCCTCCGGGACCGGGGTTGCCGCGGCAGGCACCATCCGTGAACACCTCAACGATCGTGCTCAACGCGCCTCCAGGCCGAAAGTTTGGGATAGGCCACAGGCGCCAGGGGCGCGGTGGCTAAGCGCGCCTGCTGCAGGCGGCGCAAGGTGGCGCCCTGCTGCTTGGTGGCGCCAAGCAGGTAGCTCTGCCCGAGCGGCACACCGCGGTCAACAAGCCATTGCCCCGTTCGCTGTGCCCAGCGACGTCGTGGCAGTGGCAGCCCTGAAAAACGCACAGCAGCTGACTGCTCGAAGCCTAACAGCGCCAGCCAATCAAGCAGCCTGCCCAGACGGATGGGCGTGATGCCGCGCTCGCTCCGCCGTAACCAGCAGCCGGGCCGCGAGCCTGCTGCGCGCAGGCCCCAGGCACTGATCGGGTTGAAGCCGGCGATCAGCACTCGACCCCCGGGCTCGATGACGCGGGCGACTTCTCGAATCAGCTCTCGCGGGTCCGCCGCACAGTCGAGGGTATGGTGCAGCACGACGGCGCTGACCGAGTGTTTCGGGAAGGGCAACGCTTGAGGATCACAGTAAAAACTGGCTAGATCCGTGCTGGGACACGTACCCGGAACGGCGGCATAAAAACGATGACGAACCATGCACCGCCGCACAAATTCCGTGGGGGGGTTGTGGCAGCCTAGCCACAACAGAGTATCGCCGTGAAAACGGCTGACTTCGGTTGCAATGACAGGCGCTTGCTCGGCAAAAAGCCGTATTCCTGCAGGGCTGTGCCACCAGGACGTCAATCTATGGGCGGCACGATTCGATACGGCAAACTCGGGCGTAATACGCGCGGCGCGGTCAGAACGCTTCGCGGAGCGTGGCAATCGCTTCGCCATCGCAGGCATCCCTCCTTCGCGGATGATCAGAACAGTCTCGCGCCGCACCGCCTGGGGGCGACCCCGCAGCAGGTACGGGCAGCAGCACACCCGGCCTATTGTGAGCGCGGGGCTGGCGTGCAGCAAGGCATCCTGCCGCCGGCGCGACTGGTACTGGTGATGCTGCTCAGCGTGCTGGCAATGAGCTGTCAGCAGCCACCACGCACGGACACGGCAACAGCGCACGCTCTCGCGGCCCTGTACGCCGTGGAGCGCCTGACAGCGCGCGCAGAAGCGGACAGCCTGCCGCTGATCGAAGAACCCACTGCCGCACCAACAGCAACCGCGACAGTCCCCGCAGCACCTCCTGAGCCGGCAGCAGGCAATCAGCCAACCGTGGCGACGCCGGCGGTTGGCCAGGCGCCGGTGAGCGACCTGTGGCAGCAGTTCCGCGACGGCTTTGCTCTGGATCATCACCTCGATCACCCCGCGGTCCAGGCCGAGTTGCGCTGGTTCAAGCGCCACCCCAACTACTTCCGCCTCCGGTCGCAGGCTTTCGCAACCTACATGCCCTATGTGCTGCAGGAAGTGCAGGCCTATGGCATCCCCACCGAACTCGCGCTGATGCCGGTGATCGAAAGTGCGCTCGACCCCTACGCGTTCTCACCGGGAGGCGCAGCCGGGCTGTGGCAGTTCATCGATGCCACGGCGCAGCGGTTCGGTTTACGCAAGACCTGGTGGTACGACGGGCGGCGCGACGTGATCGCCGCGACCGATGCCGCCATGTCCTATCTGAGCTTCCTGCATCAGAGCTTCGACGACTGGCTGCTGGTGATGGCGGGTTACAACGCCGGTGAGGGCTCTGTCAGGCGGGCGCTGCGTCGCTACAAGGCCCAGAACGCCGCGACCGAGCCGGGATTTTTTGATCTGCGGCTCCCGGGTGAAACACGCCAGTATGTCCCGCGCATCCTCGCCTATGCGGCGGTGATCGCAGACCCCGAAAAGTATGGTGTGGGCCTACCCGAGCTGCCCCTGCAGCCGGGTTTCCGCACGGTGACGCTACCGGCCCAGTTCGATCTGATGAAAGTCTCTGAGCTGCTCCAGATGCCGCTCGAGGATCTGTACCGCTGGAACCCGGCGCTGAATCAATGGGCGACGCCGGCCAAGGGCCCGCATCGCCTGATCGTCCCGCCAGAACTTGACGTCGTGCAGGCCGAGAGCCGCTTCGCCGGTATCGCCGAGAAAGAGCGCATGGGCTGGAAGATCATCACCGTGCGCGCAGGCGACAGCCTCAGCACCATTGCAGCGCGTAATGGCATTCGCAGTGCCGACATCCGCAAGATCAATCGCCTGCGCAGCGACCTGATCCGCGCCGGGCAGCAGCTGTACATACCGAAGTCGAAGGAAGCTGCGGCGCAGTACCCCATCGCCCGGTTGCATGGCGATCGGACGCACACCGTGCGGCCCGGGGACAGCCTGTGGAAGCTCGCGCGGGCCAACGGCGTGACCATCAAGCAACTCGTGCGCTGGAACGAACTTAACCCCAAGGCCCCGCTGCGCGTGGGACAGACGCTGCATGTTGGTCGCACCAGCCGCAGCGTCATGCGCAAAGTGCGCTACCGGGTGCGCAGCGGCGACAACCTGTCGCGCATTGCCTCACGCTTCAACGTGCGCAGCGCCGACATCGCGAGCTGGAACGGGCTCGACATCAGCGACTACCTGCAGCCCGGACAGCGGCTCACGCTGCACGTCAACGTCGCCAAAGGGCTCCCGGCCGAGACCTAGGCCGCAACCTGGATGGCGACCTGGGCGCTTGCCGCTCAGACGCCGTCAGGCTGACTCAGCGGATCGCTGATCAGCCTTGAGATCGACGCATCGTCCTCAATCGAACGGTAGAGCCCGTCGAAGTCCAACCGTGCTGCCCGGTTCGCGGCGAAGCTGGTCAGACTCGCACGTTCCGCTTCGCTGAGAGCGCTCCAGTCCCCCGGTCGCACGGCGGTCACGGTGACCAGCGCGCGCGCTCCCCCAGGCAGATCTGCCTCACCGATGGCCCGGCCATCGGCCGCCGGGGTCGCCAGCTGAAACGCTTCGGCGATCACCGCATTGGGCACATCGCTGGTGCCGGCGCGCGCGACGTTGGAGAACGTCTCCCAGCGGCTGCCGAGCTCGTCCGCGACCACGCTGACCGATGCGGCAGGATCCGATAGGGTCGCCCGGGCATCGGCAAAGGCGGCATCGAGGGCCGCCGTCGCTCGCTCCTCGGTGAGCAGGCTCTCGATCGCCTCACGCACGTCCGCTAACGGCTGCGGCTCCGGGTCAAAGCGCTTCGCAACGCGTACGACGACGACCCGGTCATCGGGCAGCGTAATGGCCGGGGAGTTTTCACCATCGTCCAGCACCTTGGTCTCGAACAACGCTTCCCGTGCGGCTGGCTGCGCGAAAACGTCGTCGCCGCCATCCCGAGTCACCCCTTCGATCGTGGCGATGTCGAGACCCAGCTCTGTCGCGGCGATGGTCAGGGCTTCGGGATTCTCGAAGGCCAGTTCATCCAGCTCCCGCGCGCGGGTCTCCAGCAACGCTTGCGCCTGGTCCCGCCGGAGCTGGGTCTCGATCTCCTCACGGCGCTCTGCGAGCGTC
>JBCDIK010000105.1:0-13225 GCA_038749065.1 Pseudomonadota bacterium | reverse complement strand
GCCGTCGCCCTGGCCGGCTTTTGCCTCTTCCGCCGCGCGCGCCATCGTGAGCTGGAACGCTTTGTCATTTAAGCGATGCTCGATGACGCGATTGCGGGCGACCGGGTCGGCGATGCGGCCCTGCTCCTCGCCCACGTACTGCTTTGCCAGATCTTCGAGTTTGCGGCCGCTGCCGCCGATGGCGCTGTTGCCGCCGATGCCGGAGATCATCTGCCGCTCGTGCTGCAGCAGCCGCTTGGCGATGGTCCAGCCCTTGCCGCGCTCGCCGATGAGCTGCGTTTTGGGGACCCTGACATTGTCGAAGAACGTCTGGCAGAACGGCGAGGAGCCACTGATCAGTTCGATCGGTGAAGTGCTGACGCCCTCGGAGGCCATATCGAAGAGCAGGAAGCTGATGCCGTCGTGCTTGGGCGCGTCCGGTTCCGTGCGCACCAGGCAGAAGATCCAGTCCGCCTGGTCGGCATAGGAGGTCCAGATCTTCGCGCCGTTGACCAGGTAGTAGTCGCCCTTGTCCTCAGCACGGGTCTGCAGCCCGGCGAGGTCGCTGCCGTAGTTGGGCTCTGAGTAGCCCTGGCACCAGCGGATCTCACCGCGGCAGATTGGCGGCAGGTACTCAAGCTTCTGCTCATGGGTCGCGAACTCGAGTAGCGCTGGGCCGAGCATCCAGATGCCGAAGCTCTGGACCGGCAGGCGCGCGTTGATGCGGGACATTTCCTGCTGCAGCACTTTGTTCTGGTCGGGGCTCAAGCCGCCGCCGCCGTACTCCGTGGGCCAGGTCGGGACGGTCCAGCCCTTCTCAACCATGCGGTCGAGCCACAGTTTGGAGTCCGGGTTCTTGAAGGTCTGGGTTCTGCCTCCCCAGATCACTTCATCCTCCGGGGTCGGGGTGCGCATGCTCGGTGGGCAGTTGGCTTCGAGCCAGGCCCGGGTTTCGGTGCGAAAGGTCTCGAGATCGGTCAAGGTGCGTCCTCCATCGTTGGCGCCCAGTTTACCTCACGCTGGACCCAGCGCGCCGGCCGTGCTTCGCTACGCCGCTCCACCGATTGCAAGAGACGATGACATGGCGGGATCAATTCTGTTGCCGGCCACGGTACTGGTGCTGTGGACGCTGATCATGCTCTTCTGGATGGCGGCGGTCCGGGTCCCGGCGGCCCAGAAGATCGGGGTGGATATCGCGGCCAGCACCGGGGGCCGGGCCAGCGACATCGAGCCCCGCCTGCCGCCCGAGGTCACCTGGAAGTCGCACAACCACACGCATCTGCACGAGCAGCCCACGCTGTTCTACGCCGTCGTGCTGATACTGGCGGTCCAGGGCGCACATACGGAGCTCAATGTGGCGTTGGCCTGGGCCTACGTGGCCCTGCGCATCGTCCATAGCCTGTGGCAGGCGCTGGTCAACAAGGTCAGCATTCGCTTTGCCCTGTTTCTGCTGTCGACGCTGTGCCTGGTGGTGCTGGCGGTCAATGCGCTGCGGGCTGCGCTGTAGGAGCGCCCCTCAGCTCAACCCCTCCACCGGTACGGCGGCACCGTGAATCGGGTCCGCATCGCTGCTGGCCAGAAAGCCGATCACGCGCGCCAGCGCCTCCGGCGTGACCCACTCATCGAAGTTCGCGTCGGGCATGTCGGTGCGATTGCGCGGCGTATCGATGATGCTGGGGAGCACGCAGTTGACGTTGACGCCCTGAGCCTTGACCTCATCCGCCAGTGACTCCGTCAGGCGTATCACGACGCTTTTGGACGCGCTGTAGGCCGCCATGTTCGGGGCCCCCCGCAGACCAGCCCGGGCGCCGATGTTCACGACTTTGCCGTGTCCCTGATTGATCATGATCGGCATCACCGCCCGCGCCATGTTCAGCACGGACTGGGCGTTGAGTCCCATCATGAAGTTCCAGGTGTCCTGCGACGTCTCATGCACGGTCTCGCCCATGGTGAAGCCGCCCGCCACATTGACCAGCACGTCGACGCGCCCGAACTGGCCAAGAATGGCGGTCACCGCGCTTTTGCACGCATCGTGATCGGTCAGGTCGCAGGCGGCGGCGTAGTCGCCATTGTCGATCCCGACCACGTCGAGCTGGGCGACGGTGGCACCGCCGGCGCGAAAGTGATCGGCGACCGCCTTGCCCAGCGCGCCGGCGGCACCGGTCACGATGACCACCTGATTGGAGAAAGTGGTCATGCGGCGTCCGCCAGCGCTTCCAGCGCCTCCCAGTGCAGATCACCGAACTGTCCATTGGGATTCACCGGTTGCAGGCACACGTGCGTTGCCCCGGCATCGAAGTGCGCGCGAATACGGTCCTTGATGGCCTCCACCGTGCCCCAGGCAAAGGTTGTGTCGATGAAGCGGTCGCTGCCGCCGTTCTCGAAATCGCTTTCCTCAAGGCCCATGCGCAGCCAGTTGTTGCGGTAGTTGGGCAGGCCCGTGTAGATGCTCGCGACCGGGCGAGCCAGTTCGCGCGCCTTGCCGGGATCCGTTTCCAGGATCACTTTCTGCTCGACGCACAGCATTGGGTCCGGGCCGAGGATCCCGCGCGCCATGGCGGTGTGCTCCGGGGAGGTGAAGTAGGGGTGAGCGCCGGCACAGTGGCTGGCCGCAAGCTCGAGCATCTTCGGTCCCAGCGCGGCGATGACCGTGGGCGGCGGCTCGCTCGGCGGCACCCCCTGGTAGGGCGCAGTTTTCATGGCCTCCAGATAGGTGCGCATGGTTTTGACCGGCGGCCCGTAGTTCAAGCCTCGCACGCCCTCGACGAGCGGTTTATGGGAGACGCCCATGCCCAGCAGAAAGCGGTTGCCCGATTGCTCGGCCAGAGTGTTCTGACCGGCGAGGGTCACGCCCGGCTCGCGGTGATAGATGTTCGCGATGCCCGTGGCGACGGTGAGCGTGCTCGTGTTGGCGAGCAGCCAGCTCGCGTGTACGAGCGGGTTGCGGCCCACGGTCTCCGGGATCCACAGCGCTGAGTAGCCCAGCTGCTCGATGCGCTGCGCTGCGCTCGCGGCCGCCGTGGCCGGCAAGCCGTCGAAGAAATACCAAACCCCCAGTTTGCCCAGTGCCATCGCAGCGTCCCCCGTCAGTGTCTTATTGATTTTGCAGTCTGCTAAACTGATGTGCTGCCGCGACATTCCTTCGTGGCGCTTCCCGCACCGTGCCGCCGGCTGCCATCGGCCAGATGACGCAGTCTAGCGGTCGCCTGTCGCGGGGAACACCGTACCAACGATTCAAGGCCCCGACACCGCGCTGTGACCGACGCTCCCCGCACCGCTGATGACGCTCCCGATGACGATGCGCTGCCGCCGGCGGCGCGTGCGCAGGCCGCTGCGGCGGGGCAGGGCGCGACCCCGGGCGTCTGGCAGCTCGCCTTTCCGTCGATCCTCGGCAATCTAAGCTACACCATCGTCGGCATGGTCCAGACCAAATTCGTGGGCGAACTCGGCGCGCAGTCCCTGGCCGCTATCGGGGCCGGGCAGCGCGTGTTCTTTGCCATGCAGGCCATTCTCATGGCGGTAAGCGCCGGCACGACCGCGCTCGTCGCGCGGGCCTGGGGCGCTGGCGACTACCAGGAGGCAAGCCGCGTCACCATGGCGTCGCTGGTATTGGCGGGCCTGTTCTCTCTACTGATGACGCTGCTCGGCGCCCTGTTCGCCTATCCGGTCGCGGCGCTGTTCGGTCTCGATCCAGTCACCCTGGAACTGGCGGCAGACAACATCCGCTGGCTGTCGTTTTTTAACCTCGCCTTTGCCGGCAACTTTATCCTGGCCGCGGCACTGCGTGCCTCCGGCGACGCCTGGTCACCGCTGTGGATCAGCGTCGGTGTCAATGTGCTCAACGTGCCGCTCCTGTACCTGCTGGTCTTCGGGAACTACGGCATGCCGCGCATGGGCGTGTCGGGCGTTGCCGTGGCAGCGGGTATCGCCTTCTCCGTGGGCGCCTTCGTGCTGGTGTTTCTGTGGGTGACCCAGCGCTTTCGGGTCAAGCACGTGCGCGGCGGCTGGTGGCGCCGGGTCCGCCTGCGACGGCTGCTGGACATCGGTTACCCCGCCGCGATCGAGCAGATGGTCTTCCAGATCGGCTTCTTCGCGTTCCTCATGCTCATCGGCAACTTCTACGGCACCGAGGCCTTCGCCGCCTATAACATCGGCGTCAACATGCTCATGGTGTGCATGACGGTCGGGTTTGGTTTCTCGATCGCCGGCGCCACGCTCGTCGGGCAGTACCTCGGGGCATCGGATCCGGACGGGGCCGCGCGCAGCGGCTGGCGCGCCGGTGCCATGGCCGTGGCCTCCATGGGGGCGTTGGGACTGCTGGTGGGCTACTTCGCGCAGGATCTCGCGGAGTTTTTCATCGGTGATGAGCCCCTGACCGTGCGCTACACGGTGCAGTTCACCTACATCCTCGCTGCCATGATGCCGCTCCTCGCGGTGGAGTTTGCGATCGGCGGTTCCCTGCGCGGCGCGGGCGATACGCGCTTTCCGCTGGTAGCCACGTTCCTGGGGCTCATCGGAATGCGCTGCGGTCTGGCGGCGCTCTTCACCTTCTTCGAGCTGCCGGTGATCTGGGTCTACGGCGCGATCATCGCCGACTATCTGCTCAAAGGCAGTATGCTCATCTGGCGTTTCAAAAGTGGCCGCTGGAAGACCGTGTACTCCAACAAGGAACTGGGCGCTCTCGAGTCCTCCTGACGGCGTTCATTCGATCGGGGGCCTGATGCCGGAACTGCCGGACCTGACCATCTACTCGGAACAGATCGAGCGGCGCGTGGCCGGGCAGGTCCTCACCGGTCTACGCGTTGCCAGCCCCTTTGTGCTGCGGACCGTCACGCCGCCGGCCTCGGCCTTCCTGGGTCGGCGTCTGCTGGGCGTCAGCCGGCTGGGCAAACAGCTCGTCTTCGACTTTGGCGATGCCCACTACGCGGTGATTCATCTGATGATCTCCGGTCGTTTTCAGTGGCGAGCCCCGGCGGCGGCGATTCCCCGCGGGCGCGGTCTGCTGGCCTTCGACTTCGAGCCGGGCTCCCTGCTGATGACGGAGGCGAGCAAGAAAAAGCGCGCGTCGCTCCGCCTGCTCGCGGACGAGGCGGCGCTCGCCGCGCTGAATCCCGGTGGGCTCGAAGTGCCAGGCCTGCCGCTGGCGGCTTTTGCACAGCGGCTGCGCGACAGCGGCCATACGCTGAAGCGGGCGCTGACCGATCAGCGCGTGTTCGCCGGCATTGGCAATGCCTACTCGGATGAAATCCTGCACGCTGCGGGCCTGTCGCCGTTCAAGCGTGCCGCCACACTCAAGGACGACGAAACAGCGCGCCTGCACCAGGCCTGTCTCGACGTGCTCGAGCACTGGACGGAACTGCTGCGGGCGCAGGCGGGCGAGACCTTTCCGGCGAAGGTGACCGCGTTTCATAAGGAGATGGCCGTGCACGGCAAGTACCGCGAGCCCTGTCCGCGCTGTCAGGCTCCGGTGCAACGGATTGCCTATGCCGAGAATGAGGCCAATTACTGCGCTCGTTGCCAGACCGGTGGGCGTGTACTGGCAGACCGTTCCCTGTCCCGGCTCCTCAAGGACAACTGGCCGAAGCGGATCGAAGAACTGGAGTCCTAGATGGGCATTGTCACCCTGTGGTTGTTCGTCAGTTACGCGTTGCTGCTTGGGCCGGCGGTCGCGCTCATCGAGGCGGGCTTTTCCTTGGGCTGGCTGTTGCTGCTGGTGCCGCCGATCTGGCGCGTTGCTCGGCGCTTCCAGCCCGGCGTCGGCTATTACGTGCCCGGCGCGGGCAATGAGAACAGCGATGCCGCCGCCACCATGGCCAATCGGATCACTCGCAACGAGCGGCCGATCCTGTTTCGCCTGTACCTGGCGCTGGAACTGATGGTGATCCTGGGTCTGCTCGGGCTGTTTCTGCTGCGGCGCTTCGCGATCGCTGCGGCCTGATCGGGCCCGTCAGGAACGGATTTCCATTCGGACATCGGCCTCGGCCACTGCTCTCCCGCGGCGATCGACGTACGCCAAATCGAGTGGCTCCCCGGTTCGAGCCGAGACCGCGATGAGTGCCGAAGGGCGGTCCGCCAGCCGGGCGTCCGCCCATTGCATCATGGCGAACAACACGGGCTGCAGCGCCGCGCCGTGCTCGGTCAGGATATATTCCTTGCGCGTTCGAGCGTTCCCGTCGCGATAGGGCTGTGCCTTCAACAGTCCTGCATCAGCCAGCCGTGTGAGCCGCGTGGCCAGTGTCGCACTGGAGATCTTAAGGTCGGCTCTGAGATCGTCGAAGCGGCGCACGCCGTAGAGCGCGGCCCGCAGGATGAGCAGGGTCCACCGGTCTCCGATCACAGCAGCCGCGAGCGCCATGCCGCACTCGTCCAGCGGAATGGGTGATTTTTTCAGGGGCGGGTCCATGGGCGACCAATCTGGGTTTGACATTTGAATCTAGCTCCGCGTAGGCTGAATTCAGATATTGGATCCAGCTATGACTCTACTCGACCTCATTCTCATCACAAAGATCCTCGGTACTGGCGCCTTTGTGGGCCTGCCGCTGGTGTTGCTGCCTGCCAGCGCTTTGGTGGCCCGGCTGGCCGTCAGCGTGGCAGCGGTGCCGTACCTGCGCCTGTACGGGGTTGCGATTCTCGCTCTGCTGGTCGGCTACTCGTTCGGGTTCTCGCCGTTCATCGATGGCGAGTTTCCCTGGGGCGTCGTGACGATGGGGATCGTTTCTAACGGGCTGGGCACGATCACCCAGCTGCTCACCGGAGGCTTCAGAACGGCCAAGGGGGTGACCGTTCTCATCGCTGTGATCGCGGCTGCGTTGCTCTTCTGCGCGCTGAACCCGAGTCTCGCGATCAGACCGCTGTGAGCATTGATCAGCGTTGGCCGCGCTGCGCGGCCCGCAGCTGCGTCGAAGACAGATCCTCCCGAAACGCCGTTTCCGGCACCGCCTGGCACAACGCCCGCAGGGTTCGCGGAAGTTTCAGAGCTGACAGCGTCAGGAACGCGCCGTCGGCTTCCCGCCCGAACACCAGAAAGCGGCTTTCGAGATCGGCGAGCTCGCGCAGGGCGGCGCGCAGACCTCGCTCGCCATTGTAGTAGCGCGCTGCGCCGATGCGCACGATGGTGTCGGCCCCCACGGCGAAGGTACAGCCGGGGAAGCGGCGGGCTTTCTCGATGAAGGTGGGCAACCGGGTCAGCCATAGATCGCCGGCGGCCCGGGCGCCCTGGAACGGTCGGGCGCGCTCGCGCAGGGAGCTGAAATCCAGCAGGGGCTTGTCCACGTTCGCGATCGACAGTTCAAAGGCCCCGGGACAGCCCAGCTCGTTCTCGGCGATGCTAAGCATTGCGCGGTGCCCGCGGTGCAGGGGGTTGAAGGAACCGGGTAGCAGCAGGGCTGGCGGGTCTGCCGGCGCAGTTCGCAGCGGCACTGCGCGGGTCTCCCCGGCGAGCAGCGCTTGCCACGCCGCACTGGCGCCGCTGCTGGTACGGTCAGTGGGCGCGTCCGCACGATGGGGCAGGGGCAGTGCCAGCGCATCCGCGAGGGATGCCCAGATGGCCTCCACCAACGCCCGCTCCTCCTGAGCGCGGGTGCATGAGAAGTCGAAACGCGCATCGAAACTGCGGCGGGCCGTCTGCACCGCCACGTGGGCGCGATGGGCCCCCCGTTTACGCCGGTTGGTTGCGAGGCTTGCGGTCACGGCCAGGCCGAACAGCGGTTGTGCCTGCTGCTCCGGGAGCAGCAGTGCCCGGGCACGCTCGTAGGCGCTCATGGCTAGCGCGCGTGCTGTCGCCTGGCTGCAGGCCTGTTCCGGCGCTCCGCCGAGTCGCTCCGCGAGCGCAGTCAGGGCATAGGGCACGCCCACCTCGAGCACGGTCCCGCTGGCCCCCGGCGTGGTCAGCCACTCGGCCAGCAGCGCGCTGCCACCGCCGGTCAGGTTGGCGACGCCCAGCCAGGGTGACCGGTGCAGGATGCTTGCGCGCTGGCTGCCCAAGGCGTGGCGCTCAGTCGTCTTTCAGGAAATCTTTGACCAGCGCCACGAACTCGTCGAGCTGGTCGTGATGCACCCAGTGGCCGGCGTTTTCGATGTTTGCGACCGTGGCGTCGCTGAAGTGATCGGCGCGACCATCCTTGGAGGGGTCTGAAGCCCAGGACTCGGTGCCGCGAACGAGCAGCGTCGGGCAGGTGATCTTCTCATAGAGCTTGTACAGCTCTTCAAAGGGAATGCCGACCGGCGGGAAGGCGCGCACGTAGTTGTCGAACTTCCAGCTGTAGGTGCCGTCTTCGTTCTGGTTGACGCCGTGCACGGTCAGGTGCCGGGCTCGGGTCTCGTTCAGGTGCGGATTCTCCGACTGCATACGCTGGAACGCCTCTTCGATCGAAGCGTAGCGCCGCGGCAGCCGCCCGGAAATCTTGCGCAGATCGCTGATCCAGCTGCGCAGACGATCATCGGTGGGCTGGTTCAGCCGTTCCTTGATCATGGCTGGCGGCGGTCCCATCCCTTCGATCGCAACAAGCTTGCGAACGGTATCCGGATAGAGCCCGGTGTAGGTGACGGAGATCGAGCCACCAAGCGAGTGGCTGATGATCGTGACCGGCGTCATGCGCGTCTGGTGCAGGAGCTGCGCGATGTCATACACATAGTCGATCTGGTTGTAGCTGCCACCGATCATCCACTGGGAATCGCCGTGACCGCGCAGATCCGGCGCGATGATGTGGTAGTCGTCCCGGAACTGCTCTGCGACCCAATCCCAGTTGCGACAGTGATCCCTGCCGCCGTGTACCAGCAGCATGGGCGGCGCATCGCGATTGCCCCAGTCCACGTAGTGCAGGCGCAAGCGCTGGGAGTAGTAGCTGTGTGAGGTGGGGCCTTCCATAGGGGCTCCGGTGCAATAGGGGACGCTATTTAGGCGTAGCAGCGTAAATCTGTCGCCCGTGCGACCAGGTGCCCTCGACCTGCAGCTTGCGCAATGCAGACGCTCTCATGGTCAGCGGATTGCGGGACAGCACGACCAGGTCCGCCAGCTTGCCCGCCTCGAGCGTGCCCTTGCGCGATTCCTCGAACGCCTGGCGCGCCGCGTGCCGCGTGATCGCGAGCAGGGCTTCCCAGGTGCTGGCGCGCTCCTTGGCCCCGAGGGTCTTGCCGCTGCGGGTTTCCCGGTTGGTTGAGGCCCAGAGCAGCCGGATCATGTCCGGCGGCACGATGGGCGCGTCGTTGTGGACCGTGTAGGGAATCCCGCGCGCCGTTGACGAGGCCATGGGGCTGATCCGCAACGCGCGCTCTTTGCCAAGCACCGAGTCCCGGTGCCAGTCGCCCCAGAAGAAGGTGTGGGCCGAGAAGAACGACGGGATGATGCCAAGCTGCGCGATATCGTCGAGCTGATCGTCGCGCACGGTCTGCGCGTGAATCATGACCGTGCGGTGATCACGCGCCGGTACGTCGCGCTCTTCCCCGAGCCCGCGCAGACTTGCAGCCACGGCATCGATCAGCAGATCGGCAGCGGCGTCGCCGTTGGCATGGGCCAGCATGGGGACGCCTGCATCGAGATAGTGCCCGACCATGCGGCGCACCTTCTCCGGTGTGTGAATCGGGTAACCTCGATAGTCCGCGTCCTTGCCTTCCGGAGGCACGTGATAGGGCTGGCTCAGAAACGCCGTCTTGCCCTGGGGCGAGCCGTCGAGCACCAGCTTGACGCCGCCGGCCTTGACCCGATCCCGGTATCGGCCCAGGAACCACTTGCCGGGAATCGGGACGACATCGTTCACCACCGGGAAGAAGATCACATCCTGCTCGATCAGTCCCGCCGCCGCCGCGCTTTGCAGCAGCTCGATCCCTGGCGGCGCGGTCGCGCCGTCCTGCACCGTCGTGATGCCGTGGCTCGCGTACAGCGCAAGGGCATCGCCCAGGCTCTTTAGCGGGTCTTTCTGAGCGCTGAAAGCGAAGGGACGGAGCGCATAGGTCGCCGTTTCTTCCAGCACGCCGCTGGGCTCTTCGCTGCCGGCGAAGCGGCGGATGTGGCCGCCGTGGGGATCCTCGCTGTCGCTGGTGATCCCGGCGAGCTTCAGGGCTGCGCTGTTGGCCGTCATCAGGTGTCCGGACACGTGGATCAGGGCGATGGGATGCTCCGTTGTGACTTTGTCCAGATCCCTTCGTGTGGGGTGTCGCTGCTCGCGCAGGAGCGAGTCGTCGTAGCCGTTGCCGATGATCCAGCTGCCCGGCTCAGGGCGCTTCGCCTCGATGTAGTCCGCCAGGGTCCTGATCAGCGACCGCATGTCCTTCACCGGCCCCACCGGTGGCGCCGCGACGTTGGCCATATCAATGGTCGCTGCCTGGAAGGTGACGTGCCCGTGGGCGTCGATGAAGCCGGGCAGCAGAGCGCGGTCACCGAGCTCAATGGTCTGCGTCTTGGGCCCCTGCCAGGCTGCGGCGTCGGCGGCAGCCCCGAGCCAGGCGATCTCGCGGCCGACAACCGCCAGCGCGCGGTCTCCGTCCTTGTCAGCGGTTGGCGCTTCGCTGCCGGTCATGGGCAGAATGTGGCGCCCGATGAACAGCCAGTCTGCGGCCTGTGCGGCGCTCACGTGGGGACTGACGCTGCCGAGCGTTAGAGCGAGCAGTGCTGACCCCACCAGGCCGGCCCATTGTCGTGCTCTAGCCATGTTCTTCCCGGCGCACCCTTTCATAGCGAAGCAGCTCCTCTTTGACGGTCGGGGCGAGCAGATAGAGCCCCAGCAGGTTCGGGATGGCGACCACAAACACCAGCGCATCGGACAGATCGATGACCGCGCTTAAGTCCACGCTGGCGCCCAGCACCACGAAGCCCAGAAAGATCAGCTTGAAGAGCATGCTCGGCAGCGGATGTTCACCGGCCAGATAGCGGAAGGCGGTCAGCCCGTAGTAGGACCAGGCCAGCATGGTTGAGAACGCGAACAGGATCGCAGCGATGGCCAACGGCACCGGCGACCAGGACAGGGTGCTGGCGAACGCTCGGGTGGTCAGCTCGATGCCGCTCACACCGGTGGCAGCGAGCTCCGGGCTGTAGACGGTGGTGATGATGACCAGCGCGGTCATGGTGCAGATCACCACCGTATCGATAAACGGTTCGAGCAGCGCGACGTGACCTTCGGCGGCCGGGTAGGGGGTGCGGGCGGTGGCGTGGGCGATCGACGCTGAGCCCAGACCGGCCTCGTTCGAGAAGACGGCCCGACGAAAGCCGATGATCATGACCCCCAGCAGGCCGCCGGCCACGCTGTCTGTCGCGAAAGCGCCGGAGACGATGGCCTGTACAGCGGCTGGTACTCGCTCGGCGTTGAGAACGATGATCGCGAGCGCAAAGAGCACGTAGAGCAGCGCCATGAACGGCACGAGCCGTGAGGTGGTCGCCGCAATGCTGCGGATGCCGCCGATGATGACGATGCCGACCAGCACGGCCATGCCCAACCCGATGAGCCAGGTTCGATCAGCGAACAGGCCGCCGCTGACGTCTACGAAGATGGCCGCTGCCTGATTGGACTGGAACATATTGCCGATCCCCAGGCAGCCGATGACCATGGACGCGGCGTAGAACAGCCCGAGGCCGCGGCCCAGCCGGGGCCAGTTGCGCTCGGCCAGGCCTGCGGAGAGGTAGAACATGGGGCCACCGGAGACGGTTCCATCCGCCGCCTCCGTGCGATAGCGCAGACCAAGGGTGCACTCGGCGAACTTGGTCGCCATGCCGAGCAGGCCCGCCACGATCAGCCAGAAGGTGGCGCCGGGACCGCCCAGCGAGATCGCAACAGCAACTCCGCCGATGTTGCCGATACCGACGGTGCCGGCGACCGCGGTGGTTAGTGCCTGGAACTGCGAGATTTCTCCCGGGTCGCCGGCGCGCGCATGGCGGCCGCTGAGCAGCGCAATGCTGTGTCGGAACCCGCGAACATTGATGAGCCTCAGATACGTGGTGAAGAACAGGCCGCCGAGCACGAGCCAGATCACGATCAGCGGCACGTCGGTGCCTGCAATCGGTACCGCGTAGAAAATGAAGGCGCTGACCACGTCCGCGACGGGGCGCATCAGCGCATTGATGGTGTCATCCAAGGTGCGTCTGCCTCAAAGCGTGCGGCCGATGAGCTCTTTCATGATCTCGTTGGTCCCGCCGTAGATCTTCTGGACCCGAGCATCGGCGTACATTCTCGAGATTTCGTACTCGTCCATGTAGCCGGCGCCGCCATGAAGCTGCAGGCAGGTGTCGACGATCTCGCATTGCTTATCGGTGGTCCAGTACTTCGCCATGGACGCGGTCGCGGCATCGAGCTTGCCGTCCATGTGCGTCACCAGACACTGGTCGACGAAGGTGCGGGCGATCAGCGCTTCGGTCTTGGCTTCTGCCAGGCGGAACTTGCTGTTCTGGAAGTCCAGCACGCGCTGGCCGAAGGCCTTGCGTTCCTTGACGAAGTCGAGGGTGATCGTGAGCGCACGCTCCATGGCGATCACCGCAGCCTGAGCGATGTTCAGCCGTTCCTGCGGGAGCTGGGTCATGAGCTGGACGAAGCCCTGGCCTTCGTCCCCCAGCCTGTTGGCGATGGGCACCCGGCAGTCGTCGAAGAACAGCTCGGAGGTGTCGGCGGATTTCTGTCCCAGCTTCTTGAGATTGCGGCCACGCTGGAAACCCGGCTGGTCCTGCGTTTCCACCACGATCAGCGAAATCCCTTTGCCGCCCTGCGATGGATCGGTCTTGGCGACGACGATGACCAGGTCGCAGTGTTGCCCGTTGGTGATATAGGTCTTGGCGCCGTTGATCACGTACTCGTCGCCATCCTTGATGGCGGTGGTCCGGACCGCCTGCAGATCCGAGCCGGTGTTGGGCTCGGTCATGGCAATGGCGCCGACCATCTCGCCGGTGGCCATCTTCGGCAGCCAGCGCTGCTTCTGATCTTCCGTGCCGTAGTGCAGGAAGTAGGGTGCAACGATCGAGCTGTGCACCTGATTGCCCCAGCCGCCCACGCCGGCGCGATGCATCTCCTCCATCACGACCGTGTCGTGCAGATAGCTGCCGCCACCGCCGCCGTACGCCGTGGGGATCTCGGCGCACAACAGTCCTGCCGCGCCGGCTTTCTGCCAGGCGTCCCGATCGACCTGCCCCTGCTCAATCCAGCGCTCGTTGTGTGGCGCGAACTCCGTTTCGAAAAAGCGGCGGGCGGCATCCTGGAGCAGGACCAGCTCCTCGTTCAGCCAGGGAGAGCGATAGTTTTCAAACAGCATGACAGCCTCCTTTAACGGT
>JBCDIK010000104.1:0-13236 GCA_038749065.1 Pseudomonadota bacterium | reverse complement strand
GGCGTGATGAAGAGGAGCCGAGTGGGCGCCTGCGGCTCGGCGGTGTGCCAGGCGCCGCGGGGCACGATCGCGTAGCTGCCCGGGTCCTTCAGCGGCTATACGGATCTAGTTCTGCGCACGGCCGGCGGCGAGCGCCGCCTGACGCTGAAGGACCCGGGCAGCTACGCGATCGTGCCCCGCGGCGCCTGGCACACCGCCGAGCCGCAGGCGCCCACTCGGCTCCTCTTCATCACGCCCGGCGAAGGCACCCGCAACCTCGAAACGCCACCGGTGTGAGCCAGGCTGAAGACAACGCGCGCGCCGGCAACGGCGCGGGCTCGCCGCGTAGCGGGCGCGCCACGGGCGAACAGACACCAGACAGCAATCGGACCCTGACCGAGCTGCGTGCGCTGCTGCCCCTGGCGGCACCCATCATATTTGCGCAGCTGGCCCAGATGGCCCTGGGCGTGGCCGACACGATCATGGCCGGGCGCGTCAGCGCCGCTGATCTGGCGGGGGTCGCGGTCGGCGGCAATCTCTACTTCCCACTGTTCATGTTGATCACCGGGATCGTCATGGCGGTCAACCCGACGGTGGCGCAGCTCGCCGGCGGCGGCCGCAGCCACGAGGCGGGGGAGGTCGCGCGCCAGGCGCTATGGATTGCCCTGATCGGTGGCCTGGCGCTGATCGCTGTGCTCCTGAATGCGGCCACACTGTATCGCGCCATGGGTGTCGACCCGCGTGCGATTCCCATCGCCAGTAGCTACCTGCAGGGCATCGCGACCGGTGTGCTGCCGGCGCTCGGGTACTTCGCGCTGCGCTATCTGTGCGAGGGCTTGTCCTGGACGCTCCCGGCCATGCTGATCGCCGTCGGCGCGCTGTTCGTGAAGCTACCGCTCAACTATCTGTTCATCTACGGGGGCGCCGGCATCCCGGCCATGGGCGGCGTCGGCTGCGGCTGGGCGACCGCAGCGGTCAACGTGTTTCAGTTCCTGGCGATGCTGCTGATCGTGCGGCATCCGCGGGTCCGCGTGACCGGCCTGCTGAGCCGCTCCAGCCCGCCCCAATGGGCCATGATCCGGCGCCTGGTGGTGCTCGGCGTGCCTATCGGCGCGATTGCCTTCCTGGAGATTTCCCTGTTCAGCGGCACGACGCTTCTGATCGGCCGTATCAGCGTTGACGCCGTGGCTGCGCACCAGGTGGCCATGAACGTGGGTGGTCTCGCCTTTATGATCCCGCTGGCGCTCGGCATTGCGGCGTCGATCCGTGTGGGCACCAACATCGGTGCCGGCGACCTGGCGGCGGCGCGGCACAGCGGTCGGGTGGCGATCGGCGCCAGCCTGGTCTTCGCCGCAGCGATGGCGATCGCCATCTACTTCGGGCGGCACGCAGCGGCCCAGCTCTACAGCACGGACCCGGCGGTGATCGCGCTGGCGGTGCAGCTGATGCTGTTCGCCGCCGGCTTCCAGTTCTTCGACGCGTCCCAGACCACGATCATCGGCGTGCTGCGCGGCTACAAGGACACCCGCACCCCGATGCTGATCTCGATCCTGGCGTACTGGGCGGTCGGCTTTCTGCTCGCCGCAGCGCTCGGGCTCGGCTGGTGGGGCCTGGAACCGCTCGGCGTTCTGGGGTTCTGGAGCGGCCTCACCGCCGGGCTGGCGGCTGCGTCCGTGGCGTTTTTCGCGCGCTTTCGCTGGCTGGGCCGGCACCCAGAACGCATCGCAGCGCTCGCCGCGGGGTAAGGGTCGACCCTCCCTCGGCCGGTACTGGACCTCACCGGTTGCAGTTACCATAGCGCTCTTCAACCGCAACGCTTACGACGAGGCTCGCCTGTGGATTTCGCCACTCTGTACCCATGGTTGCTGTGGCTGCACATCATCTTTGTCATCTACTGGATGGCCGGCATGTTCATGCTGCCCCGCTACTTCGCCTATCACGCCGAGTGCGAGGTCGGCTCCGCCGAGGACAAGGCCTGGCAGGAGCGCGAGGCCAAAATCGCCAAGATCATCATCAACCCGGCCATGGCCGTGGTATTCGTTCTGGGCTTCTGGCTGGCCGGAGGCCTGCGCGTCATGGGTGAGCCCTGGTTCTGGAGCAAGTTCGCGCTGGTGTTCGCCCTGGGCGGGCTGCACGGGTTTTTCTCCCGGTGCCGCAAGCAGTTCGTGGCCGGCACCAACACCCGCAGCAGCCGCCAGTACCGGATGATCAATGAGATTCCGACGCTGGCGGTGATCCCCATCGTGTGGCTGGTGGTGTTCAAGCCCTTCAGTGGCTGAGAGCGTCGCATGGCGCACCGGCACGTCCACAGCTTCTGCCGCATCTGCGAATCCCTGTGCGGACTGACGCTCACGGTCGATGAGCAGCCGGGCGAGCGACCGCAGGTGGTCGAGATCCGCCCGGACAGCGACCACGTTGCGACCGGCAACTTCGCGTGCCCGAAGGGACTGCGCCAGCAACACCTGTTCGACAGTCCCGACCGCCTGACCGCGCCCCGCAAGAAAACGGAGCACGGCTGGCAGGACGTGAGCTGGGACCAGGCCCTGGCCGAGATCGGCGCGAAGCTCGCGCAGCTCAAGCAGGACCACGGCGGCGATTCGGTGGCCATGTACGTCGGCACCGCCGCGGGTTTTTCGATCCTGCACCCGGTGTTCGCCCAGGGCTTCATGGACGGTCTCGGCTCCCGCAACATGTTTGCCTCGGCCACTCAGGACTGCGCCAACAAATTTGCCGTGTCCGAGCAGATGTACGGCTTCCCCTTCACACTTCCCTATCCGGACCTGCAGCACACCCGCTGCCTGATCATCGTCGGGGCCAATCCCATGGTCTCGAAGTGGAGCTTTCTGCAGGTGCCGAACCCGCGGGCACACATCAACGCCATTCGCGAGCGCGGCGGCCGGGTGATCGTGGTCGATCCGCGACGAACGGAAACCGCCAAGGCCGCCGGCGAGCATCTGTTCATCGAGCCCGATACCGATGTGTATTTCTACCTGTCGTTTCTGCACGCACTGATCGCCGCGCAGGGGATTGATCGCGCCTTGCTCGCAGCGCACTGCGACGGCTTCGAGCAGCTCGAGCCCCTGATCGAGGCCTGGTCGCCGGAGCGCTGTGCGCCGATTACCGGGATCAGCGCCACCGCCCTGCGCGACCTGGTCGAGACCTTCCGTCAGTCAGACGGCGCGGCGCTCTACGCGTCTACCGGTGTGAACATGGCCGCCCAGGGGACACTCGCGTTCTGGCTGCAGGAGGTGATCAACGCGGCCAGCGGCAATCTGGATCGCAGCGGCGGCACGCTGGTTGGGCAGGGCATCTTCAACTTCGCCCGCTTCGGTAAGAAACACGGCCTGCTGGTCAAAGCCGATCGATCGCGCGTGGGCGGCTTTCGCAAGATCAACGATGCCTTTCCCGGCGGCATCCTGGCCGATGAGATTCTGACACCGGGAGCAGGGCAGATCCGGGCACTGATCGTGACCGGCGGCAATCCGCTGCTCACCATGGCCGACAGCGACAAGCTGCGGCGTGCCTTTGAGCAGCTCGAGCTCTTGATCACCCTCGATATCCAGCCCACAGAAACCGGCATGGTCGGGCACTATCAGTTGCCGTGCACCTCGCCGCTGGAGCGCCCCGATCTGCCCTTCATCTTTCCACTGGCGCTGGGGCTGCAGACCCGGCCCTATCTGCAGGCCACGGAAGCCGTGCTGCCGCCAGCTGGCGAAGCGCGCGATGAATCCACGATCTACACCGATCTGGCCCGCGCCGCCGGCGCGCCGCTGTTTGGCTCAAAGCTGTTTCAGCGACTGATGCAGTGGAGCCAGCGACGCCGGGGTGCAGACCGCTACCGCAGCGTTGCCCAACGTGGGCTCATGAATCTCATGCTCCGTCTCTGCGGCCAGCCGGGCTTCGCCCGATTGCTCGGGCACGGCTGGCTGCGACCGGAGAACGCGCCGGGCACGCTGCTCGGCCAGCGCGTCTACACGGTTCCGCAGGACCCGGTGAAGGGCGGCGGCCGGGTCCAGCTGGCGCCGCCGGCGCTGCTTGAGCGACTGCGTGCCCTGGAAACGCCGCCGCCACTCGACGCAGGGACCTATCGACTCATCACCCGACGCCAGGTCCAGACCCACAACTCCTGGACGCACAACTACCAGCCGTTTCTGGATCGCCTCGAGCAGCGCAACTTCGCCTACGTGAATCCCGCGGACTGCGAGCGAGAAGGCTTAAAAGAAGGGGCCCTGATCGAGCTGCGGAGTGCGGCCGGCGCCATTCGCCTGCCGGTCCGGCGCTGTGAGGATCTAAAGCCCGGCGTGATCGCCGTACCGCACGGCTGGGGACACCAGCACAGCGGCCAACAGATCGCCGGGCGCTCAGCAGGAGTGAACGTCAATCTGCTCGCGCGCTCCGGCGTCGACAGCATTGATCCGGACTCCGGCATGTCGACACTGACCGGGCTGTCCGTCACGCTGCGTGCTGTGACCGACACCGGCGCCAACGAGCCCGCGGACTGGTCCGGCTTTCCCCGGCAGGAGATCAAGGCATGATTCGCGGCATACACCACGTCGCCATTGGCGTTCCAGATTTTGAAGCGGGCCTTGCGTTCTACACCCAGGCCTTCGGCTTTGCGGTGGTCCAGCGCAGCGACTGGCATGGCGACTTTCCCCAGGCCGATGCGGCGATCGGGCTCCCGGGCACGGACGTTCGGATGGCGATGCTGAAAGCGCCCAACGCCTACATCGAGCTGTGGCAGTACAGCCATCCGGCCCCGGAAGATCGCACCGCACGCCCCTGCGACCTGGGCTACCCGCATTTCTGCCTGCAGGTGGACGGCATCGACGCGGAATACGAGCGGCTGAAGGCGCTTGGCATGACCTTCGTCGGGCCCGTGCAGGACTTCGGGACCTCGTCGGCCATCTACGGCCGCGACCCATTCGGCAACGTGATCGAGCTGTACGAAATCCGCAATCCCGACACCGCTGCGCTGCCGGTCCCGGACTGACCCGCGTGCCGGTGGACGATCGCATCCACGACCATCGCAGCGCCAATCGCAATCAGGCTCTGCTGCTGGTCATCGCGCTGACCGCGATCCTATGCCTGTGCGGCTACACCCTGGGCGGGCTCCTGGGGCTGGGCCTGGCGCTGGCGGCGGTTGCGGTTGTCGTCCTGACAGCGACGCGCGCCGCGGCCACCGTGGTACTGCGCATGTACCGTGCGCAGCCCGTCACCGCCGCGAACGGCGCGGAGCTGCGGCAGCTTTTTGAGGCGCTGGTCGCACGAACCTCGCTGACACAGATGCCGCGACTCTATTACGTACCGTCGAACATCATGAACGCCTTTGCCGTAGGCCACGGCGATGAGGCTTCCGTCGCGGTCACCGCGGGGCTGCTACAGCGCCTGAACCCGCGGGAGCTGGCCGGCGTGCTGGCGCATGAACTCAGCCATATCCTCCATCGGGATCTGTTCGTGATGGGGGTCGCCGATGCCCTGTCGCGCATCACCACCCTGTGCGGGCAGGTTGGCCAGATCATGATCCTGCTGAGTCTGCCCGCCATCTTTATGGGCTACAGCTTCCCCTGGGTGGCCGCGCTGGTGCTGTTCGTGGCCCCGGGCCTGAGCGCCATGCTGCAGCTCGCCCTGTCCCGCTCGCGGGAGTACAACGCCGACGTCGGCGCCGTCGCCATCACCGGCGATGCCTATGGCCTCGCGAGCGCGCTGCAGAAGATCGAGCAAGCGCAAGGAAGCTGGTTCGACCGTCTGTTGCGGCCGGGCCGGCGCGAAACACAGCCGGCGATCCTGCGGACTCATCCGCACACGGACGACCGGATCGCGCGCCTGAAAGCGCTGGCCGGTCTGCCCGACTCGAGCACACTGCCGCGCCCCGCTCACCTGGCAGCGCGGTCGGCGGTCGCGCCGCGCCCGCAGCCGCGCTGGCGCGTCCTGGGGCTGTGGCATTGAGTCGGGCCCGGGCACCCACGCCAAGCGCCACGGACAAGACCCTGCGCAATGCCGCGCAGCTCGCCGACGCGGGCCTGATCGCCCGGGAACTGGCCATACCGCTACAGGCTGTCGCCAATCGCTACGCAGTCGCGATCACACCAGCGGTGCGCGCTGCCATGAATCCCGCTGACCCGAACGATCCAGTTGCCCGTCAGTACGTGCCCTCAGTGCAGGAGCTGACCGAGCACGAGGCCGAGCGCAGTGACCCCATCGGCGACGACGTGCACTCGCCGTTGCCGGGGCTGGTGCACCGCTATCCGGACCGGGTCCTGCTCAAAGCCAGCCACGTCTGCCCCGTGTACTGCCGCTTCTGCTTCCGCCGGGAAGTGGTCGGACCACAGTCGCCGCCGCCCTTAGCTGACGACGCCCTCGACGCTATCGCGAACTACCTGCGCGACCACCCGCAGATCTGGGAAGTGATCCTGTCCGGCGGCGATCCCCTCGCGCTGTCACCGCGCCGACTGACGGCCATTGTCGAGCGGCTGCGCCCGCTGATGCACATCCGCGTGCTGCGCCTGCATACACGGGTCCCGGTCGTCGACCCGGATCGGATCACCGATACATTGATCGATCTGCTGCGCGGCGCCGCGCAAACGCCCTGGATCCTGATCCACGCCAATCATCCAAAGGAGTTCACCGACGCGGCCGTGCGTGCCATTGCGCGCCTGGCCGATGCCGGGATTCCTCTGCGCTCGCAGACGGTGCTGCTGCGGGGAATCAACGACGACGAAGCGACCCTGAGCGCGCTGATGCGGCGCTTCGTGGAGCTGCGCATTGCCCCCTACTACCTGCACCATCCTGATCTGGCGCCCGGCACCAGCCACTTTGCCGTGAGCATCCCTCGCGGCCGGGAACTGCTGCGCGCGCTGCAGGGCAACTACTCTGGCCTGTGTCAGCCCGAGTATGTGCTCGACATCCCAGGCGGCTACGGCAAGGCACCGGTCGGACCAGATTATCTGCACCAGGATGATGCAACCGGTGTCGTCGTGACCGACTACCAGGGACGCCAGCACCGATACAAGGACCGAACGCTGTAAGACAACGGTGCCTGCACCGGAACGGGAACGATGAGCATCGGTCCCAGTAGCCAGGGCCAAACGCGTCCAACGCCGGTCAAGCAGCCTTGCATTACGTGTATTCACGCATTTGCATTCAGGCTCTGGGCCGTTAGGATGCGCGCGCCTCGGGGTGAGATCCCGTCTATACATACATCAAGTGCATCGCGCCCATTTGGGGAGGCGCGTACCTGGAGAGAAGCACATGACCAAAGCTACAACGCAGCGCGCGTTGCGCCGTCTTGCGTCCACCCGTTCCCTCGCTGCCGCGTCCTTGCTGGCGCTCGCCGCGCTGACGCTCGGTGCACCACCGCTGCAAGCGCAGATCGAAATCGAAGAGATCGTCGTGACCGCTGCCAAGCGTCAGCAGACGCTGCAGGAAGTGCCGATCGCCGTGACGGTGACCGACGCCGAAACGATCGAGCGTGCGCAGATTCTGGACATTCTCGACCTGCAGTCGGTCGTGCCGTCGCTGCGCGTTCCGCAGTTCCAGTCTTCCACGCAGGTGAACTTCGTCATCCGCGGTTTCGGCAACGGCGCCAACAACGCCGGTATCGAGCCGTCCGTCGGTGTCTTCATCGACGGCGTGTACCGCTCGCGCTCTGCTGCACAGATTGCCGACCTTCCGGGGCTCGAGCGAGTGGAGGTGCTGCGTGGCCCGCAGAGCACCCTGTTCGGTAAGAACGCCTCTGCCGGTGTGATCAGTGTGGTCACCCGCAAGCCTGACTTCGAGTGGAGCGGCAATGCCGAGCTCGGCTTCACCAACTACGACGGCGTGATCACCAAGGGCTACCTGACCGGCCCGATCAGCGATACGCTCGCCTTCAGCATCGGTGGCTCCACCAACGATCGTGACGGCTACAGCGACAACGATACTTTGGGCACCGAGATTAATGATCGGGATCGCTGGGGACTGCAGGGACAACTGCTGTGGGAACCCAACGACACCATGAGCTTCCGCTTGAGCGCCGACTACAGCGAGATCGAAGAGACCTGCTGTACCGCGGCCAACGTCGTGAGCGGACCGACCGCTGCGCTGATCCCGCTTCTCGGCGGCCAGCTCGACAACGAGAACCCCTTCTCCTATCGCGTGTTCCAGAATGCTGACCCACGCCAGAGCGTGGAGAACGGCGGCATCTCGCTGCACGCCGATCTCGACTTTGACGGCTTCACGATTACTTCGATCACCGCCTATCGCTCGCTGGAGAGCGCCAACCTCGGCGACGATGTGGACTTCACCGGCGCCGACATCATCGCGCCGCAGGATGTGGGTATGCAGGAGTTCGATACCTTCACCCAGGAATTCCGCATCGCCTCGAACGGCGACGGTCCCTTCAACTGGCTGGCTGGCTTCTTCTACTTCGACGAGAAGGTCGAGACCGAAGGCGGCATCTTCTTCGGCCCCGCATTCCGCAACTACGCGGACTTCCTGACCGGCGCTCCGGGCACCATCGCCGGTGTTGAGGCTGCCCTCGGGATTCCCGCGGGCACCTTCTTTGCACCCGGCGCTGGCGTCCAGGAATTCGCCGAGCAGGACAACCAGGCGTTCTCGCTGTTCGGCCAGGTCGACATCGATCTGACCGACCGGCTGGTGCTGACCCTCGGTCTGAACTACACCGATGACGAGAAAGAAGTCTCGCTGCGACAGGTGAACACCGATGTGTTCTCGAACATCGACTTCGCGCCGCTGGGTCTGGCCGCCCTGCAGCCGCTGCAGTTCCTGCCGCAGCTGCTGGCCTTCCCCAACGCCGGCGAAGACAGCGAGTCCCAGGACGACAACGTCGATTACACCGCAAGACTGGCGTTCGATCTCACCAACGAGCTGAACCTCTACGCCAGCTACGCCACCGGCTTCAAGGCCACGTCCTGGAACCTGTCTCGCGACTCCCGCCCGACCGTTGGCGAGCTGAACACGCTCCAGGCCGCGGGCGCTGCAATCCCGAACAACCTGGTCACCGGTACCCGCCAGGCCGGCCCGGAAGAGGCCGAAGTGTTCGAAATCGGGCTGAAAGGCCAGTACGACCGCATCAGCTTCAACATGGCGCTGTTCGAGCAGACCCTCGATGACTTCCAGTTCAACGCCTTTACCGGTGCCGCATTCACGCTCTCGAACGCTGGTAAAACCACCGCGCAGGGTTTCGAGATCGAGTCGACCATCTACGCGACCGAAGCGCTGACGCTGACCTTCGCGGGTACCTTCCTGGACGTTGAGTACGACTCCTTCCCGCTCTCCGCCTTTGGCGATCTGTCCGGCGAGGAAGTCGCTGGCATCCCCGACGTGGCCCTGTCGATCTCGGCCAACTATGATTGGACCTGGAACGGCTTCGACGGCTACTTCCGCGCGGACTACCAGTACGAGGACGAGACGCAGATTCTGGATGATCCGGTCGCAACCGCAGCACTGCGCGCTGTGGGCAACGAGACTCGGGAAGTCGGTCTGCTCAATGCCAGCATTGGCATCAGCAAGGGCCCCTATGAACTCTTCCTGTGGGGCCGCAACCTGACCGAAGACGAGTACCTGATTACCGCCTTCCCGTCGGTTGCACAGCCTGGCAGCTTCAGTGGCTACCCAAGTCAGCCGCGCACCTACGGGCTGACCTTCCGCGCTCGCCTGAACTAGCCTCCCGCTGGTCTGCAACAAGGCGCGCCACGGTATCGATCGTGGCGCGCCTTTTTTGTTCATAGGCATCCTCTTTCGTTTGGATCGAAACAAACAATCACAAAACCTCCCTACCGCTAGAACCGTTCGGCTCAGCCCAGGCTCCTAGGCGCACAGAGCGTGAACGCACCGACTTCGCGCTGACCTCAACTGCGCGGAGCAACAACATGATTTCCCAGTTTCTGAACCCGCGTCTCGCTGCCTTGGCCGGGACGCTTATCATTGCCGGCTGCGGCGGCGGTGGCGGTAGCAACGACAACCCCCTGACGGTGGTCCCCCCCGCACCACCTGCGACCTCTACCTGCCCCGCAGTCGGCAACCTCACCCCGACGGAGCTTGCAGTGAACGAGTGTGAGCTCAGCGGCATCCTGACCGAGAGCGCCTCCCTGACCGCAGCACAGACCTGGTTTCTAGAAGGTGCGCTGCAGGTTGGTGACGCCGACAACGCGGTCACCCTGCAGATTCCGGCCGGCACCGAGATCCGGGGCGACAGTGCAGGCAGCGTCGATCATCTGCTCGTCTTCCCGGGATCAGCACTCCAGGCGAACGGCACCGCTGCAAGCCCCGTACGGTTCCTCTCCGACGACGACGGCGTCGACGGGCGCGGCGAGTGGGGCGGCGTGTTCCTGCGCGGCTTCAACGGCCTGCCCACGCTGACGGGCACCCAGGGCGACAATCTGCTGGATTACGTGGTCGTTGCCGAAGCGGGCGCCGCAACGGAGGTTATTGTCGATGGAACCACCACCACCTACCAGGACAACCTGGTCCTGAACGGTGTCGGCCGCGACACCCGACTGACCTTCGTCCAATCACACAACTCCGCGCGGGACGGGCTGCACATTCTCAATGGCGATCCACGGCTGTCCTGGATTTTAAGCACCGGCGCCCAACGCGATGGTGTCTGGTATCGCGACTTCAGCGGCCTGATCAAGGATCTGATGGTCATCCACGATCGCGACAGCGATGGCAGCACCGGTCGCTCCGGTATCTACGCCAGCGAAACGGCTGATGGCGATTCCAACCCGCGCATCGTCAATGTCACGCTCGTTGGTCGGGACAGCGAGGGTGTCGCCGGCAGCGATGGCGATACGGAGTTCGGGATCCTGTTCGCCGACAACACGGACCAGATTCGCCTGGCGAACGTCCTGATCGCCAACTTCCGCAACGGCTGCTTCAGCGCCAGCAGCAGCGCCGATCTGAGCGGCATCGACGTGGATGTCCCTGGGCCGACCTATCTGGACGGCGTCCACTGTGCCAACGAGGCCGGGCACAACCCTGCCTTCGGCCTGATCGAGGCAGACAGCGTCGGCTTCAGCGACGGCGTGATCGCCCCGAACAATTCGCTGAACGGCAACGGTCTCGTGTTCTACAACGGCGCCGCGAACGGCATCACCTTCACCGGTGAAGTCGCGGATCGCAGCAACAACTTCACCGCCGGTTGGTATCTGGACAACATCGGTGGAATCGGCAATGGCCTGATTGCCGACAGCACCTGCCTCAATGCCTTCCTGGACGGCGACACGAACAATGACCGTGTCATCAACAGCGACGACGCCAGTTCGCCGTTCATTATCGGCGACGACGGCCCCGACGGCTTCAATCAGGATGTTGCGGCCGACACCGGTGGCTATGACCTGACGCATATCGGCGCGGTTCGCGGCGGTGCGCCGAGCAATGCGCAGTTCGACGGCTGGACGGTCGCGACCGGCACGGGCAGCCCCTTTGTGGTCGCTCAGAACGATGCCCTGATCGGGGTATCCGACTGCCCGGTCAGCGTCGGTGGCGCCAGCGTTGTCGCACTCGACCGCATGGGCGGACGGAACGCCTGCGAAGTCGGTGGCATGATCACCCAGGACGCAGCGCTCACCAGCGACACCGAGTGGTTCCTGGAGGACCGCCTGCAGGTCGGCGATACGGGTCTCGCTGTCACCCTGGAGATTGCCAGCGGCACCCGCGTGCGCGGCAGCGACGCGGACCACCTGCTGGTGTGGCCGGGCTCGGCGCTGCGCGCGCTTGGCACCGGGGCACGCCCGGTTCGCTTCAGCTCTGATGACGCCGGTATCGACGGCAGCGCCGAGTGGGGGGGTGTCTTCCTGCGCGGCTTCAACGGCCTCAGCGGGCCCACCGGCACGCAGGGATCGAACCTGCTCGACTATGTGGTCGTCGCCGAAGGGGGCGCAACCGTGGATGTCAGCATCGGCGGCAGCACTGTGAGCTACAGCGACAATCTGGTCTTGAACGGCGTTGACCGGGAGACTCGGCTGACCTTTGTCCAGTCCCATAACTCAGCCCGGGACGGCCTGCACATTCTCAACGGCGACCCGCGGCTGTCCTGGATCTTAAGCACCGGCGCGCAGCGCGACGGCATCTGGTATCGGGATTTCAGCGGTCTCATCAAAGACCTGATGGTCATCCACAACCGGGATGCCGACGGGACCAGCGGTCGCTCCGGCATCTACGCCAGCGAGACGATCGCTGGCAACTCGGCACCGCGTATCGTGAACGTCACCCTGGTCGGTCGTGATGGCGCCAGTGAGGCTGGCGGTGCCGGTGACACCGAGTTCGGGATCCTCTTTGCCGACAACACCGACAAGATCCGCCTGGGCAATGTGCTGATCGCGAACTTCCGCAACGGCTGCTACAGCGCGACGAGCGATGCGGACCTGAGCGGCATCGACACAACGACGCCCGGGCCCAGCTATCTGGATGGCGTGCACTGTGCCAACGAGGCCGGCGCGAACCCGTCCTTCCGCTTCGTGGAAGCAGGCAGCATCGACCTGCCTGCCGGAACGGTCGCGCCGAACAACAGCAACGGTGATGGGCTGGTCTACTACAACGGCGCCGGTGGTGCCCTGCCGACAGCGAACACCGCATTCAACGCGGATGCGGGCGGGATTCAGTTCACCGGCGAACTCGTCAAGCGGCCGGCCAACTTCACGGCGGGCTGGTATCTCGACAATCTCCGCGGTCTTGGGAACGGTCTGGCAGCCAACCGGGACTTCCTCAACGGCTTCCTGGATGGCGATACGAACTTCGACGGCGTTGTGGACGTGGACGACACGCGATCATCGTTCATCATCAGTGATGATGGCCCCGGCGGGTTCAACCAGGATGTCGCCGACGATACCGGCGGCTACGACCTGACCCATGTCGGCGCCGTGCGCGGCGGCGCGGTCACCAACATCCAGTTCGACAACTGGACCGTGGCGACCCGACGCAGCGAGGGCTTTACGGTCCGGACGGTGCAATAGCGCGAGCGCCCACGGGAACGGGACCCGTAACGGGGGGCGGGCGGGGCTGTGGGTCGGGGGCGGGGGGGTCACCAACATCCTGTTCGAAAACTGGACCGTGGCGACCCGACGCTGCGAGGGCTTTACGGGCGGGACGGTGCAATCGCGCGAGGGCCAGGGGAACGGTTACGTTTCCCGTGGCGCTCGCGCTATTGCACCGTCCGGACCGTAAAGCCCTCGCAGCGTCGGGTCGCCACGGTCCAGTTGGCGAACTCGGTGTTGGTGACGGCGCCGCCGCGCACGGCGCCGACATGGGTCAGGTCGT
>JBCDIK010000103.1:0-13253 GCA_038749065.1 Pseudomonadota bacterium | reverse complement strand
CACCGGTGCCATCGAGCGCTACCTCGCGGACCTCGAGCAGTGCATCGACGAAGTGCGCGGCGCGCAGGCCGATGACCGATCGACCAACTACGCGACGCTCGAGTAAGCGCTACTCCCGCGCCAGACGGCGATCGGCGGGGTACTCGACGCTGTAGCCGTGGCGGATCTCCCAGGTGGCGCCGGGCTCGACCTGCTGGCGCCACAGCAGCAGCCCCGGCTCATTGTCGACGTCACGTTCCGTCGGTGGGGTCACGGCGCGCAGCGGCTGCACTTTGATCGCCCGGTCACGCGATACCGGCAACAGATCGCGCACTTCCATCTCGGTCGGCTGATCGCGCCGATTGGTCAGACGGAACAGGTAGTCGGTGCGCTCCGTGCGCCGCTTGCCGATCAGGCCGCTGGTCCCGCCGCGCCCGCCCTGGTTGCGGACCTCGACCTCGACGCGGCGGTCCAGGCCCATGGGCAGCGTCAGTTCTTCGCCGGGGAGTGCATCCTCGAGAAATGTGCTGCCGGCGAAGGTACCGTCCACGAACACTTTCATCTCACTGGCTTGCAGCGGCAGCGTGCTCTCGTAGCGGAAGCGGGCGCTTAAGAACGCTTGCGGGCTCTCCCGTGGGACCACCTGGGTGACCAGCCGGGCGTCGAAGGTTTCGCGGGAGAGATCGAACAGCTGGTCCTCGTCCAGATCATTGTCGAGATCGATGGTGCCCGGGATCGGGTAGGTGACGGCAAAGGCGCCGATCTCGGGGCTTGGGGATTTCATTGCAGCGGTGACAACGATCTCTTCGATCACCTGCCCTGCAGCGGCGGGCGCCGCGACCCGGCGCTTCAGCAGATTCATATCCGCCCTGCTTTGTTCCGGCTCAAGCACCAGAAACTCGCTGAAGAGTTCCGGCACTTCGAGCCCCGCGAGGGGCTCACCGGTCGCAAGCTGCAGCGTGATCGCGCGCCAGGGCTCATCGGTTTCCTGGGACACGATGGCCCGTTGCGCGAGTTCGATCTTGCCGGTGGTGCTGTCGAGCCGCGCTTCGTAGACGGGCGCCCAGGCCGCGTCCTCCGTGAAGTAGTGCAGCCGCAGGGTGGTGTTCAAAGCGACCGGCGCTTCGAGGGTGACCTGCAGGCGTGAGCCGGTCGTGCGCCGCCCGCGCAGCAGGTTCAGCTCGCGCTGGCGCAGTCGCAGCAGCGCTTCGGCGTCCCGTTTCGCGGCCACGCTGTCGCGCTTGGTCTTCCGGGCCCGGTCGCTGCCCTGCTCGAGCACTTCGATGGCGCGACGCCAGTTCTCCGGATTGCCGCTGGCGCTCGCGCTGTCGGTCCAGGCCTCCTTCGCGTAGCCCTGGGCGAGCCCGTCGAGAAACTTGAGCGTGAGATCGGCGCTGGCGTTACCGTCCTCGATGGCCTGCAGCGCAGCCGTCGCGTCGTGCAGCGCGTCTTCCGCAGCGCGCACCTCGGCGTCCGACGCCCGCGCCTGGGCCACCGCCTGGCGCCGGATCTGCCCCAAGCGTACGCGCGAATCCGCCAGCTCGATCTGCACTTCGGCATCCGACAGGTCAGCGGGCAGATCGATCAGCGTCACCGTCTGCGCACCGGCGCTTAGCGATAGCGTGGCCTCACGGGTCAGGGTCGCGCCGGCGCTGTAGACCGTGGCGCCGGTGATGGTTGTAGCGAGTTCGGTCTCGGCGCGCGCGAGCGTGGCAACGCTGGCCAATGCCAGCAGCAGCGCACCGCCGCAGTATGGGCGCATCTCGAGCATGGCGCGTTTCTCCGATGTCAGTCGTCGTTCTTGATGAAGTACCCGGCGATCTGCCAGGCGCCATCGACCTGGGTCAGCGTGACCGTCTCGATGAACTGGCGCTCGCTGGTGCTGCGCGTTAAGAACCGCAGCATCTCGAACGCTCCGCCGCCCTGGGCGGCCGGGCGCTCATAGCTCTGCTCGGAAAGCAGCCGACGCGTCGCGGTATCGCCCAAGGGCGCGCGCACCGCGCTCACCTGTTGCGTCCAGCTCGCCTGCGGCACCTGTTGCTGAAACTCGGGCCCGACGAGTGCCCAGCTGTCGTTCCAGCGCTGCGCATCGATCAGCGCCAGGAACCGGCCCGCAGCCTGAAGGCGGTCGGCGCTGCTGATGACCGGCGCGGCGGGTTCTGCCGGGGGTGCCGGTGGCGCGGGGGGCGGTGGCGAGTTGGGTGCGGTGGCGGCGCAGCCGGCGTTCCCGATGCTCATGGCGATGACGAGTTGCAGCCACAGTCGGCGCCAGGCCGTGCGAGACAGTCGGGGCATAGTCGACTCCCCAAAAACGATCCAGGCGCCCACCATAGAGCAGGCTGCGCCCGCCTGTCAGTACACGGCCACCGGGCCGTCTTTCACGGTAACCAGGCGCTTGCCACCACCGGTGCCCGTGTACATCCCCATCAGTGCCTCGGGCATGCGCTCGAAGCCTTCGAGCGTGTCGGTCAACACGCGCAGCTGGCCGTCGCGCAGCCACTGGGCCATCTGCGTTTCCGCCTGATCGAATTCGTGCTGATGGTGGTAGACGAAGAAACCGCGAAAGTCGGCGTTCTTGTTGCTGAGCTCGAAGTAGTTGGCGGGCCCGGTGCGCGTCTCTTTCTCGTACTCCGAGATCGCGCCGCACAGCACGACCCGAGCGTGCGGAGCCAGATGCAGCAGGGCCGTATTCAGGATCTCGCCGCCGACGTTGTCGAAGAACACCTTGAAGCCGTCGGGCAGCAGCGTGGTCAGACGCTCATGAATCGGTTCGCTGCGGTAGTCGATGGCGTCGTCGCAGCCCAGTTCCCGGGCCAGCGCGCACTTCTCCGGTCCGCCGGCAATGCCGATAATCGGCGTCATGCCGATGATGCGCGCCATCTGCACGACCAGGGATCCGACGCCGCCCACTGCGCCCGAGACCAGGAGCGCCTCGCCGGGTTTGGGCTCACCTCGGGAAAAGAAGCCGCACCAGGCGGAGTAGCCGGTCATGCCCAGGGCGGACAGCGCGTAGGTGATCGGCAGGCCGTTGGCTTTCAGGATTCGCAGCTTCTCCTGCGCGGTGCCGCGGCTGATCTTGAAGCGCTGCCAGCCAAGCTGGCCCTGCACGTAGATCCCTTCCGCGTAATCCGGGTGCCGTGACTCGATGACCTGGCCGACCCCGCGCCCGTGGATGACGTCGCCGATGCGCAAGGGCGCCTCGCCGGCGGCGCTGTTGCCCATCATGTACATGCGCATGACTGGAGCGATGTTCAGGGCGTGCGTTTCGATCAGAAATTCCCCTTCGGCGAGCGTCGGTACCGGCACTTCCCGGCGGGCGAAGTGTTCTAGCGCCAGCACCGTGGTCGGATGGGCGGCGACCGTCCATTGGTCGTTGGTGCGGCTCATGGCGTCATCCTGTGTTCAAAGCGAGGGATAAAGGGTATAAAGATATATCATTATCTCAAACTCCCAACGACCTCGCAGAAAGGCCGAGCGGAGTCACACTGGCAGCGCCGGCAAAGGGGGTTCCATGGCAGCCTATATGGTCATTCGGGCGATCATCCATGATCGCGACGCGTTCATCAGTGGCTACGGCCCTGCGGCCGGCAAGCTGAGCGCCGAGTTCGGAGGCGAGTATCTGGTGCGAGCGCCGGGCCTGACGGTGCTCGAGGGCGATCTGCCCCCCGGCGGCTCCATGGTGATTTCGAAGTGGCCGTCCAAAGAAGCGGCCCTGAAGTTCTGGCACTCGCCGGAATATGCGGAAGTCAAAAAACTGCGCGAGGGCATTGCCGACTGCGATGTCCTGCTGATCGAGGAGTAAGTCGTGGCCACCGAGTCTCATGTTCGCAACATCATCAAGCGCACCACGCTCATCGTTCGCGATATGGCAGTCGCCAAGCGCTGGTATGAAGAGGTGCTGTCTCTGAAAGTCTGGATGGAAACGGACTTCACCCTGTCCGGCCAGGGCCTCGCCGCTGGTAAGGCCGGTGACCAGACCCGTCTGGTCATCCTGCAGGCAGAAGACCCCAAGATCGGCATGATTGGCCTGCTCCAGTGGGTCGAACCGACCCTGCCAGCGCCGCCCATCCCCGATGCGGTGACCTACGGGCTGCCGACTTTCGTGGTCGAGACCGACGATGCAGCCGAGATCGCGCGCCGCGCGACCCTGTACGGGGGCCGGGTCTTCGCGGAGCCTCGCGAATGGTCAACGCGCGGTGCCCGCGGCGAGATGAAGCACTTTATCGGTACGTCCGTGTTCGACCCCGATGGTTATTTCTACGAAGCCAATCAGGTGGTCCGCATTGAGGAGCCCGACGCATGAGCCTTCGCTTTCAGCGCGCTAACTTTCTGGTCAGCGATCTCGACCGGGCGCTCGCCTTCTACCGCGACGTGCTCGGCTTTGAGGTGGCCTTCAGCAAGGAATCCGCCGCGGACTCCTACAGCTACGAGGTGTTTGGCATCGAGCCCGGACGTTTGACGCGCTGGGCTACCCTGTCCGCGCCGGGGCAGGAGCGCTGCATGGCGATCACGGAAGTAAAGGACCTGCCGCCACAGGCAACGCCGCGGCGCGCCGCGATCGTGCTCGACGTGGCCGACGTTCAGGGCGTGTGTGATCGTGCGGTCGCCGCTGGATTTGAGCGGTTCAGCGACGACGTGCTGGAAACGCACGACGGCCGCGTCGGCAAAGAGGTCGGCCTGCTCGATGGCGACGGAAACCTGGTCGTCATCTACAACATTCCGGCCAGCTGATCGTGGCGGAGACGACGGCGACTCTGGATAAGGTCTATCCACCGGCGGGACGCGCCTGGCTCATGGTCGGTGTGCTTACCGTGGCCTATGTGGTCAGCTTCGTGGACCGGCAGATTCTCAATCTGCTCATCGACCCCATCAAGGCCGACCTGGGCCTGACAGAAACACAGATCGGCTGGCTCATGGGCCCGGCCTTCGGCTTCTTCTACGCGATCATGGGCCTGCCCCTCGGCTACCTCGCCGATCGCAAGCGCCGCACCTGGATCGTCGGTGTGGGGGTTGCTCTGTGGTCGGCAGCCACCGCGTTCTCCGGCATGGCCAAGAGTTTCTGGCAGATGTTCATGGCCCGCATATCGGTCGGCGTCGGCGAGGCGACTTTGAGCCCCTGCGCCATGTCGCTCATCACGGACTCGTTCCCGGAGGAGCGCCGTGGCAAGCCGATCGCCTTCTACTCGAGCGCGATTTCCTTGGGCTTCGGGATCGCCGGGCTCGTCAGCGCCGCGGTGCTGGGCTGGGCCAAAACGGTAGAAGGCATCGAGGTGCCGGTGCTGGGGGAGGTGAAGCCCTGGCAGTTTGCGTTCCTCGTTGTTGGCCTACCGGGGCTACTGCTGGCGATCGTCTTCTTCTTCATGCCGGAGCCGCGGCGGATCCTCGACAACCCGGAGCAGAAGCCCGGCAACCTCGTCGACATGTTTGCGCACGTGGGCAAGAACTGGGCGCTCTACGTCTGCTTCGTCTCCGTGTTCTGCACCATGACCATCATCGCCTACAGCCAGGGCTGGTCGGCGGTGACCTTCTCCCGGACCCACGGCTGGGATGTGGCCCAGTTCGCGGCGCTGAACGGCGTGTTCACGCTCCTGCTCGGGCCCGCGTCCGTTAACTTTGCCGGCTGGCTGTCCGACCGCTGGACGACCGCCGGCATGACCGATGCGCCCATGCGCATCGCGCTGCTGGGCCTGATCCTGGCGGTGCCACCGTCTATCGGCTGGTCGCTGATTCCCTGGGACTGGGGCAGCTTTGCCATGTACCAGCTCACTACGCCCGGGATTGCCTTCATCTCCGCTACCGGCGTGACCGCCTTACTGAAGATCGTGCCGGGACGGATCCGCGCCCAGACCGTGGCCCTGTACTACCTGCTCATCAGCATTATCGGCACCCTGGGGCCGCTGCTGGTGGGGATCTTCAATGACCGCCTCTTCAGCGCGGAAGAAGTGCGCTACAGCGTGGCGCTGATCCCGGCGATCGTGGGCATTCCTGTTTTGCTGCTGGCGCCGCTGACGCTCAAGCTCTATCGTCGTGCTGTTGAGGACAGACTGATCGAGACCTGACATGAGACGCGGCTATCTGGATACGGACCACGGCCAGCTTCACTACTATGACTGGCGGCCGCCGGAGCCCGAAGCGCACAGTGGCACGGTCTGGGTCGGGCTCGCGTCCATGCCTTACAGCGGTCTGTTCTTTGAGACCGTGGCAGCGCATCGCCCAGCCGGTGCGCAGCTCATTGGTGTGGACCTGCCCGGCTACGGTCAGTCCGACCCGCTGCCGCAGGCGCCGACCATCGAAGACTACGCCCGCAGTGTGGCGGCGCTCCTGGCGGAGCTGGCGGTGCCGCGGATCGAGTTGGTGGGCTTTCACACCGGTTGTCTGGTCGCGCTGGGGCTGGCGCAGATGCTGCCTATGCGCATTACGCGCCTGAACCTGATCGATGCGCCCGCGTTTGACGCGGCGACTCGCGCAAAACACCTGGAAAACACGCCGCCCGAGCGAGAGATCGGCAGTACCCTCGAGAGCATTGAGCCGATCTTCAATTTCAACATCGCCCGTCATGGTGATCGCCTGCCCGTCGAGCGAGGGCTGGCGTTGATGGTGGAAGACCTCAAGTCAGGCAGAGGCCAGCCGCTGGGGTTCCGCGCGGCCTTTGGCTACGACGCGTTGGCGCAGGCGGCGGCGGTTACCCAGCCGGTGCGCCTGGTGGGCACCGACAGCCCGTTGCTCGATCCCACTCGCGCCCTGGCGGCGGCTCTGCCCGATGCCCAGTTTGAGCACTGGGCGGATGCCGGTAGCCCCGTGTTCGAGCAGAGCGCAGCCCGCATCGCGAGCTGGCTCTTCGGTTAACGGTCTTATTGAGCGTTCGCGAAGCTGTACTCGAGTTCGAGCGCGTAGGTTCGCGGTGCACCCCAGCCCTGGAAGCCGGTGTTCGGGCCGCCCAGGAACAGCGCCTGTTCTTTCCACTCCTCATCGGTGAGGTTGCGTCCCCATAGCGAGATCTTCAGGGAGTTGCCCTGTTGATAGACCCGCTCGTAGGAGATGGTCGCCGCCACATCGTAGTAGCCGCCTTCCTCCAGGCGCTGATCCGCACCGCCGCCGGTGTTCACCAGCAGGAAGTTGCCGACGCGCTTGTACTGCACGTTCGCGCTGAAGAAGCCGGGGCCCCACTCGCGGTCGTACGCCAGCCGCGCTGAGTAGTTGTACTCCGGCTGCCGGGAATCACCGCTCTGCACGAAGCTGCGCTGCGTGCCGACCGGGTCAAAGACGCCAGGCGTCGGTGTGACGCAGCCGTCGACCACTTCGCAGGGCAGGCTGAAGGACTCGTTGTCGACGTCAATAATGCCGCCGTTCAACATGAAGGTGAACTCGTTGTTGATGGACCAGATCAGCTCCACCTCAACGCCTTCCGTGGTGGCCTTGCCGCCGTTGTTGATGATGGTCGTCGTGCCCGGTACCGGCGTGACGCCGGTGACGGGGTCGGGCTGCAGCGGAATAATGTTGCTGAGCTGCCCGCCGTCGCGCTCCAGACGGAACAGCGCGACGTTCGCTCGCAGCCGGCGGCCGAACAGGTCGGACTTCAGGCCGATCTCGATCTGATCTGCGGTCTCTGGGTCAAAGGCTGCGGTGTCCGGGGTGCCCGCGTTGCGGATGCTGAAGCCGCCGGAGCGGAACCCCTCTGAGTAGTTGACGTAGGCGCGAGTCGTGTCGTTGATCGCCCAGTTGGCCGATGCGGTGATGATCGTATCGTCCCAGCTGTCGTTGACGGTGTAGGGCACGCTGGCGCCGAGCGGGGTGCCGGAGGCGAAGTCGAACTCCTGCGCCGGGCCGCCGGTGTCGAAGGTGCCGTCGGTAAAGACGAAGTAGGAATTGCCAGCGTCTTTTTCTTCGTCGATGTAGCGCGCGCCGAAAGCGAGCTCCAATGACTCTACGGGTCGCCAGTTGATGCTGCCGAAGAAGGCGATGGACTCGACGTCTTCAGACGCCACCTGGCTGATGCGGGTATTCGGGAACTGGCACAGGGCATTGCCGACGGTCGGGTTATCCCGGAACCCTGCAACCGCGCAGGGTACGCCAGGCGGAAGACCGATCGGTACCTGTAGCACCTGATTCGAGAGCTGGTTGAAGTCCAGCTTCGAATCGAAGTAGTACAGCCCGCCCATGATGTCGACGTTCTCGTTCACGGCCCAGTCCAGGCGCAGTTCCTGGGTAAAGACCTCGTAGTCCTGGGAGCGCAGCGTGTGCAGTTGCGCGAAAGGCGACGCCGTCCCGGCCAGCGAAGCCCCGTCAAAATCCTGATTGACTGCTTCCTCGCTGTCGTGCCAGCCGGTCACATTGTGCAGCGTGACCGTATCGCTCAAGTCCCAGTCAAAACGCAGTCCGATCTGATCGACGTCGTACTTGGTTGGCTCGACCTTGTCGGCCAGGTTTACGAACGGGTTGTCGCCATCGAAGCGTGGATCCTGTGGCAGGGTCTGGCTGCGATCGTGAATGCGATCGTAGGTCAGCACCGCATCGAAGGTGTCGCTGGGCTGAAAGCGCAGCGCAGCGGTCTGGCTCTGAAAGTCGATATCGCCGGCGGAGCGGTTGAGGGTGCGGTTCGTGTAGTAGCCGTCGCGTTGGCGATTGATCGCGCCAACCTTCAGAGCGAACTTGTCGCCCAGTGGCACGTTGACTCGCGCCTTGAGGTTGGTCATGTCGTAGTTGCCGCCTTCGCCGCTGGCTTTGAAGCTGAAGCCTTCAGTGCTCGGCTTGATGCGGTTGACGACGATGTTGCCGCCGATCGTGTTCTTGCCGAACAGCACGCCCTGCGGGCCGCGGTTGACTTCGATGCTCTCCACATCGAATACGTCAATGAGCTGCCCGGTGCTCGAACCGATCTGGATGCCATCGACGATGACGCCGACCTGCGGGGTCTGCGTCTTCTCGATATCGGCGTAGCCGACACCGCGAATGTAGATCGCACTGGCGCCGGGCCCGGCGGTGTTCATGCCGACGTACAGGTTGGGTGCGAGACCGTCGAAGTCACGCAGCGTGGTCGGCTGCAGGCGCTCGATAGCCTCCATGCCGAAGGCGGTGACAGACAGTGGCACGTCCTGTTGCGATTCATCCCGGCGACGGGATGTGACGACGATCTCTTCGATCAGGGCGTTGCTGTTGCGCTCAGCGGCGATCGCGGTGGTGGGTGTGGTACTCCCGACGACCAGGACGCTCGCAGCAGCGAACGCACTGATCCCTGTGACAACTCGAAACATTCTGACTCCCCTCAAAAATGCTGCTGTGTCCAAGGACGGACGCTTTGAGCTTAACAGGAAGTGCGGGTTTGTGAATGTGTGATGAATTGGGCGCGTTTGCCGCTGACAGCGACGCGAATGCTGCACTGCCGCAATCGAATGCTGCACCGCCGCAAAGTGCGCGGCGTGGCGAATCAGGTCCCGGCGTCGTCCGTCGACAGGTCAACCCACGGCGACCGGCGGAGGTGGTCGGCTTCGAAGCGGTCGATGCGCTCGACGTCCGCCAGGGTCTCCGTGATCGGATCCAGCCCGCTGAGCAGTTTGCGGGCATCGCTCTCGGCGATGTTAAACCGGACGTTCTTGCCCGTCGGCCCGCTGATCACCCGCGCTCTGAGGTCGATGTGCAGCTGATGCTGCGCTGGATCATCGGCGCACCACTGCGCCAGTCCCGCGATGCCGTCGGTGTCGACCTCGGCGGTCAGAATCCCGTTGGCGATACAGTTCTTCTGGAAGATGGCGCCGAAACTCTCGGCGATGATCGCGCGGAAGCCGAACTCGGCAAGGGCCCACACGGCGTGCTCACGGGATGATCCGCAGCCGAAGTTACGGCCGCTCAGCAGAATGCTGGCCTCATTCGTCGGGGCCTGGTTCAGCGCGAAGTCGGCGCGGGGGGTGCGGTCATCGGGCGCCGCGTAGCGCCAGTTCGCGAACAGGCCCTCCCCGAGTCCTTCCTTCGAGACCCGTTTCATCTCCCGGCTCGGAATGATCGCGTCCGTATCGATGTTGTGTGTGAGAAAGGCCACGGCGATACCGCGATGGGTGTCGAATGCGTTCATGGGGTCGACGTCCTCATGAGAGCTCAGTCGGCGCCGTCAGCGCACCGCGCACCGCGGATGCGGCGACCACCGCCGGGCTCGCCAGATGCGAGCGCACACCGGGCCCCTGGCGACCCTCGAAGTTGCGGTTGGTGCTCGTGACGACGCGCTTGCCGGGCCCGAAGGTCTCGCCACCGGCGTAGAAACACATGGAGCAACCCGCTTCCCGCCAGGCGAATCCCGCTTCCCGGAACACCTGATCGAGGCCCTCGACCTCGGCTTCCCGTTTGATCCGACTCGAGCCCGGCACGCACACGGCCGCGACCCCGGGCGCGACTTTCCGGCCTTTCAGCAGCTGCGCAGCCACGCGCAGATCGCTCAAGCGCGCGTTGGTACAGGAGCCGATGAACGCGGCATCGATCGGCAACCCGGCGAGCGGCTGGCGAGGCTTGAGATCCATGTACGCGAGGGCCTTTCTGCCCAGCGGCGTGTCCAGCGCCTGCGCGTCCGGGACTCGGCCGCCCAGCGGCGCCGCCTGGGCCGGGCTGATGCCCCAGGTCACCATCGGGGTCACGCGACTTGCATCGATCAGGTGCTCCGCGCTGAAGGCTGCATCGTCATCGCTGCGCAGAGCGCGCCACTGCGCGACGGCTGTCTCCCAGGCGGCGCCGGTCGGAGCCAGGGGCTTGCCGTGCACGTAGTCGAAGGTGGTCTGGTCCGGCGCGACCGTAGCGGAGAAGGCCGAGAACTCCACCGCCAGGTTGCACAGGGTCATGCGGTCTTCGATCCCGAGCGCAGCGACGGTGCTGCCGGCGTATTCCACCGCGGCGCCGCGGGCCGCATCGGCCCCGTACTCGGCCATGTACTTGAGGATCAGATCTTTGGCGAACACGCCGGGGGCGAGCGCGCCTTCAAAGCGCACGCGCAGGTTCTCCGGTTTGCGCAGGCGCAGCGTGCTGGTGGCCAGCGCGTGTTCTGCCTGGCTGGTCCCGATCCCGAAGGCGAGGGTGCCCAGCGCGCCAAGGGTGCAGGTGTGGGAGTCCGGACACACCAGCGTCAGCCCCGGCAGTGCGAAGCCCTGCTCGGCGCTGACCAGGTGCGAGATGCCCTGGTCCGGATCGTTCACATCGAAGGTGCGCAGCCCGAAGTGCCGCGCCGCCTTACGGGTGCTGACGATGAAGTCGCGGCCGCCGGGCATCTGGGTGTCATCCCCGCGACCGGGCAGCGTGTCGACAATATGGTCCATGACGCAGAACACGTGCTGCGGATGGCGAATCGGTAGGTCGCGGGCCGCCAGCGCGTTCAGGGCGATGGTGCCGGTGCGCTCGTGCAGGGCGATCCGGTCGATGTACAGCAGATCATCACCGTCATCGCTGGCTGTCACGCGGTGGCTGGCCCAGAGTTTGTCAAACAGCGTGCTTGCCATGGGGCGGACGCGCTCTCCTGTGCACCATTTCAGGTACTTCTTAATGTCAGAAGGGTCTGCGGACTGAGTTTGACCTATTGATAGGTCTATAGGTCAAACGATTATGGCAGAGATTTCCCCTCCTCGCGCAGTCCGACAGTTCCGGTGCTCGCGAGCATTCACGCCCAAGCACCTGTTAGTGAATGCATTTCTGGTTGACGCCCTCGGCCGTCGTGACATAGGTTTCACCTAGCGGCACTGGAGAGAGAAGTCGCGCCAACCAAGTAGGGGATATTCATGAGGAGATTCTTGCGGCCGGTACGGTTGCTTGCCTTTGTGCTGGGCGGCATTGCGCTGGCCCCGGCTACGCTACTCGCCGAGGAGACGATCGAAGAGATCGTGGTCACCGGCTCTTTTATCCGCGGTACGCCAGAGGACGCGGCTCTGCCCGTCGACGTGCTCAGCCGCGAAGACTTCGAGGATCAGGGTAACCCCTCTATCACCGAGCTGATTCGGAACCTCGGCATCGCCAACGGCAACATCGGCGAGACCAACCAGTTCAACGCCTCCGGCGGTCAGGGCAACGAAGGGGTTGCCGCGGTGAACCTGCGTGGCCTCGGACCGGCGCGTTCACTGGTGCTGATCAACGGTCGGCGCCATGTCGCGCAACCCACCAGTGGCGTAGATATCAGCGCGATTCCGAACATTGCCATCGAGCGGCTGGAAGTCCTGAAGGACGGCGCAGCGGCCCTCTACGGGTCTGACGCCATCGCCGGTGTGGTGAACTTCATCACCCGTGATGACTTCGACGGTGTGGAAGTGCGCGCTAGCGGCCAGTTCCTGGACGACAGCGACGGTGAGTTCGAACTGGGTGGCATCTGGGGATTCTCCGGCGATCGCGCCCGTGCGTCTATCTCCGCGGAGTGGAGCCGACGCAATAAGCTGCAGGTCGCGGATCGCGACTGGGCGGTCCGGCCGCAGCCGGAAAACCCGCAAGGTGGCTACTCCACAATTGGTAACCCGGGTCGCCTGTTCCCCGTCTCTGCCAGCGTCGGTGGCTTTGTTCCAAGCGCTGACCCGGGCTGCGAAGCCGTGGGCGGAACCGTAGCGGGATCTACCTGCTTCTTCCAGTTCACGCAGTTCGACAACCTGATCGAAGAGCAGGACACCTACAAGGTCTTCGGCGAATTCAATTACGACGTCAGCGACAACGTTGAGTTTCACATCGAAGCGCTCTACGCAAAGATGGACATGCCCGACTGGAACACGTCGCCGTCCTACCCGCCTCAGTCTCTGTTCGGCCCTGACCGTGCGGTACCATTGGATCATCCTGGTCTACTCGACATGCAGAATCGCTTCCCGGGTCTGCTTCCTGCCGATACGGTGGCGTTGTTCTCCGTATCGCGGATGACGGGCTGGGGTGGTTTCCTGGGCGAGCCTGAGGACGGTTCCCGCGAGACAGATACCTATCGCTTGTCGACCGGGCTCAACGGCACGCTGTTCGAAGATGCCATTGGCTTCGACTTTGCGATCAGCTGGTCCCAGCGTGACCGCCGCAACCAGGGCCCGGATATGTTCGTTGAGCGCATGGCCTTTGCCCTGAATGGTTTGGGCGGCCCGGGCTGCGATCCGGCAACCGGCACGCCGGGCGTTGGTCCCTGTTCCTACTACACGCCGTTCTCCAACGCGGTGCGTGGTAACGCCATCACCGGCGCGCCGAACCCGAACGCGAACCCGGATCTGGTCGCGACCAATGAAGCGCTGTTCCCCTGGCTGGTAACGGATCTCGGTACGGAGACCACCACTGAACTGCTGGTGTGGGAT
>JBCDIK010000102.1:0-13302 GCA_038749065.1 Pseudomonadota bacterium | reverse complement strand
CGGGGCGCCCTTTTTTGCTTTCGGGAGAGGTGATGTTGACAAGGATTAATCTGAGCGCAGGGGCTGTGCTGTTGGCGCTGCTCGGGGCATCGCCGGGCGTCGCTGCCGAACTGACCGCCACGACCGCAGACCTGGTGGTCAAACGGATTTATATGCAGCTCGACTGCGATCTCGACGGGGCCGTCGAGCCGGACGAGGTGGACGAGCACTTCGCCCAGGTCTGGGCGCCCATGGATCGGGATGGCTCGCGTACGCTGTCATCAACGGAGTACTGGCAGCTCCTGGGCTCGGCGGTGTCCACCCAGCCGGTCGCGGCAGATGCGCGGGTGCAGCAGCTGTTTGGAGACGCCGATGCTGACGCCAATCAGGCCATTGATCCTGCAGAGATGCGCGCGCATTTGCGGCGCCTGATTGTGCTGGCGGATCGCAATGGCGATTATGAGGTCACGCGGCCGGAGGTGGGCCTCGCGCCCTGGCCGAAGGCGCACAACCGCCGCCCCGTCTCAGGCACCAGCGCAGGACCCCGAGCCATTGCCGACCACTGAACTAAAATCCCTCTTCCCGACACCCTGGATGCGGGTGCGTGGCTTGCTGCGCGGTGAGGATCTGGCGGGATGCGTGGCGCTTGCGCAAAGCCGTCAGAGCCAGCGCAACGCCTACTCAGGACAGTTGCATCACAGTGCCATCGCGCAGCCATCCGATCATCCGCTCTTCGAGCGCATCGAGCGCCTTGCAAGCGCGCCAATGGCGCAGTTCGGTGAGCACCTGTTCGGCGAGAAGCTCAAGTGGCACATCAAGGAAATCTGGAGCAACGTGCTGGCACCGGGCGGCGCTCAGGCCGTGCACGCGCATACCAACAGCTTTATCTCGGGTATCGTTTTTTTAAACCCCATGCACCCGTCCACGCGCACGGTGTTCCACCGCAGCCTCGGCGGGCGCGACTTCCTGTTCAGCAATGACCATGCAGGCATTCGGATGGGCCCCTATAACGGCAACAAGTGGGTCATGCCGCCGGTGGATCCCGGCGACATGGTGCTCTATCCCAGTTACCTGCTCCACGAGGTGCCCAGAAACGAAGGCGGTGAGCGGCTGACCATGGCGTTCAATGCGCTACCGGAGCGGCTCGATGCCTGGGGCTACCGGGTCGAGTTTCACAGCTCGCGGGAGTCGCCCGACAGGTAGCTCTCGCCAATGAGACGCGCTGCCATCGCGTGCTCGCTCACGCCATCGGCGGCCAGCATCCGCGCTTCCCGGGTCGTCAGTCGTTCGTCCGTCAATGCCACCGGTAGCTGTGTCTGCCTGGCCAGCCTTTCGGCGAAAGCACGCGCCCTGGCGGACAGCTCTGATTCGCTGCCGTCCATGTTCAGGGGCAATCCGACCACGAGGCGGTCCGGCTGCCACTGCGTGAGCAGCGGTTGCAGCGCGCCACGTCGCAGCTTGCCGTCGCGCGCGGGTAGCTCCGTCAGCGGTCGCGCGGTACCGGTCACCGACTGCCCGATGGCGACCCCGATGTGCGCAAGACCGAAGTCGAAGGCGAGCACAGTGAACGGGCGGGGCTGGTCAGGCATGGCCGATGTGACCGCTCAGCAGGCGCAGGTCCGCGCCCGCCTGAGCGCTGACGGCGGCCAGCACCTCGCTCGCCGGCGTGTCGAATAAGGTGTGGTGCAGCGCTTCCCGGCGCGCGTCTGGGGTGCCCGGCATCTGCAGGACCAGCCAGGCATCGCGGGCGATCTCCGCCTCGAGCTGGCCGGCGCCCCAGCCGGCGTAGCCCAGTGCAAACAGCACCGAGGCCGGGCCATTGCCGGCGACGACGGCTTCGAGCATGTCGCGGGAGAAGGTCAGTCCTAGCTCATGCCCCAGGGCTTCGGTGTCGTCCCGGCTGACATCCATGCTGTGCAGCAGCACGCCCTGCTCCGGATGCACCGGCCCACCGCCGCGCACGGCCACCGATGGCATCGTGGCGCTTGCGGCCGGCCGCGGGATCCCGGCCTGTTCCATGAGCGTTGCGAAGGGCAGGTCCATGGGCTGGTTGAGCACGATGCCGAAGGCGCCCTCGCGGTCGTGGCGACACAGGTAGGTCACCGTGTCGGCGAAGTAGGTGCCCGCCTGGCTCGGCATGGCGAGCAGCAGGCTGTGAGCCATGCTCGAATCAGAAGGGATGATCAGCTGTCCAGGCGACCGCCGCGGCTGAATTGCCAGGTGCGGATGATTTCCAGCACATCGTAGTCCTTCCGCATCTCGACGGAAAAGTCCGGGTAGGGCGCGGCCAGGCGCACGATCCGCAGGGCGGCCTGGTCGAGTTCCTTGTTGCCGGAAGAGTCCAGCAGCCGCACCTCCTGCAGGGCGCCGTTCTCGCGAATCACCACCAGCATGCGCAGCGAGCCGAAGGCGCCGCGCGGGTAGTTGGCGTTACCGATGCGCTCGACCTTCTGCCGCCACATGTTCAGGTAGGCGGCCTCGGCGGCGGACTTGGTGGAGACGCTCGACAGGCGCTTGACCCGCGGTCCTTTGGCCAGCGCCTGCTCCTCCGCCGCGATGCGTGCCTCGAGGCTGGCGATCTCCTGCGCCAGGGTCTCCATGGTCTCGTTCGCGGTCAGGACCGCGGCATCATTCTCCTGGGTCTCGTCGATCGCCTCGTCGGTGACCTTGTCCTCACGGCTGGCTTCCGTCGCCAGCAGGACCTTCTCCTCGATCCGGGTTTCCTCGACCGCCGTCTGCGCTTCGGCGATCACGTCGTTCACCTCGTTGGCGAACACCTCGGACTCCTCCGTGGTGGTCTTCTCGAGGGCTTCTGCCTCGCTGCCGCTGCCGAGCTGCGCGGCTTCCGCCAGGAAGTCCGCATCGTCGTTGTCGACCTGATCGTTGTGCGTGGCGAGGGTGACTTCGATGGTCGGGCTCGGCTTCTGGGCGAGCTGGTCCTGGAAGGTCACCCCGAGAATCAGCGCCGCGTGCAGCGACGCCGCGGCGAAGAGCGTGAAGCCCAGCCGGTCCCGGGGCGTAATGGTCATCGTGGCCATAATCTACAGTCGTGCTTCGATCCGATCGAAAAGGGTACCGGCGATATCGAGGGAAAACTGTGCGTCCAGTTCCCGAATACAGGTCGGACAGGTGACGTTGACCTCGGTCAGGTAGTCGCCGATCACGTCGATGCCCACGAACACCAGCCCGCGTTCCTTCAGGGCCGGGCCGACCTGGGCGGCGATGAAGCGATCGCGGTCCGTGAGCGGGCGCCCCTCGCCGGTGCCGCCGGCGGCCAGGTTGCCGCGGGCCTCGCCGGCCATGGGCACGCGCGCCAGCGCATAGGGCACCGGCTCGCCGTCGATGAGCAGGATGCGCTTGTCGCCCTGGGCGATCTCCGGCAGGTAGCGCTGGCCCATGATCTGCTGCGTTTCGCCGCCGGTCAGCGTTTCCAGGATGACCTTCAGGTTCGCGTCGCCCTCAAGCACGCGGAAGACGGATTTGCCGCCCATGCCGTCGAGCTGCTTGAACACCACGTTGCCCTGCTCGGCCGCGAAGGCGGTCAGATCGGCCATGGTGCGGGAGACGATCAGCGGCGGGCAGCACTCCGGGAAGGCGGTCGCGAAGAACTTCTCGTTGCAGTCGCGCACACTCTCCGGGTCATTGATCACCAGCGCGCCGGCATCCCGCGCCCGCTCGAGGAAGTACGTCAGATAGATGTACTCCATGTCGAAGGGCGGATCCTTCCGGTTCAGGATGACTTCGAATCCGGCCAGCGGTGCCAGCGTGGGCTCGCCCAGCTCGTACCAGGGGCCGCTGTGGCCTTCCATCGACAGCGTCTCCGCGAAGGGCGCCCGCAGGGTGAGGGACTGGCTGCGGACCTGCTCGACCCGATCCTTCAGCAGCAGGTCCTGCTGCTGGCAGTAGTGCACGGGCCAGCCGCGGCGCTGGGCGGCGCGAATCATGGCCAGGGTGCTGTCCTTTTTCAGGGACAGGCTGTCGAGGGGATCCATGATGATGAGGACCCGGGGCGTGGCCGTTGCAGACATCAGTTTTCTTGCTTTTTTCTAGGTTGATCGGGGCGCGAGCGCCGTAAACGACGCAGTTGGGCACTGGCGAACAGACGCGGTGTGAACTGGGTCCGCATACCGCCCGGGCCTCGTGGTGACGCGCGAAGGAAACATGATACAAACCGCAGCGACCAGCATGAAGGATCACCGGGATGGAAGAGGAGCTTCAAGGCGTCAAGGTCTTGGTCATCGACGACAGCAAAACCATTCGTCGAAGCGCAGAAAACCTGCTGACCAAAGAAGGCTACGACGTCATTACCGCGACCGATGGTTTCGATGCCCTCGCCAAGATCGCGGACTCACGCCCGAAGATTATCTTCGTCGATATCATGATGCCGCGGCTGGACGGTTACCAGACCTGCGCGCTCATTAAGAACAACACCGAATTCAAGACCATTCCGGTCGTCATGCTCTCCAGCAAGGACGGCCTGTTCGACAAGGCCAAGGGCCGCATCGTCGGCTCCGACCAGTACATCACCAAGCCGTTCAGCAAAGATGAACTGCTTGGCACGATCCGCACTCTGGTGCACTAGCGATTGCGGATCCGGAGGCACATAAAGCCCATGGCAAGAATTCTGGTCGTCGACGACTCTCCCAGTGAGACCCACAAGTTCGCGTCAGCGCTGACGCGGCAGGGTCACGAGGTGCTGACGGCACAGACCGGCAGCAGCGGGATCGAAGTTGCCTCGGCAGAGCAGCCCGACGTCATCCTCATGGATGTGGTCATGCCTGGCATGAACGGCTTCCAGGCGACCCGGCAGCTCACGCGCAGTGACCATACCGGGCACATTCCCGTGATCATCATTACCACCAAGAACCAGCAGGCGGATCGCATCTGGGGCGAACGGCAGGGAGCCAGTGGCTACCTCACCAAGCCCGTAGACGACAAGACCCTGCTGAAGACCATCAATTCCGTACTCGGCGGTGTGCAGTAGCAATGGCAGGCGCAATGGACAGCTCGGCAGCACTGGATCTGCTCAAGGAAATTCGACAGGCGACCTTCAGCAACGCAGCGCCGCTGCCCCTCAAGGAAGACACCCAGGCCGTCTGGCAGGGCGTCGGCTTCCAGCTCGGCGGCGTGCGTCTGGTGTCCCCGATCGGTGAGGTGGGCGAAATCCTGAAGATGCCGCGGCTCGCCGCGTTGCCCGTGGTGAAGCCCTGGATGCTCGGCATTGCCAACGTCCGCGGGCGGCTGATTCCGGTCATCGACCTGCACGAATACTTTGGCGTCGCGCCGACGGTACAGCAGGCGCAGTGGCGCGTGCTGATCGTCGAGGACGGCGACCTTGCCGCCGGGCTGCTCATCGAGCAGTCCCTGGGCATTCAGCACTTCCTCGAAGACAGCTTCGAGGCGGTGGACGGCAACGAACTCGCTGATCTCGGTCAGCACATCAACGGTGCATTCCGCCACAGCGGCCGCATGTACTACCAGATCGACCTTCGAACCATTCTGCGTGATGAGCAGTTTTTCGACGTCGCAGAAAATACTAACTAGGACGAGTATTGGAAATGAAAACCGGAAAGCTATCCCCCTTGCTGGTCGGCCTGATGCTGCTGCTGGCGGGCACCATGGCCGGCATGGTCTACCTGTTCATTACGGACGAAGCCTCCCGGGCGAACAGCATGATGCTGCTGTGCGCGGTCGCGGGTATCGTTCTGGTAGCGGCCATCGCCATGGTGATGATTCGCGAGACGCGCGCGCAGCTGGCTGAGCAGGCCTCGCAGAACGAGCGCAACCAGGCGGCGATCCTGCAGCTCCTCGATGAGCTGGCCGACCTCGCAGAAGGCGATCTGACCGTTCACGCGTCGGTCACCGAAAACTTCACCGGCGCGATCGCGGACTCCATCAACTTCGCCATCGACCAGATGCGGCAGCTCGTCTCCAAGATCAACCACCTCTCGGTGCAGGTTGCGAAGGCGGCGACCAACACTCAGTCCACCGCCGGCAACATGTCCTCCGCAGCGGAGAACCAGGCGAAGGAAATCGGTGCCGCGTCGCAGGCGATCAACGAGATGGCGGTGTCCATCGATCAGGTCTCCTCGAACGCCGCGGAATCGGCTGCGGTGGCTGAGCGCGCGGTCGGCATTGCCGGCAAGGGCAGCGAAGTGGTGCAGGCCACCATCCACGGCATGGATACCATTCGCGGTCAGATCCAGGAAACCTCCAAGCGCATCAAGCGTCTCGGTGAGTCCAGCCAGGAGATCGGTGACATCGTCTCGCTCATCAACGATATCGCCGACCAGACCAACATCCTGTCTCTGAACGCGGCCATTCAGGCGTCCATGGCCGGTGATGCCGGTCGCGGCTTCGCCGTGGTGGCGGACGAAGTCCAGCGGCTGGCGGAGCGCTCCAGTGCGGCGACCAAGCAGATTGCGGCGCTGGTCAAGACCATTCAGACCGACACCAACGAAGCGGTGATCTCCATGGAGCAGACCACGGCGGAAGTGGTTGGCGGTGCCAAGCGGGCGCAGGACGCCGGTGTCGCACTGGGCGAGATCGAAAGCGTTTCGACCACGCTCGCCGAGCTGATCCAGAACATCAGCAACGCAGCGCGCCAGCAGGCGGTGTCGGCGGGTCATGTTTCCAACACCATGAACGTGATTCAGCAGATCACGGGACAGACGGTCTCCAGCACGGAAGACACCTCGAGCTCGATCGGCAAGCTGGCCTCCATGGCCAACGAGATGCGTGAGTCCGTCGAGGGCTTCAAGCTCCCCGAGCACGCGTAAGGGAGCACCGCAGGCACGGACCCTGCAGGACCGTCAGGACAGACTATGAGTCAGGACCAGGAACACTTCGCGCTCGACTGGATCAAGGGCGACCTGTTCGAGACGCTCGATAGCGCTCGAGCTTCCCTTGAAGCCTTCAGCGAGTCGGAGAACGACTTAACGCTCATGCGCGCCTGTGTGACCGCGCTGCACCAGGTACACGGCACGCTCATCATGCTCGAGCTGCCCGGTATCGCGCTGCTGGCCGATCACATGGAGCAGGTCGCGCAGGCGGTGTTCGCCGAAGAAGTGAGCGCCAGCGCCGATGCGGTTGCGCAGCTCATGCAGGGCGTGCTCGAGCTGCCCAGCTACCTCGAAGCGATTGCTGCCGGTCAGGGCGACTCCGCGCGTCCGGTCATTCCGCTCACCAACGAGCTGCGCGAGCATCTGGGGCAGGAGCCGCTGGAGCTGCCGGCGGTGAACGTGCTCGCGAGCCACGCCTCCGATGCGGCGGTAGCCCGCTTTGATGGCATTGCCGGTGACGACAAGGTCCGCAAGATCCGCAGCGCCTATCAGCAGGTCCTGCTGTCCATTTTAAAGGGCCAGGACCGGGCCGAGGCAGTGGCCACGCTGCGCAAAGTGGCCCAGGGCCTGACCCGCATCTGCGACGATACGCCTCACGAAGGGCAGTGGCAGGCGTTCGGCGAGTTCGTCGAGAGCCTGTCTCTACAGAGTGGCCCGCTCGATGCGGAAGCCATCAAGCTGTTGCGCCGCATCGATGCCGAGCTGCGCACGCTGGCGACCGAGGGCGCGAGCGCCCTGCAGCAACCGGTCAATCGCGACCTGATCGAGGCCCTGCTGCGGCAGGCGGAAGACCGCGACCACAACAGCGAGCGGCTGGCAGACCTCAAGGCTGCTGTCGCCGAAGGGGCGCCGGTTGACTCACTGGTAATCTCCGGGCGCCAGGCGCTGGCGAGCGCAGCGCTTGCGCTGCGCGAGGATGTCTCCGAGCTGCGCGACACCATCGATCTGGATGTGCGCAGCGAAAAGACCGATCGCGACAGCTTTGCGGCGCTTATACCGCCGCTGAGCCAGATCGGGAACACCCTGTCGCTGCTCGGCTTCTCGAGTTCTCAGGCCACGATCTTCGATCAGGTCGAAGCCATCAACGATGCGCTGCTGCAGCAATCCTTTGAGCTGGCGACGCTCGAGACTGTCGCTCATGCACTCATCGCCGTCGACGAAACCCTCGCTGGGGCCACCCAGGGTATGGGTGGGCAGGGCGAGGTCGAGCGCATCACCAGCGAAGCCCAGCGGGCGGTCGCGCGGGAAGCGCGCGAGGCGCTGGAGACCGTGAAGGGCGCGATCGTCGCCTATGTCTCGTCCGGCTGGGATTACAGCACCCTCGAAGGGACTCCCGCGGTCATCGATGAAGCCTGCGGTGCGCTGGACATGATTCCCCTGCCGCGCCCGGCGCGGCAACTGGCCCAGTGTCGACAGTTTATTGCCGGCGTCCTGTCCCGGGCGCACCCGGACTGGGAGACGCTCGATCAGCTGGCCGATGCGATCAGCGGTGTGGACTACTACCTCGAGCGCACCATTGAAGAGAACGGCGCCAGCGCTGAAAGCGTGCTGGACCTGGTGGATCGTTCCCTCGCGGCCCTGCCTGATGCTGATGCGCCGGCGGCTGACAGCGCCGAGCCAGTCGCGGACTCGCCGTTGGTTGTGCGCGCCACGCCGACGCAGGCGGTGTTGATGTCCGGTCGAGCCGCAGAAGAATCTGCGGCGACGGATCCGGTTGAAGAACCTGCGCTGGACCGTTCTGAAGATAGCGCGGCAGAGAGCACGGAAGAGAGTGCGGAGGCGAGTGCAGAAGAGCCCGCGCCCGATGCCATCGAGGAAGCGACCGCCGACGCCGCGGAAATGCCCGAGCCTCTGATCGAGCCCGAAGCGGTGGACGACGACGCCCTTGCTGAAGCTGCGCAGATCGTGCCCGATGAGCACGCGATGAGCGCGCCGGCAGATCTGGAAGTGACGGACGATCTCATTGATGTGGAAGCCGCCTTCGCGGCACAGTCCGCCGAAGCCGGGGTCGACGATGGTTTCGACCTCGACAGCGACGAGTTCGATCTGGGCGACGCGTCTGAGTATGAGGAAGAGGCCGCGAGCACCGGGCCTGCCCACGATCTCGCGGTCTCCGCCATTGCCGCTGCTGCGGCCGGTGGCGTCGCCGCCGGGCTCGCAGACGACCATCAGGAAGACGAAGAGATTGCCGAGATCTTCCTCGAGGAGGCCGGCGAGGTTCTCGACCAGATCGATCACTGGCTGCCCGAGTGGGCCGCCGCGCCCGACAACGAAGAAGCGCTGACGGAACTGCGCCGAGCCTTCCATACGCTGAAGGGCAGCGGCCGGATGGTCGGTGCCAATGTGTCCGGAGAACTCGCCTGGGCGGCAGAGAACATGCTGAACCGGGTGCTCGACCAGACGGTCACGCCGGGCCCGCAGTTTGTCGAGCTGTGTCAGCAGATCCGGGCGCAGGTACCCGTATTGCTCAAGGACTTCGAGCACCAGCGCGCGCCGGACCTGGGTCCTGTGGGCGTGCTGATCGAAGCGGCCGATGTGCTCGCCAGTGGCGGTGCCCTGTCAGCGTTGCCGGATCTGGATGAGGCGGTAGCGACCCCGGCGGCAGCCGCCGAGGTCGAGCCTGACAGCCGCTCCGACGTCGTGCTCGACAGTGCGCCGGAGACGGAGACCGATCCGCAGCAGATCTTCATCGACGAAGCCCGGGAACATCTTGCGGTCCTCACCGCCGCGCTGGCGGGCGGGACCTTCCAGGCGAACGATGCGGTGCTGCGCGCACTGCATACGCTAGCCGGTAGCGCCAGCATGGCGGAGGCACAGGACCTCGCGCAGGTTGCACGGCCGGCCTACGAGCTGGCCCGGGCTTTGGGCTCAGATGCGTCCCGCGCTGCGGCACTCGGTGATGAGACCGCCGCCTTCATGGCGCGCTACGCGGATGCCACGGACAGCTACGTGGCGGCGCTCGAAGCCTCGACCCCCGCGACCATGCCCGACGCGCTGAAGGACGACGCGGAAGCGCTGCTCGATCAGTGCAGCGGCGATGACACGAGCCACCAGCTCCTGTCCATCGACGGCCTCGGCGCGCTGTTCGATGCCGATGATTACCTTCAGCGCTGGCGAGCCGGTGCGCCCGACGCCGACTTCAGCGTCTCTCTGTCGGACACCCTCGAGCGCCTCGGCGCTCAAGCGCGTGCGCTGGAACTCGGCCCCCTGGCCCAGATGGCGGACGCGCTGCGCAGCACGCATGAGCATCTCGCTGGCGGACCGCTGGATGACGAGACCGCCGCAGTCCTGGGCGAAGCCCACGAGCAGCTGCTGTCTCATATCGACGCCCTGGTTGCCGACGAAACGCCGCCGGTGCTCGACGCGGTGCGCGACGCCCTCGAGGCCCTGGCCGCGGGTGAGGCAGACGATGCGGCGACCGCCGAGCCTGTTGGCGAGCCGACCGCGCAGACGCGCGAAGCGGACTACGACCTCGCGGGCCTCGACATCGCCGAGGAAGAGCTGGACGCGGAAGACGCGATCTCTGCCCCCACCGCACCCTCGCAACCGGCGGCAACGCCCACGGTTGCGCCGGCAGCGGAGCCGACGCCGGTCGCCGCCGGCAGTGCGGCCGATGCGGAGTACGACGCGGAGATCATCGAGATTTTCGTCGAGGAAGCCGAGGAGCTTCTCGAAGGACTCGACGAGACCATTCACGCCCTCGAGCAGGAACGCGACAACCATCTCTACATCGAGAACCTGTTGCGCGACCTGCATACCATGAAGGGCGGTGCGCGCCTGGCGACGATGACGGCGCTCGGCGACCTAACGCACGAATTCGAATCGGAAGTGCTCGAGCAGCAGGCGCGCGGCGACGCCGCCGACGATGCCTTCGTGGCGCTGCTGCACACCCGGCACGACGCACTGCTGACCATGGTCGGCAGCGTCAAGACCCATCTCGAGCAGGGCTGTGTGGGCATGGCGACCTGCGCGGCGGTGGTCGGTCTCGACGCCGCTGGCGAAGCCTCCAGTGAGATCTCACCAGCGACGCTGCCGCAGGAAGACGCCACACCGGCGACGACCGCAGCGTCCGAGGTTGCCTCCTCGGCGCAAGAAGCGGCGGACGAGGCGTCCGGCGAAGTTTCCGAGGTCGAAGCCGTGAGCGCGGTTGCGGCGGCCGAGCTGGAGCAGGCTGCGGACGCGGTGGCGGATGCGGACGAGGAGCTGCTCGTGGCGAGCGCCGCGAACGAGTCCATGACCGATCTGTCGACCCTCGAGCTCGAGGCCGAGCGCGACAATGTGGTGCCGCTCATGCAGGCCGCCGGTGCTGGTCAGAAGATCAAGCCGCCGGTTGCGCAGGCGCAGGCCGCGCCGCGGGTTCCGGCGGAGAGCGGTGGCCAGGAGATGGTCCGCGTTGGCGCGGGTCTGCTGGAAGAACTGGTGAACCTCGCGGGCGAAAGCTCGATCATGCGTGGACGCATCGAGCAGGGCCTGGGTGACTTCACCGTGGCCCTGGACGAAATGGAAACCACCATCGGCCGGGTGCGCGAGCAGCTGCGCCGGCTGGAGATCGAAACGGAAGCACAGATCCTGTTCCGGCAGGAGCGCTTCGATGCGCCTGCGCACGAGGATTTCGATCCCCTGGAGATGGATCGCTACTCGCAGCTGCAGCAGCTCTCCCGCTCCCTGTCGGAGAGTGCCTCCGACATGCTGGACCTGAAAGAGACGCTGCTGTTCAAGGCGCGCGAGTCGGAGACCCTGCTCCTGCAGCAGGCGCGCATCAATACGGAGCTGCAGGAAGGGCTCATGCGCACGCGCATGGTGCCGTTCAGCCGGCTGCTGCCGCGGCTCCGGCGCACGGTGCGCCAGGTCGCTTCCGAGCTGGGCAAGGACGTCGAGTTCAGCGCCTACAACGCCGAAGGCGAGCTCGACCGCAACCTCCTCGATCGCATGATTCCGCCCCTTGAGCACATGTTGCGCAACGCGGTGGATCACGGCATCGAGACGCCCAGCGAACGGCGCAGCTACAACAAGCGCAGCGCCGGTCAGATCGAGCTGCGGCTGGGCCGTGAAGGCGGCGACGTGTTGATCGAGATCAGCGACGACGGCGCTGGCATCGATGTGGAATCAGTCCGTGCCAAGGCCATCGAGCGTGGCCTCATGCAGGCCGACGCTCAGCTCAGCGACGAAGAGATCCTGCAGTTTGTGCTCGCGCCGGGATTCTCCACGGCCAAATCCGTGACCCAGATTTCCGGCCGCGGTGTCGGCATGGATGTGGTCCACAGTGAGGTCAAACAACTCGGTGGCAGCATCAGCATCGCCTCGAAGCCGGGCGAAGGCGCGCGCTTCAGTCTGCGCGTGCCCTTCACGGTCTCCGTCAACCGGGCGCTCATGGTGTCCGTGGGGGATGACCTCTACGCGATTCCTCTCAACACCATCGAAGGGATCGTGCTGCTTGGCGCCCAGGAGCTCGACCGGCTCTACGCGCCCGATGCCAATGCTTTCGAGTACGCAGGGGTCGACTACCAGGTGCGCTACCTCGGCCACTTCCTTGGCCGTGAGTATCGCGGTAACGCCAGCGGCAGCAGCGCGCCGGTGGTGCTGGTGCGCTCCGGCGACCAGGCGATTGCGGTACACGTCGACAGCGTGCAGGGCAGCCGCGAGATCGTGGTCAAGAGCTTAGGCCCGCAGTTTGCGGGCGTGGGCGGCGTCTCCGGCGCGACCATCCTCGGCGATGGCAGCGTGGTGGTCATTCTCGATCTGCTCGCGCTCATTCGCAGCCGCAGCGATCAGCCGCGCATGCCCGCCCGGCGCCCGGTGGCGCAGGGCAGCAAGACCCGCTGCGTGATGGTGGTCGACGACTCGGTCACGGTGCGCAAGGTCACCTCCCGGTTGCTCGAGCGGCAGGGCATGGACGTGCTCACCGCGAAAGACGGTGTGGAAGCCGTCGCCCTGCTGCAGGAACGGCGCCCGGACATCCTCCTGCTCGACATCGAGATGCCGCGCATGGACGGCTTCGAAGTCGCCCGACAGGTGCGCCATGATGACCAGCTCGAAGGACTGCCGATCATCATGATCAGCTCGCGCACCGGTGAGAAGCACCAGGAGCGTGCCACCGGTCTGGGCGTCAATCGCTTTCTGGGCAAACCGTTCCAGGAGAGCGAGCTGCTCGAAACCATTGATCAACTCGTGGAGTCCTGATGGCTGCCCAGGTCGAACCCAGTGATACCTTAAGCGGTGCGGACGCTGAAGAAGTGCAGTGTGTGGTCATTCCGCTGCTCAACTCGAGCCTGTTGCTGCCGAACGTCTGCATTGCGGAGATCCTGCCCTGGCGGCGCGTCAAGGCGCTCAAGTCCACGCCGGACTGGCTGACAGGCCTGCTTGGGTGGCGGGGTGAAACCTTGCCGGTCGTGAACTTCGAGCTGCTCAATGAGCACCCGGAAGCGCGCGTGGCCAACGGTCGCTGCCTGGTGATCATGAACCGCGCCGGGCTCAAGCGTGG
>JBCDIK010000101.1:0-13386 GCA_038749065.1 Pseudomonadota bacterium | reverse complement strand
GCGCTCGCGCAGCGACTGGCGCGACACATGGATTTTCCTGAGGGCCTCGAGCCGCGGGTGCATTACCTGCCTGGCGAGACGGTCAACGCGTTCGCGACCCTGGGCGGGCGTGTGGTGTTCTTTGAGGGTCTCGTGTCACAGCTCCCGAGCGAGAACGCCCTGGCCCTGGTGCTGGCGCACGAACTCGCCCATCTGCAGCTGAGACACCCGATTGTTGCGGCCGGGCGAGGCCTCACCGTGTCCCTGGCGCTCGCGGCGACCTTCGGGCTGGCCGACAACGCGGTTGTGGCGCAGCTGGTGGAGTGGATTGGCGTCACCTCGACGCTGAGCTATTCCCGTGACCAGGAGCGCGAAGCCGATGCGCTGGCGGCACAGGTAGTGCTGGCTGAGTACGGACATCTGCGCGGTGCCCGTGGGCTGTTCGATTTGTTTCGCGACGAGAGCGGCGAATCATCCGCGCTGGTGCCGGACTTCCGGAGCACGCACCCGAGCATCGATGAGCGAATTCAGTGGCTGTTGACCTACGCCGAGGAACAGGGGCCCATGGATCACGAAACGGCGCCGATCACGCCCTTGCCCTGGGCGCAGACGCCCTAGAAAATAGCACTCGCTGCCCCCTATCCGGAGCCCTCATGTCCAACAGCCTTCGGGATCAGCTCGTCAAGGCGGGTCTTGCCACCAGTGCGCAGGCCAAGCAGGTCGAGCGCCAGCAGGCGGCGGCCAAGCGCAAGAAGAAGGGCGGCAAGAAGGGCGGTGCGCAGGGCGCTAAGAGCGAGGGCGCGAAGAACGAGCGCATCGATGATCCCGCCGTCGTCGCCAAGGCACGGGCCCGGCAGCAGCGGGCAGAAAAAGCCTCGCGTGATAAGGCGCTCGCGAAAGCGCGCAACGAGAAGGCGAGCGAGCGCGCCAAGCGGGCGGAGATCAAACAGCTGATCGCCGCCCACGACCAGCGACCGAAAGCCGCCAGTGACGATGACGTGGCCTACAACTTTGTCCACGGCAAGAAGATCAAGCGCCTGTACCTGCCGCAGCCCCTGGTCGATGCACTCAGCGCCGGGCGGCTCGCTATCGTCAACAACGACGGGCGCTACAACCTGGTGAGCAACGATGTCGCCGACAAGATTCGTGCTCGCGATCCGAAGTGGATCGTCGCTGTGCCGGGCGCCAAGGACGGTGCGGACGCCTCCGCATCGGAAGACGATGCCTACTACGAGCAGTTCAAGGTGCCCGATGACCTGGACTGGTAGCGCACTGCCGGGCGGGTACTCGCCACGGCGTCCCGCGCAATGACTGAGCCGTTGATCATCGACGCCTGGGCGCAGCACCCGACCCTGCGCCACGCCCAGGATCCAATCTTCGATTCCCTGCGACGCTGGACGCGGTCGGAGGTGCCGACCCAGGAACTGCCGGTTGCGCAGACCATCGCGCAGATGGATGCCGGCGGTGTCTCGAAGGCGTTGATCACCGCCTGGGTTGCACCGCGAAATGTCATGATCTCCAACGATGAAGTCCACGCGTTCGTCAGCGAGTATCCGGATCGCCTGATCGGGATCGGGTCCGTAGACATCAGCAACCCAATGCAGGCGGTGGCGGAAGTCCGGCGCTGCGTGAGTGAGCTCGGTTTCAAAGGCATTCGGGTCTTGCCCTGGCTGTGGGAGTTACCCCCAACGGATCGGTTGTTCTATCCGATCTACGCAGCGTGCTGTGAACTGGGGGTGCCGTTCTGCACGCAGATCGGCCATACGGGCCCGCTCATGTCCTCGGAGGTCGGACGGCCGATTTACCTTGATCGGGTGGCGCTGGACTTTCCCGAGCTGGTGATTGTCGGCGGCCATATCGGCTACCCCTGGACCGAAGAAGCGATTGCCGTTGCCACCAAGCATGAGCACGTCTACATCGATACGTCGGCCTATACCGCGAAACGATATCCCCCTGAACTGCTGCGCTATCTCAAGACCAATGGCCAAGCCAAAGTGCTGTTCGGGACCAACTATCCCATGCTGACGCCCGCGCAAGCGCTTAAGGACCTGGCGGCGCTGGAACTCTCTGCGGAAACGACCGCCCTGTTCCTGGGTGGCAACGCGCAGCGCCTGTTCCTGAGTTGAGGAGAGAAGCAAGTGATGCAGGTATCGAGTGAGCTGACGGAAGACGTTCTGGTGCTGAAGTTGGATGACGGCAAGAAGAATGCCATCACCGCGGACGCTGTTGGCGCAATTTCCGAAGCTTTGGACAAGGCTGAAGCGGATGCGTCGGCGGTCGTTCTTGCAGGACGTCCGGGCTCCTTTTGCGCGGGCTTCGACATCAACGTGCTCAAGAGTGGCGACAGTGATGCGTTCGCCCGGCTCGGTGCTGCAGGTGCGGGTGTGCTTCTGAAACTGTGGCAGTTTCCCCGGCCACTGGTCGCCGCCTGCACGGGGCATGCGTTCACGATTGGGGCTTTGTGGCTGTTGTCCGCGGACTATCGCATTGGCGAGCGCGGGTCGTTCAAGATCGGTATGAACGAAACCGCGCTGGGCCAGCCGCTGCCGGATTGGGCGCTGGAGCCGCTCCGTTCGCAGATTAATCCGCAGCATCTGGAGCCGGTCGCAGTTCACTCACAGCTGCATGACCCGGAGGCAGCACTGGCCGCGGGCTTCCTGCACGAATTGGTCGATGGTGACGAAGCGCTCGCGCGGGCAATGGTCATTGCCGCGGAGTTTGCGAAGCTGCCGACGAAAGCGTTCGGGCAGAACAAGCTTGGGGTTCGGAAGCACTCGACCGCGATCATGGCCCGAAGCATCGAGGCGCAGCGGCAGGCGCTGGCTGGCGCGGCTTGAGATGACGTGGTTCGGTTCCGCGACGTGGTGCTGGTGACGCCGGTCTGACTAGCCCTGCTGCCAGGCGGGGAACGGATCTTCCAGGGTTTGCCAGTACTCCTTGCCGCGTAAGACCTCTTCCTCGCTGAGCAGGCACTCGTTCAACTCGTGGGTCATGGCGGCCTCGTCCAGCCCTTGTCCGATGAACACCAGCTCCTGGCGCATGTCACCGAAGGGCTCGACCCACTGCTGATCGATGGACTTCAGATACTCCGGATCTGTAGGCCAATGCTCCTTCGGCACGGCCTTCCAGAACATGCCGGCGAAGCCGTAGTGCGCAATCCCACCGGCCTGGCTCCACTGGCCGGCAAACTGCGGCCGGGTCGCCAGCCAGAAATAGCCTTTGGATCGAATGAGCTTCCCGTACTGCTCGGTGCCGTGCAGGAACTCGAAGAAGCGGGCGGGATGAAACGGGCGCCGCGCCTCGTAGCTGAAGCTGCCGATGCCGTACTCCTCGGTTTCCGGTACGTGCTCGCCGCGCATTTCCTTGAGCCAGCCCGGGCTCTGCTGGGCCTTGGCGAAATCGAAGAGGCCGGTGTTCAGCACCGCATCGATGTTCACCTTGCCGTTCTCGATCGGCGTGATCTTCGCTGTGGTGTTGAGCGTCTTCAGGATCGCCGTCAGGCGCTCGACATTCTCTGCTGAGACGAGGTCGGTCTTGCTGATCAGGATAACGTCGGCGAACTCCACCTGATCGACCAGCAGATCGGTGACGCTTCGCTCATCATCCTCGCCCAGAGACTCGCCGGTTTCCTTCAGGTACTGCGCCTCGTCGTAGTCTTTCATGAAGTTGACCGCATCGACCACCGTCACCATGGTGTCGAGCGTCGCGACGTTGGAGAGGGAGACGCCATTCTCATCAGCGAAGGTGACCGTCTCTGCGACCGGCAACGGCTCGGAAATGCCCGTGGACTCGATCAGCAGATAGTCGAAGCGACCGTCCTGTGCGAGTTTCGTCACCTCCTGCAGAAGATCCTCGCGCAGGGTGCAGCAGATGCAGCCGTTGCTCATCTCCACCAGCTTCTCTTCGCTGCGGTTGAGCGACACCTCGTTCTGCACGAATGCGGAATCGATGTTGATCTCGCTCATGTCGTTGACGATGACTGCGACCTTCTTGCCTTCCCGATTGTTGAGGACGTGGCTCAAGACCGTGGTCTTGCCCGCGCCGAGAAAGCCGGACAGTACCGTCACGGGGAGTGCCTCAGGGAGGGTTGCCTGCATCAGGAGGGATTCCTTTTGGTGAGTTCGCGCTCCGCCTGCTCAAACCAGCCAATAACAGCGGCCAGGTAATCCTCGCCATAGAGCTTGCGGAAGCGACGGGTTTCCTGATGCCCTGCGTCTCGCCAGACCTTCAGTCTTGCGGCGACGAACTCGGGGGTGAGCGCCAGGCCGCAGTCCACGGTGATGCAGTGCTGCCATTGCTCGTAGGTTTCGGGGAACGGGGCGGATGCCATGGTTTCGGTTTCGCTGCCTTGGGGACGGGTCTGTTCAGACCTCGGTCGAAGGATGAATGATATAACATAACATTTATCAGATCATGTGACGCAGCACCCGGCGGCCATCGGCTTAGCCCGAGCGCCTCTGCGCAGCTTTCCGTGGCCAATATATTGGTTTGACAACCAATATCATTGCTTTCACACTCTTTACTGGTTGGTCACTCAATTTTGTGTCGCTCAGATCGAGCGCAACCGTTGACCGACCGGGAATCTGATCATGCTGACGCTCTACCAGTTCGCGACCTCGCCTTTCACCGAGAAAGTCCGGCGTGCGCTCAACTACAAATCGCTGCCGTTCGGTGTGCATGAGGTCGAGCGTGGCCGGGTCGCCGAAGGCGCGTACCAGCATGTCAGTGCAACCGGCAAGTTCCCGGCGCTGGTCGTGGATGACGAGGCGGTCTGGGACTCCACAGATATCCTCTATCGCCTGGAAGCCATCGACTCGGGCCCGTCACTGATCCCGGATGATCCACGGGAGGCGGGCATCGCCCACGCCATTGAGGAGTGGGCGGATGAGAGCCTCTATTTCTACGAGATGACCATGCGCCTGTCCTGGGCCCACAATCTCGAGTCCGCGCTGGATGAATTTTCGCGATCGCTACCGGCGATGCCCAAGCCCCAGCTCAAGGAGATGATCCTGAAGAGCGTGGGCCAGCTGACGCAGGCGCAGGGGGTCGGGCGGAAACCCCGCGAACAGGTGGTCGCGGATGTGGAACGGCACCTGGCGCGTTTGAACGACCTACTGCATGACCGGATCTGGCTCGCTGGCGATGCTCTGTCGATCGCGGACCTTGCGGTCATCAGTCAGCTCAACGCACTGCTCTATGCCGAGGAGGCTCGGTTGGCGCTGAAGAGTCTGGGTGCAGCGGACAGAGTGACACCCTGGATGCGCCGTATCGATCAACTGGCCCCCAAGTAAGTACTCGGTTGGAGACTGCCTATGTCTGCCCTCGCGATCGACACCAACCTCATTGACCCGAAGCTGATGCCCAGCCTGGGTGGCCCGCCACACGAGCTGTTCGATCGCTGGCGCGCCGAAGATCCCGTCCACTGGAACCCGCCGTCCCAGACCTATCGACGACACGACGAGCGCCCGACGGTGTCTCAAGGGTTCTGGGTGCTGACGCGTTATGCCGATGTGTTCAGCGTGTCCCGCGACCAGGAACTCTTTTCGTCCCATACCGGCGGCCCGGTGATCTGGGATATGGAAGGCGAAAACCTGATGCGGCAGCAGGCCGGCCTGATGGGGATGCCGCCGCAGCACCATCGCGCGATGAAGCGGCTGCTGGTGCCGGCTTTCGCCCCGCGTGAGCTGGATCGCTTCAGCGATGAGATCGAGGCCGTCGCGAAAGAAATCGTCGACGACGTGGCGGTGCGGGGCGAGTGCGAGTTTGTGTTCGATGTGGCCTCGCGCTTGCCGGTGTACACCTTCTGCTCGCTTATGGGGATTCCGGAGGCGATGCGCGAGCGGGTATTCACGCTTGGCAATGCGATGGCGGACACGGAGCGTGAGGACTACGTGGAGACGGACGCGCTCATGCAGCTCTTTGCGATCTCAGAGGAGATCTCGGCACAGAAACGGGACCAGCCGGATCAGTCCATGCTCAGTACGCTGATCCACAATGAAGTGGATGGCGCGAAGCTCGATCAGCTGAGCATCAACATGTTTTTCATCACCATGTCGATCGCCGGGCACGAGACGACGCGTGGTACGGCAGGACACTTCCTGCGCCTGATGCACGCGCACCCGGAGCAATACGAGCTGCTGCGTAGCGACCTGGACCGCTATCTGCCGAATGCAATCGAAGAGGTGCTGCGCGTCGCCCCGCCGGTGGTGAAGTTCCGCCGCACGGTGACCGCGGATACGGAGATTGGTGGGCACCCGGTCAAGGCCGGCGACAAGATCTACCTGTCCTATCCAGCCGCGAACCGGGATCCGGAGGTGTTTCAGGACCCCCACCGCTTTGATATTACCCGGGAGAATGCGGCGCGCCACCTGTCCTTTGGCACCGGGCCGCACGTCTGTCTCGGCGCGCGGCTCGCGCGTATGCAGCTACAGGCCCTCCTGAAGCAGATCATCACCCGCTTGCCGGACGTGCGCCCGGTGGGCGAGATGGAAATGCTCGACTCGATCTGGTTCAACGCCGTGATGAAGATGCCGGTCACCTTCACACCGGAGGCGAGCGGCGCCTGAACGGCTTCCGCTCCCCGCTAGAGTAGATTCTCCAGCTCTTCCTCGAAGGCCTGGTACAGCTCGTAGTTGTGGGCGTTGTCTTCCGGGCTGAGACGCGCATTCGTGAGCTGTTGTTTGACCCACTCGTGCTCCGCCCAGTTTGCACCAGCGGCCTTGATGACCTGCATCTCGGCGGTGCCGATGTTGACCAGGCCGCGGATGCCGGTGAAGAGATCGCCCAGAGATGGCTCTTCACCCTCGCCCTCGGACTTGTCGGCGATCGCTTCCAGACGCTTACCACTTTCATGACGCACTTCTTCCGTTCGCGCCAGTAGCCGCACGGTCCGCTCGACCTGCGCCCGGGTCAGCTCGCCGTCGGCGGGCGGTGTGTAGTCGTCATCGGCGGCATCCTCGATCGACGCCACCTGGCCTTCCACGCCCAGCAGGTCCGGTAGACTGCGAGGGGCAGCCTCATCGCCCAGATCGACCTGCTCGCTGATTCGGTCGAGCTCGGCGTCCGCGCGCTGCGAAACGTCGCGCGCAACGCTTCCCACCAGCAGCGCGCCCAGCAGTGCTGAGAGCACCAGGGTGGCCACCAGTGCCGCAATGAAGGTGGCGACGAAGTGCTTGGTGCGATCGCCTTCGGCGATTGGCAGGAAGACCGGAAGCGCGCGATAAAGGGTCATGAGCGCGTAGATGCCGGCGACCAGGGCGATCAGCGCGCCGACCAGGGGCAGCGCCTGCAGCAACATGCCGACAAAGCCAGGCAACAGCCCGAAGGTAACAGCGGCGAAGGCCTGGTCGAGGGTGCGGGGCCCCGTGGCTGGCGCTGACTCTGTGGGGTCGGGAGCCTCAGCCTCGGCAGCGTCGGTCTCTTCGGTCGGCTCGGGACCCGGTGGTCCCGTGGGACCTGCCGGTCCCGCCTGGAACAGGCCCGCGAAGTAGTAGGCGGCCGCGGCCCAGATGAACAGAGCACCTACCGCGACGATCAGGCCATGGAGGAGCGTGCCGATACTGGCGGCCCCGAACAGGTAGTAGCTGCTGAACACAAGGCCGAGCAGGAAGCTGCCCAGCGCGGCCACCACCGCCGCCGGCAGTGCGACCCGGGTGAGCGTGTGCCGGATCGGATGCTGCGCCGCGGCGTAGGCGGGCCAGACTTCCCGCTCGCGCAGCAGACTGCCCAGAATGAGGTTCTGGCTTTCTTTCAGATCCAGATCCATGGTCGTGCTCCCATTGCCTGTTCGCGCCGGTCACGCCGACGAACCCCTATAATGCCTGCACAAAGCAATTGCGCGAAATGCCCCATCCCTTGAGTCCGTTCCGGCTGTCGCCCCTCCACCGCTATCTCGCCGGCACCGGCTCCTGGTTCCTGTCTATGGGCATGCAGGCGGTGCTGTTCGCCTGGCTGGTCACCATGGTGCTGCGCGAGAGCGCAGAGAAAGTGGGGATCGCCCAGATGGCATTGCTGCTGCCGGGCACGCTCCTGATCCTGTTCGGCGGTTCTCTGGCGGACCGGGTCGGTGGGCGCATGATCGCGAGCCTCGCCCATTGCCTCGCCGCACTGGCGCCGCTGATGTTGTTGCTGTGCCTGTTGCAGGACCTGTTGCGCTTCGAGGTCATGATCGCCTACGCGGTGCTGCTCGGGACCGCGCAGGCGTTCGTGACCCCGGCGCGGGATGGGCTGCTCAATCAGGTCGCTGGCGGCCGGGTGCAGCGCACCGTGATGCTCGCGAGCATCGCTCAGTTCGGCATGCAGATCGTCGGCGCGCTCACCGCGTCGCTCGCGGACTGGGGTGGGGCTGAGCCGATCCTGATGGTGCAGATTGTGGCATTGCTGGTTGGGGCGTACATGCTGCGCTCTCTGCCCAGCAAAGCAGAAGTCTTCGGCGCCAACTACGCGCCGCCGCCGAGCTCGGCGCGCGCGGCCAGCGGCGAGCTGTGGCGCTCCATGATCGACGGCGCGCGCACGGTGGCGGCGACGCCGTCACTGCGCATCATCGTGATCCAGAACATTGCCATGGCGCTGTGTTTCATGGGCTCCTTCATCGTGACTCTGCCGCTACTGGCGCGCGAAGTGTTCAACGGCTCGGCCGCGGACCTGTCCTTCATCAACGCGACCAACGCCTCGGGGCTGGTGCTCACGATCCTGATTCTGCTGCGCGTCGGAGACATCCGCCGGCAGGGGCGGGCACTGATCCTGTCGCAGCTCATCGGCTCTGTCGCGCTCGGTGTCTCGGCGCTGATGCCGAGCTTCAGTGCGTTTCTGCTGGTGATCTTCATCTGGGGCATCTGCGGCGGGATCGCCATGACCATGTCGCGCACGATCATGCAGGAGCAGGCTCCGGAAGCGATGCGCAGCCGTGTCATGAGCTTCTATGGGTTTTCCTTCATGGGCGCCGGGCCTCTGGGCGCGTTGCTTTGTGGCTATCTCAGTAGCCTCTACGGACCTCAGCAGGCGCTGATGATCGCTGCACTGGGCATGCTGATCGTGACGATCCTGCTGGCGCTGCGATCGGGGCTGTGGCGCATCGCCAGCCTGGAGGCCGCGCATGCCTCCTGAGGCGGTTCGGATCGCGGTCGACATTGGCGGGACCTTTACGGACCTGATCCTCGAAGATGCAAAGGGCTACCATGCCGACAAACGCCTGACCACGCACAGCCAACCGGCGCAGGCGGTCATCGACGGCATTCGCGCGCTGCTGGAGGCGCGCGCACTGGCGCCAGAGGCGGTCGATTTGGTGCTGCACGGTACGACCCTCGCCACCAACGCGCTGATCGAGCGCCGTGGGGCGCCAACTGCGCTCCTCACCACGCAGGGTCATCGGGATGTGCTGGAGATGGCCTTGGAAAACCGCTTCGAGCAGTACGACATCGCCATCGACCGTCCGCAGCCGCTGGTGCCGCGAGCCTGGCGTATACCGATTCGCGAGCGAGTGGCTGCGGACGGTGAGGTGCTGGTGCCCCTTGCGGAAGCCGAGGTGCTCGCGGCCATCGAGCCGCTGCGGGCAGCTGGGGTCACGAGCGTGGCGGTCGGCTATCTGCACGCCTATCGCAACGGCGCGCATGAACAGCTCACCCGCGAGCTACTGCGCGAGCACTGGCCGGAAGTGGCCGTGAGCCTGTCGAGCGAGGTCTGCCCGGAGATCCGCGAGTATGAGCGGCTGTCGACAACGTGCGCCAATGCCTACGTGATGCCGCTCATGGATCACTACCTGCAGGCGCTGGCCCAGGCTCTCGCAGCCATGGGCTGTACCGCGCCAATCCGGCTCATGACTTCCGGCGGCGGGCTGACCACCCTGGACACGGCCCGGGCCTATCCGATTCGCCTGGTGGAATCGGGTCCCGCCGGTGGGGCGATGCTCGCGGCACATCTGGCGCGTCGCCATGGGGCCGATCAGGTGCTGTCCTTCGATATGGGTGGCACGACGGCCAAGCTCTGCCTGCTCGATGACGGCGAACCGCTGCTGTCACGGTCCTTTGAAGTGGATCGGGTCTACCGGTTCAAGAAAGGCAGCGGGCTGCCCGTGCGTATTCCTGTTGTAGAGATGGTCGAGATCGGTGCCGGTGGCGGCTCCATCGCGCATGTTGACGCTCTCAAGCGCCTGCGCGTCGGCCCGGAGAGTGCGGGCAGCGAGCCGGGGCCCGTGGCCTATGGTCGCGGCGGCAGTGCGCCGACTGTGACCGATGCCGATCTCCTGCTGGGCCGCGTCAGTGCGGACGGGTTTCGCAAGGCGGGACTGGCGCTCGACGCGCCCGCCGTTGAGCAGGCCTTCGCTGAGCGGCTGGCCGCCCTTGAGGTGCAGCCCGCGGAGGCGGCGTTCCGTTTGGCCGAGGTGGTCGACGAAAACATGGCGGCGGCCAGCACTGCCCATGCCAGCGAGTGGGGGCGTACGCTGGAAGGCCGATTGCTGATCGCATTCGGTGGCGCGGCGCCGGTCCATGCGCTGCGCCTGGCCGACAAACTCGGGATCGACCGGGTGCTGATCCCGGCCAACGCTGGCGTTGGCAGCGCGCTGGGCTTTCTGCTGGCACCGGTCCGCTACGAAGTGGTACGCAGTCGCTATGAGCCGCTATCGCAGCTTGCGGTGGCAACCCTGGTCGAGCTCCTGCAGGAGATGCGCACTGAAGCGGCCCAGGTGGTCGAAGCCGCCGGCGCTGCACTGAGCTTTGAATGCACTTGTGCGGCCTACATGCGCTATGCCGGGCAGGGGTTTGAGATTGCCGTGCCGGCCGATGTGACGGGTCTGCTCGACGCGCAACCGGCCGCGCTGGATTCGCAAGCCGGTCGCGATGTGATCGATGCGCTGGCCAGGGCCTTTGAGGCTGCCTACGTGGGCCTCTACGGTCGAAGTATTCCGGGGGCGGAGATCGAGATCATGAGCTGGACCCTCACGCTCAGCGAGGTGGCGTCAGCTGCGTCGCTTAGTGCGCCCGCGGCTTTCACTCAGGAAACGGCGCGCGCGCCCGGGGAGGCGACCGCGAGTGTACCCGTCACGCTCCGTGACAGCACCGGGGCTGATGTTGCGGCGCGCGCGATCGATCGCGCTCTGCTTGGCGCATCGCTCGTCGCTGGCCCGCTGCTGGTCACCGAAGCGCATACCACGACCTTTGTCCCGGACGGTTTTGCAGCGCGCGCCCTCGGGGATGGCAGCCTGCTGGTGGAACGCCAATGAGCGATCTGCGCGACATGCCGCCAGACCTGCAGCTGCAGCTCGTCTGGGACCGGTTGCTGGCGCTGGTGGAAGAGCAGGCGCAGACGCTCATGCGCACGGCCTTCTCCACCGTGGTGCGGGAAGCCGGAGACCTGTCTGCGGGTGTGTTCGATCGCAGCGGGCGCATGCTGGCACAGGCGGTCACCGGCACGCCGGGGCACGTCAACGCCATGGCCGCGTCCGTTGCGCGCTTTCTGGAAGTGCATCCGCTGCCGACGTTACAGCCGGGCGACGTGCTCGTGACGAACGATCCCTGGGACGGAACCGGACACCTGAATGACTTCACCGTCGTCACGCCGGTGTTTTCCCAGGCGCACTGTGTGGCGTTGTTTGCTGCCACCAGTCACATCGCGGATGTGGGCGGGCGTGGCTTCGGCCCGGATGCGCCGGAGCTCTTCGAGGAAGGCCTGCGCATTCCGATCATGCCCCTGTTCTCGGGCGGCGAGCGCAACGAGACGCTGCTTAAGATCATTGCGGCGAACGTGCGTGATCCAGCCGTGGCGGAGGGCGATCTGTATTCGTTGACCGCCTGCAATGAGGCCGGGGCCCGGCGGCTGCTGGCGACGCTTGCGGAGTTCGGCCTGCCGGATCTCGAAACGATGGGCGACGCGCTACTCGTGCGCTCGGAAGCTGCCATGCGCGCCGCGATCGGTCGCTTGCCGGACGGGTGTTATCGCGAGTCCCTGACCATCGACGGGTACGATGAGCCGCTCAAACTGCACTGCGCGCTGACCATCGACGGTGAGACGCTGACGCTGGACTTTGCCGGCTCACCGCCGGCGTCTGCCTTCGGTATCAACGTGCCGCTGACCTACACACAGGCCTACGCCAGCTTCGGTGTGCGCGCGTTGGTCGGGGGCGACATCCCGAACAATGCAGGCTCGCTCGCGCCCATCCGGGTCACCGCACCGGCCGGCTCGCTGCTCGCGGCGCAGCCGCCGAGCGCGGTCTCCGCGCGCCACGCCATCGGCCAGATGCTGCCGGATCTGGTGATCGGCGCGATGGCGCAGGTGCTGCCCGGGCAGGTCCCGAGCCCCGGCGCCTCCTGCATCTGGAACCCCGTGCTGCGGGGCGACGATTTCGTGATCAACCCGATTTTCAACGGCGGTACCGGTGCCCGTCCGGCGCTCGATGGCGGCAAGGACGGGCTGTCGACCACGGCGTTTCCGTCCGGGGTGCGTACCACCTCGACGGAGGTGAATGAAGCGACGGCGCCGCTCGTGTTCTGGCGCCGGGAGCTGGCGCCAGGGAGCGCGGGTGACGGGGCCCTGCGGGGTGGCTACGGACAGATCCTGGAGATTGCGCACCGCCACGCCGCGGCGTTTACGGTCTCGCGCATGTTCGACCGGGTCGCCCATCCCGCTCTCGGCCGCGATGGCGGCGCCGCTGGTGCACACGGTGTGGTGGCGATTCGCAGCGATGACGAAGAGCAGCACCTGCGGGGCAAGGGGGTGGATGCGGTCCCCGCTGGGTCATCTCTGATTCTGCAAACGCCCGGCGGTGGTGGCTGGGGCGATCCCGCATAGCGTTCTCCGGTACGACGGGCCGCCGATGTGCGCAGCGAGCTGGAAACGGATCCGGAGGGTGGTCAAGGCAGACACTAGGGGGGCAAAGGCGAGCCGTCCCAGTGAAAGAAACCGCCCTGATGATCGTCGGTCATGGCGCTGAGAAAATCGAGCAGTCGAGCGGCTGTCGTCGCGGCACGCATGACGGGTAGGCCGCGCTTCGCGAAAGGCGCTGACAGGGGCGTTTCCGTCGTGCCCGGGTGCACCGCGGCGATCAGCGGCGAGCGCGCATTGCGGGCGAACTCGATGCCGAGATTCCGGACCCCCATGTTGAGGGCCGCCTTCGCCATCCGGTAGCTGTGCCAGCCGCCGAGGCTGTTGTCACCGATGCTCCCGACCTTGGCAGACAACACCATGATGCGTGTGCGCGGTGTGCCGGTGGGTGCTCGCAGCGCCGGCAGCAGCGCTGCGAGCAGCGTGAGCGGCCCGGCCGCGTTGATGGCGTAGGCACGCTCGAAGGCGCTCATGCTCAGGCTGCGGACACTTTTCTCCGGCTGATGCTGCGCATCGTGCAGCCAGCCGCTCGCAATGATGACCGCATCGAACCGCGGGGCACGGGCCTGGACCGCCTCGGCGGCGGCCTCG
>JBCDIK010000100.1:0-13397 GCA_038749065.1 Pseudomonadota bacterium | reverse complement strand
GCTTCGCCGCGGCCTGGATCCTCGCCTTTGCCCCGCTGTTCTATGTGCTCGTGACCGTACAGGAACGGGAACGAGCCCGGTGGCTGGCTGCTGGCGGCGCGCGGCGCGCGGTCCCGGTGGCGGCGCTCCTGTTGGTTATCCTGGCCGCACATGTGCTGCTCAGCGCGGGTCGCTTCCTGTGGCTGGGAGAGCGAGCGCGGGAACCCATGGCGGACCCCACGAGCTTCGGCATCCTGATCTATCTGGGGCTGATTCCCTGGCTGCATCAGCGCCTGGCCCGGCGGGAGGCGACGCTCCGCGCGGACCTGCTGCTTGCAGCGGTTGCGTACACGGGCGTGCTGGTGGCGGCGGCCACGGCCAGCCGTGCGGTGATCGCGCTGCTCGGCGCAGCAGTGCTGGGCTGGCTGCTTTTCGCCGCCTGGGGTCGCCTCGCTCGACGCGGCGCCGTGCTCGTGCTGCTCGCTGCCCTTGCCGCCTACGGCACTGTGAGTCTCATGTCCGGTGCCATGCGGGAGGCCGTGCAGCAGGACCTGGCGTCGGATACGGCGCTGGCGCAGCGGGCGCAGTTGCTCGATGCGACCCTGGACCTGGTTCCCCAGTCCTTGCCGCACGGCATCGGGCTCTACGGATTTGTGCTTCGCTATCCGGCGGTGCGCAACGTTGAGGATCAGACCTCCGCCGGGCGATTTGTGCACAACGACTATCTGCAGCTGCTCCTGGAAGGCGGCCTGTGGCTGGCAGTGCCGTTGTTTGCGTTCATCCTCGCTGTTGCGCTGCTAGCGGTCGCGGCGCTGCGCGCCTCCGCGGACTTTTCAAAGTCCGACCGCGCGTCCGCGCGCGCCTCCGCGGACTTTTCAAAGTCCGACCGCGCGTCCGCGCGCGCCTCCGCGGACTTTTTAAAGTCCGACCGCGCGTCCTCGCGCACGCGATTGTGGCGCCGTGCTGGCGGCGTTGTGGCGCTGGGCTGCGTGCTGGCCCACGCCGCGGTGACCTATGTGTTCTATACCCTGGCCGTCGCCGCCGCGATCGGCGCCGTGGCCGGCTGGGTCACGGCCGGGCGGCCGGCCAGCGTCGAAGCCGAAGCGACCGTTAGCGCGCGAGCGCGCTGGGTCTGGTGGCTGGGGGTGCTCCTTGCGCTCTACGGCATGGTGCTGCTGGTGCTGGATAATCTGACCCTGGGCGTATTCTCCGGGCAGCCGAGCCTGCCGGGTGTTGCAAAGGTGCGGACGTCCGCCGATCGGCAGGTCGAGTTTGCGCGTCTGGCGGCCCGGCTGAACGGGGATCGCAGCACGCCCCTCGTGGTCCAGGCGGTCCACCTGAAGCGACTGCTGCAGGAGGATCCCGCGGCCGGACTCTATCCGGCAACGGTCGCTGCCTTCGATAAGGCCCTGGCCGCGAACCCCTTCAGTGTTCAGACCCGCATCGCCTACGCGGATCTGCTAGCCCGAACCGGGGCCGGCACGGGCGATGTGGAGGCCGGGGTGGTCGCGGCGCAGTCGATGCTGCGCCAGGGCCTGGCCCTGAACCCGGCGTCCTGGCGCCTGCTCACGGCGCAACAGCGTTTGCTGGATGCCACGCGGTCGCCCGCGGAGAGCTACGCGTTCGCGCGTGCCAGCCTCGCCCCCTGGCTGGGCTTGTTCGCCATCAGTCGGCCGGCGGACGCGCGGGCGGCTGCACAGGACCTCATCCAGCGTGCGAGCACCTTAGGTCAGGAGACGGATATCACGGGCTATGAAGCGGCGCTGCGGAACATCGAGCGTCGCCTGGCCGCGCCGCGCCCGCCGCCGGTGCGCCTCATGCGCTGGCGAGCGCGCGCCGAAGCGGACTCTACAGAGTCCGGACGCGCGTCTTCGCGCGCTGAAGCGGACTCTACAGAGTCCGGACGCGCGTCTTCGCGCGCTGAAGCGGACGGTCCCTAGCCGGAGCTTGCGCCGCGATCACCGGCGCTGGCGCGCCGGGCCTGCTCGAAGCGGGCGCGCTCCTCATCCGTGGGCAGATAGGGTGTGAGTGCACCGGCGAAGCGATGCGCCTCGCGATCAAACGCCAGATAGAAATACTGGTAGCGCGCCGCGTATGGGTAGAACTTGAATGCGGTGGCGGCGCGGCCCTGTTCGCTCGAGAAGTCGGCGATGCCGCGGTTCTCAAAGTCGTCTTCCTGCACGTATTTGAACGCGGTCGATTCTTCCGTGAAGTCTCGCGCTTGCGCATCGAACGGCTGATAGTACTGCTGCAGCAGTACGGTCGACTGCTCGCTTTCCATCAGCTCGCGACGGATGCGCGATTGCTCGATCGGATCTGGCGGTAGCTGGACCATGACCCACTTCGGTGAGGCGCCGGGATAGTCGCTGAAATCCGGCACCGGCATGCCGGCACCGCGGTAGGTGTCCGCAGTCACTGCGTTGAACTGGCCGTCGGCGAACACGAGGGCGAGGGGCCGCTCGCTGTAGACGATCCAGGTGCCTGCCAGCAGGCAGATACCCTGAAAGGCCGCGATGAGCGTCAGATCCATGGCCAGGCCTTTCTTGCCCGCCTTGTACACGACCAGAGTCAGCAGCGGCCCGAGCACCAGATCCACCAGCACGATGATGCGAATGCCCTGCCAGCCGCCGTCGGTCTCGAAAAAGAAGCCCGGGTACCACAGGTACACAACCAGTGCCGCCAGCGCGGCGAAAATAACGAGCGAGATGGCGAGATGGATGGCAAAGGCCTGGAAGCGACTCATGGCAGAAGCTCCGCTTGCGGTCTACTCGTTAAAGCGCATGGACAGATCGAGGGGTGTGACAGTCTTGGTCAGATTGCCAACAGAAATATAGTCGACACCGGTGCGGGCGATGTCCGTGATGCGTTTCTCATCAACATTTCCCGAGGCCTCCAGCTTGACCCGTCCCGCTGCCTCGACGACCGCAGCGCGGGTACGGTCCAGATCGAAGTTGTCGAGCATCACGATATCGGCACCGGCGTCGATCGCCTCGCGCAGCTGCGCCATGTGCTCGACTTCGACCTCGACCGGTTTGCCCGGGTGGTTATGCTGGGCCGTCGCGACGGCAGCGCTGATGCTGCCTGCGGCCATGATGTGGTTTTCTTTGATCAGGTAGGCATCGAACAGCCCGATACGGTGGTTTTTGCCACCACCGCAGGTCACCGCATACTTCTGCGCCAGGCGCAGCCCCGGCAGGGTCTTGCGCGTATCCAACACTCGAGCGGCGGTCCCCGCGACCGCGTCCACGTAGCGCGCTGTCAGGGTGGCGGTTCCGGACAGCAGCTGAATGAAGTTGAGCATGGTCCGCTCGGCGGTCAGGATCGACCGCGCTGGCCCGTCGATCGTGAACAGGGTCTGGTCCGGCTGCAGGCGCTCGCCATCGGCGACCTGCCAGGTGATCGTCATGCGCGGATCGACAACCGTGACCGTCTGCTCGGCCCAGGGAATGCCGCACATGACCCCGGCCTCGCGGGTGATGACGCGGCCCTGGGCCTGCGTGTCGGCAGCGATCAGCTCGGCGGTGATGTCGCCATCGCCGACGTCTTCGGCGATCGCATCGGCCACGTTGACAGCGACTGCGGAGCGCAGCCGCGGCATGAGATCGGCAAGCTGGGTCATCTCGATTCCCTGGGGTCCAGTCGTGCGCTATGTTGCACGGGACGTGCATCATAACGTTGCCCCCGCAAGGTTGAGAGAAGGGACGGAATGAAGGTCGACGGGCAGCACTGGCTGCAACGGGCGCGGCGCTGCGTCAGCCCCTTTGCCGATGCGCGCAGCGATCCTGCGGACATCGCCCTGCTGGTGCTGCACAACATTTCGCTGCCCCCCGGACGCTTTGGGAGCGGTGCCATCGAGGCGCTGTTCTGCGGGACCCTGGATTGCGACAGCCATGCGAGCTTTGCCGACCTGAGGGGCGTCGAAGTGTCCGCGCACCTGCTGATCGACCGGCGCGGGCGCGCGACGCAGTTCGTGCCCTTCGATGCGCGCGCCTGGCACGCCGGGCAGTCCCGCTGGCAGGGGCGCACTGGCTGCAACGATTTCGCGATTGGCATCGAGCTGGAAGGGACGGATACCCGTCCCTACACGCGCGCCCAGTACCACCGCTTACTGCGGGTGACGCGGGCGCTCCTGGCACGCTATCCGCGGCTGCATCCCGGCGCGATTGTCGGGCACAACGAGATCGCACCCGGTCGCAAGACCGACCCGGGGCCGGCCTTTGACTGGGCGCGCTATCTGCGGGCGCTGTGAGACCAGACCAGCGCCCGGGCGGCTAGCGATCTATAATTGCCGCAATCGGGGCCGTGCCCAGTGCTGCCCCGCCACCGCATGGATCAGGAGCCGCGATGCCACTGCGCGACAGCAAGGACGCCAACCCGGAAGAAACCCAGGAGTGGCTCGACGCCCTCGACAACATTCTGGAAGAGGGCGGCGTCGAGCGAGCCAACTTTCTGCTCAGCCGCCTGTCCGCGCGCATGACCAAAATCGGTGCTCAGCTCCCGTACACGATCACGACGCCCTACCGAAACACGATTCCGTCCAGCCTCGAAGCCTTTATGCCAGGCGATCTGTTCATGGAACGGCGCATCCGCTCGCTGATCCGGTGGAATGCCCTGGCCATGGTGGTGCGGGCCAACCGGCGCCCGGGAGATCTGGGGGGGCACATCTCCAGCTTTGCCTCGTCGGCCACACTCTACGATGTGGGCTTTAACTATTTCTTCCGGGCACCGACCGCCGATCAGGGCGGCGACCTGATCTACTTCCAGGGCCATGCGTCTCCGGGCATCTATGCCCGCTCGTACCTGGAAGGCCGCATCGATGAAGCCCAGCTCGACAACTTTCGGCGCGAGGTCGACGGCGAAGGCCTCAGCTCCTATCCGCATCCCTACCTGATGCCCGACTACTGGCAGTTCCCCACGGTCTCCATGGGCCTGGGCCCACTGCAGGCGATTTACCAGGCACACATCATGAAGTACCTGGATGCCCGCGGCCTGGTGCCGCGTCTGGATCGGAAAGTGTGGGCGTTCCTGGGCGATGGCGAGATGGACGAGCCTGAGTCCCTCGGGGCGTTGTCCCTGGCTGGGCGCGAGAAGCTCGATAACCTGATCTTTGTGGTGAACTGCAACCTGCAGCGCCTCGACGGTCCCGTACGCGGCAACGGCAAGATCATTCAGGAGCTCGAAGGCTATTTCCGCGGCGCCGGCTGGAACGTGATCAAGGTGGTCTGGGGCCGGCACTGGGACCCGCTGTTCGCGAAGGACAAGCTCGGCCTCATGCAACAGGTCATGGACGAGACGGTCGACGGGGAGTATCAGAACTTCAAGGCCAAAGGCGGCGCCTACGTGCGCGAGCACTTTTTCGGTAAGGATCCGCAGCTTAAGGCGCTGGTCGATCATTTGTCCGATGACGACATCATGCGGCTGAATCGCGGCGGGCATGATCCCTTCAAGCTGTACGCGGCCTACCATGCAGCGGTCAATCACACCGGGCAACCCACGGTCATCCTGGCCAAGACCGTCAAGGGCTACGGCATGGGCGATGCCGGCGAGTCGGAGAACGATACGCACCAGGTCAAGAAGCTGGAGCTGGAAGGGCTCAAGCACTTTCGCGACCGCTTCGGGCTGCCACTGAGCGATGAAGACCTGGAGACGGTGCCTTACTACCGGCCCGAGGACGACGCCCCGGAAATGGTGTACCTGCGGGAGCGCCGGGCGAGCCTGGGCGGCTCACTGCCGCAGCGCAGCTTTAACAACGAGACCTTCGAGCTGCCGCCGCTGTCCGCCTTCGACAACGTACTCAAAGGCACCGGCGAGCGCACCAACTCCACCACCATGGCGTTCGTGCGCATTCTCGGCACTCTCGTGCGTGACAAGCAGATCGGCAAGCGCGTCGTGCCCATCGTTCCGGACGAGGCGCGCACCTTTGGCATGGAGGGCATGTTCCGGCAGCTCGGCATCTACTCATCGGCGGGGCAGCTCTACGAACCGGAAGACTCTGGCGAGATTGCCGCCTACAAGGAATCTCAGGACGGTCAGGTGCTGGAAGAGGGCATCAACGAGGCCGGTGCCTTTGCGGCCTGAATGTCCGCCGCAACGTCCTACAGCACCAACGGCTACACCCTCATGCCGTTCTACATCTACTACTCCATGTTCGGCTTCCAGCGCATTGGCGATCTGGCCTGGGCCGCCGGCGACATGCGGGCGCGCGGCTTCCTGCTCGGCGGTACTGCCGGGCGCACGACCCTGAACGGCGAAGGGCTGCAGCACCAGGACGGCCACAGCCACGTGCTGGCAAGCACGATCCCGAACTGTGTCGCCTACGATCCCTGCTATGGCTATGAGCTGGCGGTGATCGTGCACAGCGGTCTGCAGCGCATGTACGGCGCGCATGAGCGCGTGTACTTCTACATCACGGTCATGAACGAAGCCTACGTGCAGCCGCCTATACCCGAGGACGATCCCGATGCACCAGTGACCGTGCAGGAGGGCATTCTCAAAGGCATGTATCGACTGCGGACCCTGGGTGACGGCAGCGGCCCGCGCATCCGTCTGCTCGGCGCCGGCACGATCCTGCGCGAGGTCGAGGCGGCCGCGCAGTCCCTGCATGACGAGCACGGGCTGACCGTCGAGGTGTTCAGCGTGACCAGCTTTACGGAACTGGCCCGCGAAGGGCAGGATGTCGCGCGCTGGAACCTGCTCAACCCCGAGGAGACACCGCGCCGTAGCCACGTGGCAACGCTGCTCGAGGGTGATGCCCCCGTGGTCATCGCCAGTGACTACATGAAAGCGCTGGCCGAGCCGCTGCGCGGTCTGGTCGATGCGCCGCTGCAGATCCTCGGCACGGACGGATTCGGGCGCAGCGATACGCGGGAACAGCTGCGACACTTCTTCGAGGTCGATCGCCGCTTCGTATCGCTCGCTGCGCTGCGGGCGCTGGCCGATGCGCAGCAGCTCAGCGCTGACGCGGTGCGTGCGGCGCGCGACGCCTTCGGGATCGACCCTGACAAACCCAACCCGCGACTCGTCTAGGAACTGCGCCTGTGCAAGAGATCAAGATTCCCGATATCGGTGACGTCGACTCGGTCGAGGTCATCGAGCTGTGTGTCGCGGTGGGCGATGTGGTGGGTCCGGACGACCCGATCATCGTGATTGAATCGGACAAGGCGAGCATGGAAGTGCCCGCTGGCGCGAGCGGGACAATCGGTGAGCTGGTGGCAGCGATCGGCGACAGCGTCAGCGAAGGCGATGTGATCGCACGGCTTGAGGCAGGAGACGCTGCGGCAACCCCGGCACCGGCGGCGGAAACGGCGGCAGCACCGCAAGCTGCGCCCGAACCGACTTCAGCGCCTGAGTCGACGCCCGCGGCGGCTACGCCGGCGGCGGAAGCCAGCTCGGTGACCGCCCGAGTGCCCGACATCGGTGATGTGGACGAAGTGGTGGTCATCGAAGTCCTGGTCAACGCGGGCGATACGGTCGCGGTGGGTGATCTGTTGGTCGTGCTCGAGTCCGACAAGGCGTCCATGGAGGTTCCGGCAGAACACGCGGGCACCATCGACGCGGTGCACGTCACAGAGAACGACCCGGTGCGCGAAGGTAGCGAGCTGGCCACGATCGCGGTCACCGCGGCGAGCGCCACTTCCGCGGTCGCGGACGCGCCACCCGCGGCTCCGCCACCAGCAAGTGAGCCCGTGGCCACGAGCAGCGCCGACAGCGAAGCCGTTGCAGCGCCCACCGCCCAGCCCGAGGCCGCAAGCGTGCCGCCGACAAGTGCCGGCGCGACGGTCTACGCCGGGCCGGCGGCACGGCGCCTGGCACGGGAACTGGGCGTCGACCTCGCAACGGTGGCCGGCAGCGGCGACAAGGGCCGGGTGCTCAAGGACGACGTCAAGGCGCACGTCAAGAAGACCCTCAAAGAGGGCGTCGCAACCGCAGCGAGCGGTGGCATGGGCATTCCCCCGATTCCGCCGGTCGACTTCTCGCGCTACGGCGAGACCGAGCTGCAACCCTTGGGCCGAACGCGGGTCGTCGGCGCGCAGAACCTGCACCGCAGCTGGCTGAACATCCCCCATGTGACCAACCACGACCAGGCGGACGTGACCGAGCTCGAGGCGTTTCGCAAATCGCTCAAGGGCGAAGCGGAGCGGCGGGGCGCAAAGCTCACGCCGCTCGCCTTTATCATCAAGGCGCTCACGCACGTGCTGGCGGAGTTTCCGACCTTCAATGCGTCTCTCGACGCCAGTGGCGAGAACTACGTTCTCAAGCACTACTGCCACATGGGCATGGCCGTCGACACCCCCGGAGGCCTGGTGGTGCCGGTCATCCGCGATGCCGATCAGCTCGGTGTGTGGGAACTCTCGGCAGCGATCATCGAGCTGGCCGAGGCCGCGCGGGATCGCAAGCTCAAGCCGGCGCAGATGAGCGGCGGCAGCTTCAGCGTTTCGAGCCTGGGGAATATTGGCGGCACCGGCTTCACGCCGATTATCAATCCGCCGGAGGTCGCGATTCTTGGCGTCGGCCGGCTCGACACCGGTCCCGTGTGGAACGGCGAGCGCTTTGTGCCACGCAAGCTCCTACCGCTGTCTTTGAGCTACGACCACCGCGCCATCAACGGCGGCGAGGCGGGTCGTTTTCTGGCGCGGCTGCGGGAAGTGCTCGGGGATGTGCGGCAACTGATTCTGTAGCCGGGGCGACGCTGCGCCCCGCCGCAGTGCACCGCTGACCTTCGCCTATTGCGGGCTAGGCCCCCGCCATTGCTGCTCGTCACTGTCCATCCGGTTGACGGTGCGCGCGAGCACGAAGAAGTAGTCGCTCAGGCGATTGAGGTAGGCCGCTCCGGGCTGCGCCTCATCATCCAGCGCCCACAGGCGCCGCTCCGCGCGCCGGGCGATCGTGCGGCACAGATGGGCTGCGGTACTCATGCGATTGCCACCGGGCAACACGAATTCGGTCAGCGGCGGCAGGGCGTCGTTGAGCGCTGCCACCTGGGTTTCCAGGGGCTCGGTTGCCGGAAAACGGTCGCTGCCCGGGACCGCGAGCGCGGCCCCCAGATCGAAGAGGCTCTGCTGCAGCTCACTGCACTGCGCAGCAAGCTCGGCGGCGCCGCCATCGGTCAGCTCGATGACGAGAGCGCCAATGAAGCTATTGAGCTCATCGACGGTGCCAATGGCTTCGATGCGTGGGTCGATCTTGCTCAGCTGTGAGCCATCGGCAAGTGAAGTTTGGCCACCGTCACCACGACGGGTGGTGACGCGGGTGATGCGACGCTTGCGATCGTTCACAGGGGTTCCTTCTCCCGCAGTCCGCGGCTACTGGCCGTCGTCGCGCAGGGGGCCACCGCTAGCGGCGGGCGCCAGGGCGCTGTCGTAGCTGTCGACGTTGATGACACCGGTCGCGAAGGACTTCTTCAGCCCCTCGAAGGCGTACTGCAGGAACCCGCGCGCGTCGGGGAAGCCCGTGCTCGCATCCGCTGCGCAGATGTTCACGCCCACGACCACCGGGATGTAACCCTCGCTGGTCTTGAAGCTATGCATGTAGAGGTTGTCGAAGATGCGCCGGAAGCTCTCCGAGACGCAGCCGTCCAGGGACTCCATCTGCATCATCACCGCGAAGATGTTCTGCTCCGGGTGGGTCACGATATCAAGCGGCCGCACCAGTGCCCGCACTTTCGCGCTGATCCCGGAGGTCAGCTCATCGATGACCGCGGCATCGTACTGCTGCTCGATCACGTCCAGATTGTTGATGCCGACGAGCAGCAGGCAGGCCGCCCCGCCCCGTGACTCGGTCTGGCTGAGGAGGCTGCTGAGCCGCTCGATGGTGAACTTCTGATTCCCAAGCCCGGTCACCGGGTCGACCAGATCTGTGGTCTGCAGCTCGCGGATTTTCTTGCGCAGCAACCGATTGCTGCGCAGCAGCTCATTCTGGCGCGCAGCGATCCGCTGTGCGGCCACCACCCGGGGCAGCAGCTGCGTGCGCAGGTTGCCCTTGTTCAGGAAGTCGTCCACACCTTCGTCGAAGGCGTCGGCCATGGCATCGAAATCGTCGCGGGCGGTGAGCAGCACAACATAGGTAAAGTGGTCCTGGCTCTCATCGAGCTTGCGGACCCGTCGCGTCAGCTCCAGCCCATCCATGGAGGGCATCAGCCAATCGGCGATCAGGATCTGCGCGGGCCGCTTTTCAAGGCTGCGCAGTGCCTGCATGGGATTATTGGTAAAACGCACGTTGCTGAAGCCGCCACTGCGCAGCACCTTGGCGATGATCGCGCTCGAGAACTTGGCGTCGTCCACGACCAGGATCGGAATGTCGTGGCTTGCGAGGCTGCGCCGGTTGCGGCTCGCATCCGATGCGGCCGCGCCGGGGCCGACGGTTGCCGGCGGCGTGGGCATCACGATCGGCTCGTTGGCTGGCGGTTCCGCAGCCGGGGTGGACGGCTCAAGGGTTCGCGACTGCTCGGGACGGTTGGCGTTCTCCGGTCGCGGTGCGTGACGGATCCCCGGGGCGATGGGCGTGACGGCGCTGGCACCCGATCGTTCGGTGCCCGGCTTGTCGGCGCCACTGGTTGGTTTTTTGGGGTCCATTGATTCAGGCTGCCTCGCGCAATTAGGGCTCGTTGCCGCCGGTCTTCCGTCGCAGTCAACCTGCACGCCGGGACACCAGGGCGGAGTCATTTTGCTTGCTAAAACCGCCGAAGTTTTGGGATCTTAGCATGCAGGATTTTGCGAATTTGTGCGGTTGTTGTAGGAGCGGCGATGCCTTCATTTGATGCGGTCAGCGAGGTGGACGAACAGGAAGTCCGCAATGCGGTTGACCAGGCCAACCGCGAGCTGTCGACCCGATTCGACTTTCGCGGAGTGGATGCGAGCTTTGAGCTGACGGACGGAAGTATCCTGGTTGCGGCCGAAGAAGATTTTCAGCTGGGGCAGCTCTTCGACATTCTGGTGAGCAAGCTCACCAAGCGGAGTGTTGACCATCGCGCGCTCGATGCTCAGGAGATCGAGTCCTCGGGCAAACAGCGCCGGCAGCGCTACCTGCTGAAGCAGGGAATCAGCAAGGAAGACGCCAAGAAGATGGTGAAGCTCATCAAGGACAGCAAGCTCAAGGTTCAGGCCCAGATTCAGGGCGAACAGGTTCGGGTGACGGGCAAGAAGCGGGACGACCTGCAGGCGGTGATGACGCTGCTGAAGGAAGCAGAGCTCGACATTCCGTTGTCCTACAATAATTTCCGGGACTGAGATCCCGCCTTGAGCGCCCCTCCGGCGAGCGGTGTGCAGGCGTCGCGTTCGATCTGGTCTCTGATTCTCAGCCGGCGCATGCTGGCTTGCGTCTTTACCGGCCTCGCCTCCGGGCTGCCTCTGTTCCTGCTGATCCAGACCGTGCCCTTCTGGCTCCGGCAGGAGGGCGTCAGCCTGCAGGACATTGGCCTGCTGGCGCTGGCTCAGCTGCCCTACACCTGGAAATTCCTCTGGGCACCGCTGCTCGATCGCTATCGCGTGGCCCGCCTGCCTCGGCGCCAGGGCTGGATCGTCGTGTTTCAGTTGGCCCTCGCCGCGGTCGTGGCCTGGCTCGGCTTTGTCGAGCCGGTCAATGCCCTGCTGACCGTCGGGGTCTGCGCTGTGCTGATCGGCCTCTTCAGCGCCAGCCTCGACATTGTCGTGGATGCCTATCGACGGGAGCTGCTGCCGGATGCGGAGCTCGGCCTTGGCAACAGCATCCACGTCCAGGCGTACCGGATTTCCGGTCTGGTGGCCTATTCCGCAGCGCTCATCGTGGCCTCGCAGTTCGACTGGACCCTGGCCTTCACCTTCGTGGCCGGCATCATGGTGCTCGGCGCGCTCGCGGCGGCGATCCTGCCGGGCCTGCCCGCAGACCGTGAGTCGCAGCGGCCGCAGACGCTGCGGGACGCCTTTGTGCTGCCGTTTCAGGAGTTTCTCGGCCGCCGGGGCCTCGGCGGCGTGGTGCTGGTGCTGTCCTTCATCGTGCTCTACAAGCTGGGCGACAGCATGGCGACGGCGCTGTCCTCGGCGCTCTTCGTCGATCTGGGGTTTTCCAACGAGGAAGTCGCGGGGGTGGCAAAACTGACGTCACTCTGGGCGGCGATCGCCGGCGCGCTGGTCGGTGGAATCGCCATGCTGAAGATTGGCATTAACCGGGCGCTGTGGGTCTTCGGTGCGATTCAGCTGCTCACCATCTTCGGGTTTGTCTGGCTCGCCCAGAGCCCGGGCAACGTCTGGGTGCTCGCCATCGTGCTGGGCGCGGAGTACTTCGGCGTCGGGCTCGGGACCGCGGCCTTTGTCGCGTTCATGGCTCGGGAGACCGCGCCGGCGCTGGCAGCGACGCAGCTGGCGCTGTTCACCGCCATCGCTGCAGTGCCGCGCGTCGGGGCGACGGCGATCACCGGGTTCCTGGTCAGCGGCACACAGGGCGCGAGCCTGAGCGGCTTTGCTGCCGTGCTGGCGGACCTGTTCGTGGCGTTGGGGCTGCCGGCGGATGGGCTCGGCTGGGTCGGGTTTTTCTATCTGTGCGCCCTGCTGGCAGTGCCCGGCATGATCCTGCTGATCTGGGTCGCGCCCTGGGGCGATGTGGAGAGCGAGACGGCGACCGCTCAGGGTGACCAGAACTGATCACGGCTGACGCGACCGCGCAGCAACACCACACCTTCCCGTTCCAGCCGCTGGCGCTGCCGATCGGCGCCGGCGCGCTCGGCGATCGCGCCGGCGGCGTTGACGACCCGGTGCCAGGGCAACTTGCTGCCCGCGGGCAGCTGCGAGAGCACCCGACCGACCAGCCGAGCCCGCCGCGGTAGCCCGGCCAGCTCGGCCACCTGACCGTAGCTGGCCACCCGGCCCAGGGGAATGCTCGCGACCACCTGCCAGATGGCCTGCGCGTGGGAGACGGTGTCCGGGGCCTGCGCGCCCGCGGTTTGCTTTTTTTGCCCCTTGCCCCCAGCTTTCGAAGAGACGCCTATGAAGGTCTTGCTCTTGTTTCGCTGGCTGCTGCTCTTTTTCATCGTCGTGCCCATCGTCGAAATGTACCTGCTGCTGACGGTGGGCGGCATCATCGGCGTGCTGCCGACGATCGCTTTGGTCGTGCTGACCGCGGTCATCGGGGTCACCCTGCTGCGGCAGCAGGGCCTGGCGACACTGCAGCGCGCCCAGGCCCGCATGGCGCAGGGCGGGGTACCCGCCGCCGAGATGGCCGATGGCCTGCTGCTGGCCGTCGCCGGGCCGCTGCTGGTGACCCCGGGGTTCGCCACCGACGCCATGGGATTTGCGCTGCTGACGCCCCCTGTGCGCCGCTGGCTCGGACGTACGGTGGTGGCGCGGATGTTCATCGTTGGACCCGCAGGTGGCCCCGCGGCCGGCGGGGGCGGGGGGATGCGCGGCCCGGGGCCTGGCCCGGCGGGGCCGCGGCCGATGCCGGGGGCG
>JBCDIK010000099.1:0-13442 GCA_038749065.1 Pseudomonadota bacterium | reverse complement strand
GCTGCGGGCAGCCCTGCCACGGACCAGGCGATTCGCTGCAACAACATACGCTGACGACCGGCCACGTTGACGACCTCGGCGTCACGACACTGCAGCTTAATCGCGCGCTTTTGCACGAAGTGCGCACTGCAGGCCGTCGTCGCGAGCAACACCAGTGCAACGACATAGGCGAGGGTCAGGCGGCGATCAACCATCTTCGCGTTCTCCTCTTCCGTCATCGTCTCACCCTCAGCTCGTCGGCTGGTTCCGGCTCTTACGCTCTCCAAACTAGTGGATGGGCCGAGGGCGCGCTGACCTATTTCCGGAGACCGATCACACTGGCGAGAATTGATTCTCTAAGCATTAGGTCGACAGACCAAAGTGTCAGCAGGGTGTCGTTGGTGCCCGCAACCGAGACGAAATTCTGACAAACTAGGCAACGGCGCCTGCTGCCGGCACCAGCCGCTCGACCATGGCACGCAGCTCCGCTTGCTGGAGCGGTTTTGCCAGGTAGTCGTTCATGCCCGCGTCCAGGAAGCGTTGCTCGTCCCCGGCCATGGCGTGCGCCGTCAGGGCCACGATGGGCACTACTGCCCACCCGCCTGCTTGCTCAGCCTTGCGAACGCGGTTGGTCGCTTCGAGTCCATCCATGACCGGCATCGAGACGTCCATGAAGATGAGATCAGGTCGGTGTTCCTGGTGCTGCTGCACGGCCTCCGCACCGTTTTCCGCTTCGAGCACCTGCAAGTCCAGCTTCTGCAGCATCCGCGCGGCCACCTTGCGGTTAACGGCATTGTCATCGACCAGCAGGACCTTCGCCGTTGCCGACTCGACGGCGGTAGTGGCGGCAGGCCGAGGACTGAAGGCGGGCATGTCAGCGCCGCGGGGGATTGGCGGCTGGACAGGTCGCCCCGTTGCGATGGGCAAGGTTACCCGCACGGTGAACCGCGAGCCTACCCCGGGTTGCGACGTCGCCGTGAGCGTCCCACCCATGCACTCCACGAGGGAACGGCTGATGGCAAGCCCCAGACCCGTTCCGCCATAGCTGCGCGTGGTGGACTGCTCGGCCTGGGAAAACTGCTCGAAGATCGTCTCCAGCTTGTCCTGCGCGATGCCGATCCGGGTATCGCGCACCTCGATCTGCAGCGCGACCTCGGTACCGCCGCGCTCACCGGTCATCGCGAGTTCGACTTCGCCTTGATCGGTGAATTTGATCGCGTTTCCGACCAGGTTCAGCAGCACCTGGCGCAAGCGCCCATCATCGACCATCACTGTGCGCGGCAACGCTGGCGCGATCCGAACGAGCAACGTCAGTTCTTTGGCTTCAGCGGTGGGCCGCAACAGTGCGATCACCTCCTGCGCCAGAGTCTCAAGGGCACAGGGCTCCGGCGACAACGCGACCCGTCCGGACTCGAGCTTCGAAAAATCAAGTACGTCGTTGATGATCGTCAGCAAAGATTCTCCGCTATGGTGGATGGTGTCGACGAAGGTACCCTGCTCTGGCGTTAGCGGCGTGTCCCGTAGCAGCTGAGCCATGCCAAGGACGCCATTCATCGGGGTTCTGATCTCGTGGCTCATGTTGGCGAGGAACGTCGATTTGGCCTGACTGGCGGCCAGCACCTGCGCGTTCGCAACGCGCAGCGTCTGACTGACCCGGCGCTGCCACAGTGCCACCAGCACCGCCGCGACCAGCAACATTGCCCCGAGCGCCACCAGTGCTTTCTGCCGCCCGGCGGCATCCGCCTGCAGTCGAGCCTGGTGATCGAGCAAGGCGTTCCGCTCAAGCAGCCCCTGAGCCTCGGCGCTGGCCAGAGCCCGCAGCTCCGCCGTGGCCGCTGCAAGGCGCTCGGACTCAAAGGCGAGCACATCGTCGTGCAGGGTGAGCATCTGCTCGAGGGCGGCGGTGGGATCGCCGCGCCGGGACAGCAGCGCCACCTGGGTCCGTCGCAACGTGAAGGTGTTATCCCCAGATGCCGTCGCCAGACTCAGGGCCTGCGCCAGATGCCGCTCTGCCCGGTCCAGCTCGCCGCTTTCTACGTACAGCTCTGCGAGCCGCTCATGCAGCTCAAGCGTGCGCGAGGGCACAGCGGGTAGCAACGGCAAGGCTTCTTCGAGGCACTCCCGATTTCGCGAGCGCTGACCACTCTTATCGGCCAGATCCGCACAGGCCAGAAGAGCGAACAGACGCGCCTCGGGTCCCTTGCTCGCGGTCGTCGCCCGCAACAACCCCGAGGCTTCCTCGGCGGGCGCGTAGGCCCCGATCTCGGCCAGCAGCCCCATGAGGTTGTAGTACCAGTTCTCCGGATCGAGCGGGTAGCCGGTGGTCAGCCCCAGCGTGACCTGATCGGCGATCGACTGGTACCAGCCTCGATAGTCGCCAAGCTCGCCCAGCACGAGACCCTTGAGGCTCAGCAGACCAAAGCCGAGCTCCGGATACAGACCCGCCCGCTGGCCGAGGGCGGTCGCGGCGGCGATATCCTCAAGCGCGCCGCTCGAAGCGTCGCCGAAATAGCGATGCGCGGCCCGGATCTGCAGCAGCCAGTAGCGCTCAACGGTGCGGGTCCGAGGCGACGCCAGCCGCAGAGTGGCATGTCGAATACCGCCGTCGTGATCCCCCCGGTGCCAGAAGGCAGCCGTCTCGCGGTACAGGGCCAGCAGCGCATCAGGCAGAACACGGTGGCGCTCCGGATCATCAATCTCGAGCTGCGTCAGCAATCGATCCATAGCCGCCCGGTTTTCCCCGGTGAGAGCACCGAGCAGCTGCCACTGCAGATAGCGATAGCGGGTTTCCGGCGCCCCGTTGCGCAAGCGCGTATCAGCGTTTCGCCAGGCCTGTGAGCCATCGTCGCTGGCGATATCGGGAATGCGCACCAACAGCGCCTGGACATCATCGATCAATGCGGCCCGCTCAGCCTCACTCAGGCCGGCGACCGCGCCGACGGGACTCAGCAGCCCTGCCAGTAGGAGAAGCACCACGGGACCCCGCCGGGCCCGGGGCGCCGGTCGGTCCGGAAACCGCGAAGATGGGACTGGGGCCGCTGGCTGCAAGGGCGTGGACTTCAGGGTCTGGCCCTTTCAGCGTAGCCGCTGCCTCCATCTTTGCCCGGCCGGCACAGATTCTCCACAAGCGCACGGGGCGCGCTCCACCGCGTCAACAGCGCGATAAATCCACCCATGACAGACCTGCGCGATCATGCCAGCATGCCGGAGTCGTACGCGGCGTAGGGGATAGTCATCGATGCAACCACAAACGAATGAACGCGGCACCGCCGCTGAACCTTTCTCACCGGCCCAAATCCGCGAGCGCCGCAAGCGCGATGTCGCGCTCGGCTACCGGCTGCTTGCAGCCCAGCGCTGGGGTGATCTGGGCGATGGCCACATCAGCGCGCGGGACCCGGAGCGAACCGACTGCTTCTGGATGTTGCGTTACGGCATCTCCTACCATGCGGTAACGACCGCGGATCTCGTGCTCGTGGGCCCGGACGGGGAGCTGGTCGAGGGCAGCGGCGCTGTCAATATCGCCGGCTACTACATCCACCAACCGATTCTCGCCGCGCGCCCGGAGCTCGTCAGCGCAGTGCACGTGCATACCCCCTGGGGCACACCATTCTCCGCAGAGGCTCGGATGTTCGAGCCCATCTCCCAGGAGGCCTGCATCTTTTTCGAAGACCACGCCCTGTTTGACGACGAAGAGGTCCAAATCCAGAGCGTGGCAGCCGGCGCGCGTATCGCTGCGGCACTGGGACAGCACCGCGCCATCATTCTGCGCAACCACGGCCTGCTGACGGTCGGCGACAGCCCGGCCGAAGCGGTCGGCAGCTTCATCCATATGGAGCGCGTTGCCGAGGTGCATATGAAGGTTCGTCAGCCAAAACCAATCTCACCGGAAGCGGCCCGCTTCGCCCAGCAGGATCTGGTGAAGTACGGCATCGGCAGAGTCGCCTTCAAGTCGTCGGTCACCCGGCACATTGGCGATCCGGACGTCGTTCGACCATGAGCTCGGCTGTCGCATCGAGCAATGTGCCGCCGAGCTGTCACGGTGGCCTGGAGAATCTGGACGACGAGCACGACTACTGGATCGAGGAGGTGGAAGGCACCGTACCGCCAGCGCTTGAGGGTACCTTTTACCGCAACGGCCCGGGCCGGCAGCGAATCGGTACAGAGCGCTACGGGCACTGGTTCGACGGCGACGGCATGCTCTGCGCCTTTCGCTTCGACCAGGGCCGGGTCCACTTCCGCAATCGCTACGTGCGCACGCCCAAGTACGAGGACGAGACCCGTGCCGGAGCGATCCGCTACCGGGGATTCGGAACCCAGATTCCCGGGGGACTGCGCAAAAACCTGCTGAAAGCCCCCGCCAATCCCGCCAACACGCACTCGGTCTGTCACGCTGGCCGGTTGCTGGCTCTGTACGAGGGCGGGCGTCCCTGGGCACTGGATCCACAGGACCTTTCTACCCAGGGGGAGTGGGATTTCGACGGTGCGCTGGCAGCGGGAGAGGTCATGAGCGCGCACGGCCGGGCGCATCCGTTTTCCGGCGACTACATCAGCTTTGGCGCGGGCATGGAAGGCTGGGGCCTGCGCGGGCCCCGACCCTGCCTGAACCTCTATCGGGTCAATCATGCCGGTACGCTGTACCGGCGCGGCAGAGTCTCTCTGGACACCATGCCGTTTTGTCACGATTTCGCGATTACCGAGCACTACGCCCTCTTCTTTCTGGGCAGCATCGTTTTCGGCAACCCAATCCCCATTCTGCTTGGCGCGCGGACGTTCTCCGACCTGGTGCGCTATGACAGCGCGGTGCCGATGCAGGTGCTGGTCGTTGATCTGAAGGACTTCTCGGTCGCGCGGCAGTTCGAGACCAGCCCCGGAACCATCATTCACTTCGGCAACGCCTACGAAGACGGAGACGAGATCGTCGTCGACGGCATGTTCGCCGATGACTTCGACGCCAACGAGACCCTCAAGGATGTGTTCAACCCCGATGGGCGATTCAACGGCGGTCAATACCACCGCTATCGACTGAACCTCCGCAGCGGCCAACTGCAGCAGGAATCGGTGACCGACACGGAGTCAGAGTTCCCGACCTACAACCCCCGCTACACCGGCCGTCGCAATGAGGTGACCTACACCGCCGCGTCCGTTGCCAATGGCGCGAACAGCTTCTTCAATGCCCTGCAGCGCATTCCACGGGAGGGCGCGGAGCAGTTGCTCACCCTGCCGCCGGGCACCTACGGCTCCGAACCGGTCTTCGCGGCCACGGCCGATGCACGCCACGAAGAGGACGGTTATCTGCTAAGTGTGGTGTACAACGCCTTCACCCATCGCAGCGAGCTGCACATCCTGCGGGCAGAAAACATCGAGGACCGGGTTGCGGTGCTGCGCTTGCCGCATCACATTCCGCATCAGTTCCACGGCCAGTATCAGGCCCGCGGCGCAGCCACGCCCTGATGCGCAAGGTGCTGATCGGCAGCGCGACGGCGCTGCTCCTGCTGTTGTTCGGGCTGTGGCTCTTTGGCGAGGACCTCCTGGTCGCGTACGTCATGCCACCACCCTCTTTCGAGGCGGACCACCAACCGGCAGCTCCCGACTACGGGCAATTGGACAGCTGGGTGTCGCACCCGGAAACGCGCAGCGCGGCGCAGCTGCTGCCTGCGGGAGAGCAGCCGGCAACCACCCGCGTCCCGGTGTTTTACGTGCACCCCACCACCTACTTCGGGCCCGGGGACTGGAATGCCGATCCACGCCAGACCGCGCATCGCTCGCAGGGGATCGAACACATGATCGCGACTGGCGCCAGCGCCTTCAGCGCCTGCTGCGAGGTCTACGCGCCCGGCTACCGGCAGTCTCACATTGCCGTATTCAACCGCCGCGCGGGCGACGCGGGGACACAGTCTCTTGACCTCGCGTACACCGACATAGAGCGCGCGTTCGACGCATTTCTGAGCGCCATCGGGTCGTCGCCGTTCCTGCTGGCCGGACACAGCCAAGGCACCCTGCATCTGCAGCGCCTGCTGTCGCAGCGCGTGGCGGGTACACCGCTGAAGGAGCGCCTGCAGGCGGCCTACCTGATCGGTTACTGGCTGCCACCGGATCTGCAGCCGCGCAATTTTCCCGATGTGCCCTACTGTGAAGACGCGGCGCAGTCCGGCTGCGTCATCACCTGGGACAGCTATCGTGCGACCGGCACCGGCCCTGCGCCAGACTATGAGCTGCCAATCTGGTACCGCGGGGGCTGGGCCTGGCACAACCGGTCTGAATCCGTGTGCGTCAACCCTCTGAGCTGGCGCCGGGACTCAGCGCCGGTCAGCGCGCAGGCGCATCGCGGCGCGCTCCCGACGCTCCCTGCCGGCGGCACCCTGGACTTCATCCTCGGCCGCGACCCCGGCGTGCGCTACCAAGCCCTGCCGGACCTGCTGCCTCGCGCCGCCGCCGCCCGCTGTGACGAGCGAGGCCGGCTCCGGGTCGATCCGGTACCGGACGCCTTCGCCGACGAGGGCACGACGCCGGAGGGCAGCATGCACCGCTACGACTGGAACCTCTTCTACGGCAACCTGCGGCACAACATCGCGCTGCGGCTGGGCACCGAACCGGTGGCGCCCTGAGGTGCCGTTCACGGGTGCCTGTGCTTCAATAGTGACAATTCACGACAGGGGACCCGGCGATGGCGGAGGCATACAAGGATCTGGATCCACGGACCATGACCCGGTCGCCAGGACCGACCTACCAGGAACTGCTCGATACGGATTCCCACCCCGTCCCCGACGTGCTGCGCCTGCAGTCTCCGAAGGACATGGGCACCGAGGAGTTCCCGGTCACGCGCTACACCACCCGTGACTATCATGAAAAGGAAGTCGAGCACCTGTGGAAGAAGGTGTGGCAGTTCACCTGCCGTGAAGAGGACATCCCGAACCCCGGGGATCACTACCGCTACGATATCGCACACATGTCGTTCCTCGTCGTACGCACGGAGAGCGGCGAGATCCGCTGCTACCCGAACGCCTGCCTGCATCGAGGCCGCATGCTCAAGGAGTTCGACGGGAATGCCACGGAGCTGCGCTGCCCCTTCCACGGCTTCTGCTGGAAGCTCGATGGCTCCCTGAAAGACGTCCCGGCGCGCTGGGACTTTCCGCAGGTCGAAGACAGCGAGTTCTCGCTGCCGGATATCCCGGTCGCGCGCTGGGCCGGTTTTATCTTCATCAATCCGGACCAGAACTGCGCGCCCTTTGAGGCGTTCATCGCCGACCTGGCACCGCAGTTTGAACGCTGGGACCTGGGCGGCCTCTACAAGTCCGCACACGTCGCCAAGATCATGCCCTGCAACTGGAAGATCGCCCAGGAAGCCTTTTGCGAGGCCTATCATGTCAATGGCACGCACCCCCAGATCCTGCGCAGCTTGGGCGATACCAACAGCCAGGTCGATATCTGGGACAACTGTGCCCGGGTGATTACGCCGGGGGCCACGCACAGCCCCCTGCTCGACTACACACCGGGCAACGACGACATGCTGCGGACCATGATGGACCTCGACCACGATGCCGACGTGCCGCAGATTCCCGAGGGCGTCAATCCCCGAGCGTTCATGGCGGACATCTCCCGGGCCAATCTGCGTCCCATCGCCGGGGCGCGCGCCGATGAGTACTGCGACGCGGAGCTGGTGGACAGCCTGGACTACACGCTGTTTCCGAACTTCCATCCCTGGGGCGCGTTCAATGGGATCGTCTACCGGTTCCGGCCCAATGGTGACGACCTCCGCTCTGCGATCATGGAGTGCATCCTGCTGGCGCCGTTCGAAGGCGAGCGACCGGCGCCCGCCCCCGTGCGCTGGTTGGCGGAGGACGAAGGCTGGTCCAGCGCCCTGGGTTACCTCGGAAAAGTTTTCGACCAGGATGCTTTCAACATGCCCAAGGTGCAGTGGGGGCTGGAAACCACCTACAAAACGGGCGTTGTGCTTTCCGGCTATCAGGAGAGCAAGGTGCGTTGGCTGCATCACAAGCTGACCGAGTGGATCGGAGAGTGACATGGCCAGCATGACTCACCCCTTCGATCAGGAAACGCTCTACCAGCGGGACAGCGATGGCAACATCCGTCTGACCCGCGGCAACAGCGTGGGCATCTTTACCCGCTGGGGCGTGCACCTTTCCGGTGACATCCAGCAGGCGGACCCTCAGCTGTGCAACTGGGTGGGCAACAACCCAGACCCCGCTGGCATCATCGCGCGGCCGGGCAAGAACCAGAAGCCACCGGAAGAGACGTAGGCAGACCATGACTGTGGTAGAGGCCGGCGAGAAATCGCTGCACATGACCGTGCTTATGACCCCGGACCTGGCGAACTTCTCCGGTGCGGTACACGGCGGTGCCCTGCTGCGACAGCTCGACCAGGTGGCTTACGCGTGCGCCTCCCGCTACTGCAAACAGTATGTGGTTACGCTGTTCATTGACCAGGTGCACTTCCGCAAGCCCGTGGCAGTCGGTGACCTGGTCACCTTCAAGGCCAACGTCAACTTTACCGGGAACACCACTCTCGAAGTGGGGATTCGAACCGAAGCCGCGCAGCCAACCGAGCAAGGGACACGGCATGTCATGTCGTGCTACTTCACCATGATGGCCAAGGACGGTCAGGGCAATGCGGCACCGGTGCCCCCGCTGCAGATTGCCAACGATGTGGAGCGGCGCCTGTTCGAATCCGGTCGCCGCCGCCGCGAAATGCGCCGGGAAAACCAGGAGAAGAACCGCGCCCTGCACGTGGGCGGCCTGGACGAAGTGCGCGGCAGACGCTGACCACAATGGCCCGCGACGCCAGGGCCGTGCGCTGACCTATACGGTGACCGCGTTGCCGCGGAAGATGCGAGACAGGTAGCGGCTCTCGCTGGGACTCGGCGCAGAGACGCTGCACTGCAGCACCGCGTACACCATCCGCTCCATCTCTTCCGCCAGCTCCTGCTCGTTGCTCGGCTCCTCCGTGCGCGCCCGGCGGGTGAGCTGAACCTGGTTCACCGCGGGCACCGTCGGCAGTCTCTCGCCCTCGACCCCCAGAGTGACCGTAAACGCGTGCATCGACGTCTTGATGAACATCGCCAGCGCGAACTCCTCACGCGTGGACGCGCGGGAGGTGCCCGGAGTCACCAGAACGATCTGGCAGTTCGGGTACAGCGCGGCCTTGCGGGCCACTCGGAAGTGGTGAGTCAGATGGTCCTCGACCAGTTCCGCGAAGGCTTCGTGCGATAGCACCCGCTCCCAATCCGCCGGTTCCTCACCGGCGAGGGGGTTCAGGGGCAGCGGTGTACAGGGCGTACTGACCACCACGTCCATCTGCCCGCGCTCCGCACGCAGCGTCGCCATACCCTCCTCGATCTGGTTCCCGACCGCGAACGCGTGGACGCCTACGCCATCCGGCGCGTCGATCGCGTGGGAAATCGCGGACGCAGCTTCCTCGGTGCGCGTCAGAATGTTAAGGCTGGCTACACCGTAGCGCGCGAAGCCCTCGGCCATACGGATGATCTCATCGCGCATGGCATCCCCGACGAGCAGCACATGCTTGCCAGCGAGTCCCGCGAGATCTTCGGCCCCAGGCCGCAGCATGAGTTCACCCTCAGTCACCGAGCGATCGAACTTCAGGCCACCGGACGGGTGGAAGGTCTCACCGCTCACGCTCGGGTCTGCGAGGCTAAAGACAGTCGACAGGCTGACCTGTTCGTCCGTGGGCATCTTGTGCAGGTGCAGCCGATTGAGAATGCCCGACTCGATTTTCTGGGACTCTCGCTCCACAGACGCCTCGTCATAGAACGGCAGCGGCGGCTCCACGAAGCGCTCCAGAAACTCCGCCGCCTGCTCTGGGCTGAAGCTGCCACCGGTCACCAGGCGCTCCGTGAACTTGCCGGCCAGGTCCCGGTTGAGCAGGTACCGAGACGCATTGGCTTGCTTGGAGCCCTCCGAGACCTGCACGAACAGCTTGCGCAGCGCATCCGCCGAGTCGTTCAGCCGGGACAGCTCGCCGACATCGTTCTGCGCCAGGCGTAGAACCTGCGCGACATCGGTCCCTTCTTCCAGCGCAGCCATCGCCGCGGCATGAACCCGGTTTAAGCGAATGTTCTCCAGGATCAGGCGACCGCGACGGGTGAACAGCCCAGGGGCATCGGTCTGCCCGCGCAGGCGCACGCCGTCGACGGGACCCGGCGCCATCGCGTTGATGCGGATCTCCGGCCCCAGATGCCGTGACAAAATCTCCGCCAGGGCGCGCTGACCAGCCTTAGAGACGGCGTAGTCGGCCCGGTTCGGGTAAGCCACGGAAACGTACTTCTCGCCCCCAAAGTAGCTGGACACGTTCAGGATCACCCCGGTGCCCCGCGCCTTCATGCGCGGCGCAAACTTGCGGATGAGCGAGTAGTTCGAGATCAGGTTGGCCTGCAGCGTGGTATTCCAGCTGTCGATACCCATATCGACCACCATCTCTTCGGCACCGGCGATGCCGGCGTTGTTGATCAGATAATCGAGCTCGCCGAACAGCTCGAGGGTCTGGGTGTAAAGCCGTTCCAGCGCCTCTTCGCTGCCCACGTCAATGTTGGCGGCGATATGGATCCGGTCCTCCGGATCGCCGTAGCCGATCTGGCGCAGCTCGGCGACCATCTCGTCGCGGGCCGCTTCGAGCTTGGGCTGACTTCGAGCCGCCAGCAGCACCCGGGCCCCGGCCAGCGCCAGGTAGCGGCCGAGCTGCATCCCGATACCCAGGCTGCCACCGGTGATCAGTGCCGTCTTGCCATGGTGCAGACCCGGCAGCACACGCTGAATGGACAGGGGCATCGACGACTTGGCCGTCGCCCGCTTGATGAACTCAGGGACCCGCAGATTGATGGCGTCCATCTTGCGCGCGCCATTGTTCAGCGTTGCCGTCCAGTCCGCAGCAAAGGTGAGATTGTCCGGCTCGTTGTTGTGGAAACGCACGATCTGGTTCGGTACGCCGTTCCAGCCGGGCATGCCGCGGTTCACCTGCTTCGATTCTTCATCGCGCCAGACCCGGATCAGCTCCTCAATAGCGGCCCGGCGGATGTCGTTGAGCAGGTTCCCCTGGCCGTCGTCCGGGTTGGTCACAAAGGTCACCGGCGGGGCGGCCTCCGTCGCGCCACTCTCAACCGCGTGGCGGATCAGCGCGGATGCAAAGGCGGCCGGCGCTGCGACTTCTGTCTCGACAAAGCGCGCCACGTCCTCATCATCCGCGGTGGTCAGCGAGTAGCCGTGCGCACCGTTGGGCGTTTCCTGCAGAATGATCACGCCATCCAGCGAGCCAAACTGCCCCTTCATATAAGCGAACACCCGCTCGACCGACTCCGGCCGCAGCGGATCGAGCTGCTGCACGTGGACGCCGCGCAACCCGGCGCGCTGGACGCCGGCACTCGCCTGCCCCACAAGGTCCAGGGTCCGGAAGCCGATCAGCACCTTGGCCCCGCGGCCATGGTTACGCTCCGCGAATACCAGAGCCTCCTCGATGTCGCGCCCCCCCAGAATGAGGATGCCCTTGCCGTGCAGGTCGACCAGGCGGTCATCGGGCCAGGACACCAGCTCCGCCTCGCTCTGCAGTGGCACTTTCATGCCGTTGGTCACCTCGAAACCGTGGCCGGTAAAGGCCGCTGATTCGGAGGAGGCCAGCCACAGCACGGTATGGGCGACGTCGTCGGGCTTAGGGTAAGCGAAGGCGAGCGAGCCATCCGCCTGCGTCCGGCGGACGGTCATGATGTCGCGGAAGTGCTGCCCCGTGGTCCCCTCTGGCTGGCCCTGCAGCTCGTCCATGGCGCGAAAGGCGCCGTCAATTCGGTCTGACTCGATCGGACCCGGGTAGACGGTGTTCACCCGGATCCCCCGCTCACCGCCCAGTTCTCGGGCGAGACCCGCACTCAGCGCATTGAGCCCGGACTTCGGCACCACGTAGGCGGCGCGCCCGAAGTACGCGGTGCGCGAGAAGATGGTGGAGACATTCACGATGGAGCCGCGGGGAGACATGAGGGGCACTGCGGCACGACTCATGTGCCAGGGCCCACCGAGCAGGTTCATAGCCGCTTCGAGCATGGTTTCAGAGTCCCCCAGCGCCTTGCGGGCAGCACTGGTGAAGGGCACTTCGCGCAAAGTTCGCTTGGGACCGGCGGTCCCGGCGTTGTTGATCAGCACGTCGATCTCGCCGAAGTGCGAGCGCGCCGCTTCCACCATCCGGCGGCAGGCATCGGGGTCTCCGCAGTCACCGGCGACGACCACCATGTCCTCCCGAGCGTGCCCCTCGGCGACGAGCTCGTCCACAAACGCTTCGAGCTTAGCCTCATTGCGTCCGGTCATGACCAGCCGTGCGCCAGCGCTCAGCAGGTGACGGCTGATGCGGCTGCCAATGTTGCCTGCAGCACCCGTCAATATGACGCGCTTGCCCGCGAGTCGATCGTTTTCTTGCACTTCGCTGCTCATCGGAGGGTTCCTGCTGATCCCGTATCAATTCGCTCAATGATCTCGCCGCGCTCCTGCGCATCGCGGATCGCCCACGCCTGGTAAAGCTCGTCCCGGGTCTTGAGACCGGTACGCGGCAGGGCGTGCACTGCCACGTAGGTCGAGCCGGCGTGCCGGTTCTCCCACATCGCCTGGTGGGCCTGCGGTAGATCGGTCATGGACACCGGCACCGGGTTGACCACATCGATCATTCCCGCCGCGACCCGTTCCTGCATCTCGGCGAACTCCCGCGCGCTGTTGAGGTGCGTACCGCGGATCTCGGCAGTGGGCATGAGAATCCGTCGCTGCCGCATCCAGACCTGCGGCGCGTAGAAACTCAGGCGTGTCCCTCCGATATCTTCCGCGTAAACCACGGTGCCGGTATTGGGCTTCACCAGCGCCGTGCTCAGGGCCAGCGAGTCGCGTCCCTGACGCTCGAAGATCACGTCCGGCAAACCTCGGCGGTCGAGATTGCTGCGCAGCAGCGGCGCAATGGCTGAGCCCACGGGCTTCAGCGTCTGATCGGAGAATCGGCGCACGGCCTCTTTGAATGCGGCGGACTCCCGGAAGGCATCCGGCAGCGGCGCGAAGGGACCGGGCGGGACAAACTCGTCACCGAACCGCCGCTGGATCTCCTCAACGCTGACCACCCCGCGGAACTGCGCCCCGAACCCGAGAGACGTCACGAATTCTCGCTGCGAGATCGAATCGGTAAGTACCGCCACGCGCGCATTGAGCGCGCAGCCAAGCTCAATAGCCGCGATAGCAACCGGATCCACAATGCCGTCATCCGCGCCCGGACCGTAGATCACGAGCAGCGCACCGCCGGCACGCAGGCGTGCCCGCCGCAGCATATCAGCTGCTGCCGCAGAGCCTGGCTTGCCAAGGAAAGAGAATCGGTAGCCGGATGAAGCACCGAAAAACGTCAGGACCCCGCCATCACCGAGCAGTTGGAAGGAACGCCCGAAGGCCTGTTCACCGGCGTGGGAGACCACATAGTC